>JBEGVK010000145.1:0-11669 GCA_041178405.1 Actinomycetota bacterium | reverse complement strand
TTGCCGCAGTAGGCGCGCCGACGGCGGAGGCGAGCGGCATCGGCGCTGGTGCCAGCACGATGGCGCCGGACGCGGCGAGCGGAGCGAGGGCGAAGAGGGCGGCTCGGAGACGCATTGCGTCGGTTCCTTTCCCGGCAGCGGCCGGAGGTGTTACCACTGTTAGTGATGTCAATGCTACCCCACGTGCGTGGCGCGGCCGAACGTCTTCGGCGTGACAGTCGTCCGACTTGAGCACGTCGAGCGAGCGACGAGGCCGCCGACGGTCGCTATGTTGCGGGCGTGCAGCCGCCGACAGCGAGCGACGTCACCGGCGCAACTCGCCGGCGCCTGTGGAGCGGCCCGCCCGTCGATGTCGGCATCGCCGCCGTGCTCTGGATTGCTGCGCTGGTGGCAACGGTTCAGACGATGCGCGTGCTCAACGGCCACGGTGCCGACGCGCATGGCGACCACGCGGGCGCGGGTGCGCTCCCGTCGACAGCCGCCATCGGCGCGTGGTCGGCGATGTCGCTCGCGATGATGCTGCCCACTGCAGTGCCCATGCTGCGCTCGCTCGCAGATGTCCTGGCGGCACAGGCGTCGAGCCACGCGGGCCGGGCACGCCACCGCCGGAACGCCACGCCGTCGCCGGAGTGGTGGTCGTTCCTCGCTGCGTTTGCGGCGGTGTGGGCTGCGGTGTCTGCAGGCTTTGCCACCGTGCAGGCACTGCTCGCCGCCACCGGCCTGACAGGAGGGCCCGAGTCGACGGGCGCTCGGCTCGGGGTCGCCGCCGCGCTCGCTGCGGCCGGCGCCTACCAGTTCACGCCGCTCAAGGCTCGCTGCCTCACTGGATGCACTCGGCCGATCACCTTCCTGATGTCGAGATGGAAGCCGGGCGCGGCGGGATCGTGGCAGATGGGGTTGTCGCACGCCGCTACGTGCGTGGGTTGCTGCTGGGCGCTGATGGCGCTTGCGCTGTTCGGCGGCATTCATTCGGTGCCGTTCATGGCGGTTGCTACGGTGGTGATGGTGATCGAGAAATTGCCGTCGGTCGGCCAGCGCGTGCGGGTGCCGCTCGGGTTCGTGCTCGTCGGGTCGGGTGCTACTGCAGCAGTGGCGGCGATCGCATGACCGTCACAACGGTGGAACCGCCGCGCGACTGAGGGGGCTCGAACGAGATGGCAACGACTGCAGCATCAGGTTCGACCGTGATCGCTCCCTGGCGACTCGAGGGCGAACTGATCCTCAACTGCAACTGCACCGTGTTCTGCCCGTGTGTCGTGTCGCTCGGCAAGCATCCGCCGACCGAGGGCTACTGCCAGGCATGGGCCGGCATCCGCATCGATCGCGGCCAGAGCGGTGACGTCGACCTGTCGGGACTGAACGTGGGGATGCTGCTCGACATCCCCGGGAAGATGGAGCGCGGCAACTGGACGCTCGCCCTGTGGATCGACGAACGAGCCACTGACGAGCAGTTCGCGGCACTCGAGACCATCCTCCGTGGTGGTGCCCGCGGCACGAGTGGGCTGTTCGCGATTCTCGTGGGCACCTACCTCGGCGCCGAGCGAGCACCGGTCGAGTTCACCACCGACGGCCAGACGCGGTCGCTCTCGGTGGGCCGGGCCATCAAGGGTGCCGTCGCACCCATCGAGGGATCGCGCCCTGGCGAGGAAGTGGGCATCATGAACACCCAGTACTGGATGGGATCCGAGGTCACGGTGGCCCAGGCGCTGATCGGCCGGGTGCGTGCCTTCGGCCGTGTCTGGAACTTCGAGGGGCGGAGCGCAGAGATCTGCCAGATCAGGTGGGAGGGACCGTGAGAGTCGGATTCATCGGACTTGGCAACATGGGGAGGGCCGCGGCGCGCAACATCCAGCGTGCCGGCCACGACCTGTGGGTGTACGACATCCGCCCGGATGCCGGGCAGGAACTGGTCGACCACGGTGCCGTGCGCGTGCAGTCGCCGGGCGAGATGGTCGACGCCGTCGAGGTCGTCTGCACGATGGTGTTCGGCCCGAAGGAGATCGAACAGGTCGTCACCGGGCCGGCGGGACTGCTGTCGGGCACCATGGACGGGCGGACGTGGATCGATCTCACTACGAGCGCTCCGGCCCTGATGCGGCGGCTCGGCGGACTCGTTCGCGACGCCGGCGGCCATCCGGTCGATGCGCCGGTGACCGGCTCGATCGACTCCTGCATCCGCGGCGACATGATCCTGTTCGTCGGCGGTGACGATGCTGACGTCGACCGCGCCGGGCCGGTGCTGGCCGCAATGGGCGTGGTGCGCCGCGTCGGCGGATACGGCAACGGCTACGTGGCCAAGCTGGTGAACAACCAACTGTGGTTCATCCATGCGGCAGCGATCGGCGAGGCGATGGTGGCGGCGAAGAAGGCCGGCCTCGATCCTGACGTGTGGTGGGAGGTGATGAAGGGTGGCGCTGCCGACAGCTTCGTCATGCAGCACGACGTGCCGAGCATCCTCGCCGGACACTACGACCCGTCGTTCCGGCTGGCCCTCTGCGTGAAGGATCTCGCCCTCGTGCAGCAGCTCGTCGACGAGACCGGGATCCGCAGTGAGCTCACCACCGCCACCCACGATCGATTCCGCGAGGCCGCCGCCAGGTATGGCGACGATGCGGGCGAGATGTCGGTGTGCCGGCTGATCGAGGACGATGCGGGCGTCTCGCTGCGCGTCGACGGCGATTGGGTGGCGCCGTGGGAAGTTCGCCATCCGGGCGATAGCCCCGGCTGACGCGACAGTGAGAAGTGCCGGTACAGGCGTTCCGGCGTGGCGAGAAGTCGGCCGCTAGCATCGGTCGGCGCCGCCGTCAGGGTGGGCGCGCGCAGGGGGTGGCAGGTGTCGATCAGCAATTTCGCCATGGAGTGGTTCAGCCTTGCCGGCAAGAACGCCATCGTCACGGGCGGCAACACAGGTCTCGGCCAGGCGTTCACGCTGGCGCTCGCCAAGGGGGGAGCGAACGTCTTTGTACCGTCGATCATGGACGACGACGGCACTACCGGGCCGCTCGTCCGGGCAGAGGGTGTGCGGTATGAGTTCATGAAGGCCGACATCACCGCTGACGGCGGGCCGAAGGCGGTCGTCGACGAATGCGTCGCCAGGCTCGGCTCGATCGACATCCTCGTCAACAGTGCTGGCATATGCCCGCTCGGCGAGGTGCTCGAGTTCGACCGGTCGAAGTGGGATCCCACAGTTGCCGTCAACCTCACCGCCGCATTCGAGATGAGCTTCGAGGCAGCGAAGCACTTCATCCCGCAGCGGAGCGGCAAGATCATCAACATCTGCTCGATGTTCAGCTTCCTTGGCGGCAGGCTGTCGTCGGCCTATGCAGCCACCAAGCACGGCATCGCCGGTTTCACGAAGGCGTACTGCGACGAACTCGCAATGCACAACGTGCAGGTCAACGGGATCGCCCCCGGCTACTACGCAACGGCCATCACCACCAACACCCGGAGCAATCCCGAATCGAACCGCCGTGTGCTCGAGCACATCCCCGCAGGCCGATGGGGCGAGCCGCTCGACCTGATGGGCACCGTGGTGTTCCTCGCCAGCAGGGCGTCCGACTACGTGAACGGCCACATCCTCGCCGTCGACGGCGGATATCTCGTCCGCTGAGGCGACGGGAACGCACTATGCCCGGCCCGTACCTCGTCGGCATCGACTGCGGCACGCAGAGCGCGAAGGTCGTCGTCTATGACGCCGAAGGGTCGATGGTCGCGAGCGGCCAGCGGGTGCTGCGGCCCACCGAGCGACCCAGGCATGGTGTCGTCGTGCATCCCGACGACGACATCTGGGATGCGATCGCTGCGGCCAGTCGCGCGGCAATGGCCGAATTCTCAGGCGACCCGAGCGAGATCGCCGGTATCGGGATCTGTCCCATCCGCTGCTGCAAGGCGTTCCTGCGATCTGATGGGTCGCTGGTCGAGCCGGTGGTCAACTGGATGGACGACCGGGCCTATCGACCGTACCTGCCCGACAGCGACGAAGTCGCTGTCGCCACCACGCTGTCCGGCTATGTCGCCCATCGGTTCACCGGCCGGTTCGCCGACACGGCTGCGAACAACATCGTCCTGCAGTGGCCGATCGACACCGACACCTGGCAGTGGAGCGGCGATGAGTCGCTGTACGTCGAGCACGGCATCGAGCGCGGACTGCTCGTCGAGTTGCAGATGCCCGGCGACGTGATCGGGCCGCTCACGCCCGCAGCCGCGTCGGCCACCGGACTGCCAGCCGGCGTCCCCGTGGTGCACACCGCAAACGACAAGGCAGTCGAGATGCTCGGCGCAGGGACCATCTCGGAGACCACAGCCCTTGTCTCGCTCGGCACCTACATCGCAGCGATGGTGCACGGCCACGAGAACCACCGCGACCCGAAGGCGTTCTGGACGAACTTCGCCTGCCTGCCGCACCGGTACCTGTACGAGAGCAGCGGCATCCGCCGCGGGATGTGGACGCTCACCTGGTTCCTCGACCTCCTCGGCAGCGAGTTCGCCGAGCGGGCAGCCGCTGCCGGCGCCACTCGCGAGCAGTACATCGAACCTGAAGCGACGGCAGCGCCTGCGGGCAGCGATGGGCTGATGACCGTGCTCGACTGGCTCGCACCGGTGCACAAGCCGTATCGAAAGGGGTCGATGCTCGGCTTCGACGCACGACACGGCCGCGGCCACGTGTACCGCTCGATCCTCGAGGCTATCGCCCTGACGATGAAGTCGAACGTCGATTCGATGTGCCGCGAGCTCGGCATCTCGCTCCACGAGATCGTGGTGTCGGGTGGCGGGTCGAACAGCGGCCTGTTCATGCAGATCTTCGCCGACGTGTTCGGAATTCCCGCATCGCGCTCGTCGTCACCCGCCGGGGCGAGCCTCGGTGCAGCGATGTGCGCTGCCGCCGGTGTCGGCGTGCACCCCGACATCGAGACGGCCGCCGTCCGGATGGCGGGCAGCCGCGAGACCTTCCGCCCTGATCCGTCGAGCGGCGCCGTCTACGGGCGGATGGCCGACGCCGTCTACCACGACATTCGCACCGTCACCGACTCGCTGTACGAGCGGGCATTTCCGATCTTCCACTGAGCACACGAGGTACCACCATGGCAATTTCCAGCGATGATGCAGTTCGACACCTGACCGACATGTTCGGCGCATCTCAGGTCGTCACCGATCATGCCGAACTGCAGCGGTCGAGCGTCGACAACTTCCGCAAGCTGCAGAACATCTTTGGCGTCCACACGATGACCCTGCCCGCAGCGGTGGTGTACGTGCGCAGCACCGACGATGTGCATCGAGTGCTGGCGTGGGCCGACCAGCATCGGGTCAACGTCGTGCCACGTACCGGCGGCACCGCCACTGAGGGCGGCCTCGAGAGCGGCGCCGAGCTGTCGGTGGTGGTCGACGGCAGCCAGATGAACAAGATCGTCTCGATCGACGCCTACAACATGCAGGCAACGGTGCAGTGCGGCGTGCCGCTGCAGCAGCTCGAGGACGAGGTTCGCAAGGCGGGCCTCACCACCGGCCACTCGCCGCAGTCGAAGCCGATCGCCAGCATGGGCGGCCTGGTCGCCACGCGCAGCATCGGCCAGTTCTCGACCCTGTACGGCGGCATCGAGGACATGGTCGTGGGCTGCGAAGCGGTCTTCCCCGGCGGCAGCGTGGCGCGCATCAAGAACGTGCCGCGGCGCGCCGCAGGTCCCGATATCAGGCACATCGTGATCGGCAACGAGGGGGCTCTCTGCTACATCACAGAGGTCACGGTGAAGTTGTTCCCGTACCAGCCGGAGAACCACCGGTTCATGGGCTGGACCCTGTCGACGATGGCCACCGGCTTCGAGGCGCTCCGCGAGGTGATGGTGGCGGGCTATCGGCCGTCCGTGGCCCGGCTCTACGACTTCGAGGACGGCCAATTGCACTTCTCGCACTTCGCCAAGCCCGACGAGTGCATCCTGCTGTTCATGGCCGAGGGCAACGCCGGCATCACGGCAGCGACCGAGGCCGGCATCCACGAGATCGTGGCCAGGTATCCCGAGTGCAAGCCGGTCGAGCCGCGGCTGATCGAGGAGTGGTTCAACGACCTCGTATGGGGGCCCGACAAGGTGACCCGCGAGGACGAGCGAATCCGCACCACGCGCAATGTCAACCGCACCACGGAGATCTCCGCCGACTGGAGCAGCATCGGGAAGATCTACGACGCCGTCATTCCCCGCATCCGCGCCGAGATCAACGGCATCACACTGCTCGGTGGTCACTCCTCGCACAGCTATATCAACGGCACGAACATGTACTTCAACTACTTCTACGACCTCATCGACTGCGAGCCCGAGGAAGAGAACGACAAGTACTACTTCCCGATCATCACGATCATCGTTGAAGAGACGCTGCGATTCGGCGGCTCGATCGTGCACCACCATGGGATCGGCAAGGCGCGAGCCCGCTGGGTGCGGGACGAGTACGGCTCGTCGTACTCGATGCTCGAGACGCTGAAGCGGTCGTTCGACCCGAACGGCATCATGAACATCGGCACCATCATTCCCCGCTAGCACGACGGGCGCTTCGCCGGTCCGCCAACCCCGGCAACCAGTGCCGCCTAGGCTCGGCGCATGCCACAGCGCCTGCTCGTCACCGGACGCATCTTCACCTCTGACCCCGCACAGCCGTGGGCCGAGGCCCTCGTGGTCGACGGCGGCGGGTTGCTCGAGGTCGGGTCGTTGGCCGAGGCGATGGCGGTCGCCGGCGCCGATGCGCTGCGACTCGACACGGGCGACGGCGTGGTGGTGCCGGGCTTCGTCGACGGTCACGCGCACCTGCTGGCAGCGGGTGCAGCGCTGACCCGCGCGGCCCTGCGTCCGTGCACGTCGATGGCCGAGATCGAACGCGAACTGCGGCGATGGATGACTGCCAATCCCGGAGCCAGCAGGGTGCTGGGCGTCGGCTGGACCTTCTCGGCGCTACCCAACAGCACACCGACCCGCCAGTTGCTCGACGACATCGAGCCGATCCGCCCCGTCTACCTCGATGCAAGCGACCTGCACTCGGTGTGGTGCAACTCTGCCGCCCTCGACGAGCTCGGCATCGACAGCAGCACGCCCGACCCGATCGGCGGCACGATCGTGCGCGACGCCAGCGGCGCTGCGACAGGTCTGTTGCTCGAGAACGCCGGCTATCACATTGCCTGGCCGGTGATGAACCGCACTACTCCCGACGAGGACGACCGTCACCTTGCCGCTGCCGTCGAGGCGTACGTTGCTGCCGGCACCACCGCGGCCGTCGACATGGCGTGCGATCAGCGGACGGCCGACGCCATCGAGCGAGCAATTGCAGCTGGGCGCTTCCCATTCACGGTGGTCGCCCACTGGCTGATCAACCGAGCCGACGATCCCGGTGACGAACTTGCCCAGGTCCGGCTCGCAGCGGAGATGGCTGCTGCGCACGCGGGTGAGCGGTTCAGGGTGGCGGGCATCAAGCTCATCACTGACGGCACGATCGATGGCTGCACTGCGGGAATGTGCCAGCCGTTCACGAATGGCGCGCCGGGTGAGATGGTGTGGCCGCGAGACCGCCTCGAGCCGGTGATGCGCTGTGCCGACGAACTCGGCCTGCAGATCGCCTGCCATGCGATCGGCGACCTGGCCGTTCGCACGGTGCTCGACGTGTTCGAGGTGCTCGCCGCCGAACGGGCGTCGCGCGGCGATCAACGCGAGCGCCGTCACCGAATCGAGCATCTCGAGTACGTCGATGCCGTCGACATCCCGCGTCTGGCACCGCTCGGCGTCACTGCGTCGATGCAGCCCGTGCACGTCGACCCTGCCTACCTCGACAACTGGGTCGAGTTGCTCGGCGAGGAACGTGCGCGGATGGGGTTCGCCTGGCCCCGATATCTCGAGCATGGCACGGCGCTCGCCTTCGGCACCGACGTGCCGACTGCAGCCCACCAGCCGCTGCCGAACATGTACATCGCCGCGACCCGGAAGTCGCCCACCGTGCACGATGCGCCACCGCTTCGACCCGACTTCGCCCTGCCACTCGATGTCGCCGTGGCACATGGCACCCGCGAGAGTGCATGGGCATGCTTCGAGGAGCGGCGCCGGGGCATGCTGCGGGCGGGCCTTGCAGCCGATTTCGCGACCCTTGACATCGATCCCTTCCTGGCAGGGGCCGAGTCGATGCTGTCGGCGCGGGTCGTGCGAACCGTGGTCGGTGGCTCGACGGCGCACGCAGAGTAGATGCTCCCTGCATTGGCCTAGTGCCGGGGGATAGCGTCTCGACCCTGTGACCACGCCGCCCATCCTCGCCCGCAGTCTGGTCAAGGTCTTCGGCGACTTCACTGCTGTCGACGGCATCGATGTCGAGGTGCATCGAGGTGAGTCGTTCGGCTTCCTCGGCCCGAATGGGGCCGGCAAGAGCAGCACGATGCGGATGATCGCCTGTGTGTCGTCGCCGACCTCGGGCGACCTCACGATGTTCGGTCTCGATGCGCGCACGCACGGCGCCCAGATCCGGGCTCGACTCGGTGTCGTGCCCCAGCTCGACACGCTCGACACCGAACTGTCGGTGGAGGAGAACCTTCGCATCTACGGCCGGTTCTTCGACCTGCCGCGGCGTGAGTGCCGGCGCAGGGCAGCGGAGCTGCTCGAGTTCGCCCAGCTTGCCGACCGCGCCGACAGCGTGGTGGAGACGCTGAGCGGCGGGATGAAGCGCCGGCTGTCGATTGCCCGCTCGCTCATCAACGACCCGGAACTGCTCTTGCTCGACGAGCCGACGACCGGCCTCGATCCGCAGGCGCGACACCTGCTGTGGGAGCGGCTGTACCGGCTCAAGCAGCGCGGCGTCACCCTCGTGCTCACGACGCATTACATGGACGAGGCAGAGCAGCTCTGTGACCGCCTCGTGGTGATGGACCGGGGGCGGATCGTGGCCGAGGGCTCGCCGCGCGACCTCATCTCGCAGCACGCCACCCGTGAGGTGCTCGAGCTGCGGTTCGCCGGCGGTGCCCACGACCAGCATGCCGACACGCTCAGCGGCGTGGGCGATCGCCTCGAATCGCTGCCGGACCGGATGCTCGTCTACTCCGATGACGGCGAGGCGGCCCTGGCCGAGGTGCACCGCCGCGGCCTCCGCCCGGAGAGCGCGCTCGTCCGCCGATCGAGCCTCGAGGACGTGTTCCTCACCCTCACCGGCCGGACGCTCGTCGACTGAGATGCGCTCCCTTCCGGTTCTCGCGTGGCAGTCGGCTCCGTACCGGCGCACATGGCGGCTCGAGGTGATGAGTTCCTTCGTCCAGCCGATGCTGTACCTGCTCGGCCTCGGCATCGGGGTGGGGGCACTGGTCGACCGCAATGCATCCGCCACCGATGCCCTCGGCGGACTCGGGTATGCCGCGTTCGTGGCGCCAGGCCTGGTGATGACCACGGCGATGTCGCTGGCGTCGAACGACAGCATGTGGCCCGTCATGAGCGGCCTGCAGTGGGGCCGCGGCTATCACGCCATCGCCGCGACTCCGCTTGGCTCGGGCGAGATCGTGCGCGCCCACCTGCTGTGGATCTGGATCAGGTGCGGGTACAGCGCTGCGGCGGTGTGTGCAGCACTGGCGTGCTTCTCGTCGACACGCAGCGCCGGACTGCCGCTGATGGTGCCGGTCGCCGCACTCGTGGGGTCGGCATTCGCGATGCCGATCATGGCCTTCTCGGTGACAGCGAAGATGGACGGTTCGTTCGCTGCAATCCAGCGATTCGTCGTGATCCCGCTGTTCCTCTTCGGCGGTGCGTTCTATCCGCTCGACACGATGCCGACGGCGGTGCAGTGGGTGGCGATGGCCGCCCCGCTGTGGCACGGCGTGGTGCTCGCTCGCTCGTTCGCCTCAGGCGGGATCGACGCACTGCCGGCGCTGGGACACGTTGCCTATCTTCTGGCATTCGCGGCGGCGGGTGCCATGGTCGCAGAGCGCCGACTTCGGCGGAGGCTGTACCCGTGAGCGGCGTCCTGCGCATCGTGCCGTCGGGCTTTGCGATACGGCGGGCGCCCCGGATGATCGAACGCCACCTCGTGGTGTACCGGCGGCAGTGGCTCATCCTGGTGAGCGGCTTCTTCGAACCGCTCTTCTACCTGCTCAGCATGCGCGCTGGCCTGGGCGAACTCATCGGCACGGTGTCGGTGGCTGGCAGCGAGGTGCCCTACGACGCATTCGTGGCACCGGCACTGATGGCCTCGTCGGCGATGAACGGGGCCATCTACGACTCGACGGGCAACGTGTTCCACCGACTGCGATTCTCGAGGATCTACGACGCAGCGCTTGCCACTCCGATGGGTCCCGGCGATGTGGCCGCCGGCGAGATCGGCTTCGCCCTGCTGCGCGGCCAGCTGTACGCCATCAGCTTTCTGGTCGTGATGTGGGCAATGGGGCTCGCCTCCAGCTGGTGGGTGCTGATGGCGCTGCCGTCGTGCGCATTGATCGGCTTCTGCTTTGCAGCGATCGGCTTCGTTGGCACCACGTTCATGCGCGGATGGGCCGACATGGACGTGGTCACCACGCTGACGATGCCGCTGTTCCTCTTCTCCGCCACGTTCTTCCCCGTGTCGGCGTATGGCTCGTGGGGATGGCTCGTGCACCTCTCGCCGCTCTACCACGGCGTGGCGCTGGTCCGGGCCTCGTCGACGGGCACGCTCACCGCTGCATCGCTCGGCCATGCGGCGGTGCTGCTGGCGGTGTCGTTGGCGGCTCTGCTGGTGGCAGCTCGCCGCGTCGACCGCCTGCTGCGCCGCTGAGCGCTAAGCACTGACCGACACGGAGACCCGACCAACACCGCTGGGTGCAGTCGACTCGATGCAGTCGACTCGATGCAGTCGACGCCTCCGCACCGCAGACGGAGGTAGCCGGCGACACGTCAGGTGCCCAGACAGGCTCGATCGCTGAACACGAGTGCCCTACGCGAGTCGGGTATCAGACGTGCAGCGCAGAAAACGGCGACGGCCCGCACCGGCATGCGGTGCGGGCCGTCGAATCGACGGTGGCGGCCGACGAGGTCGGTCGCCTGGTCGGCTGTGATCAGGCGGTGCGGCGGCGGCGGGTGGCGGCGATGGTGGCGTAGCCCACCAGCACGAAGCCAAGCGCCATCACGGCGAGGGCGCCGCTGTTGCCACCGGCCACCGGCACGGCCGAGTCGGCTGCGGTGGTGGTGGTCTCCTCAGCGGGCGTGGTCGTGGTCGTGGTCGGACCACCGACGACGATGATCGTCACGGTGTCCTGGCCGGTGGTGTCGAAGTTGGAGCCACCGTGGTTCGACTGGACGGTGACCGAGCAGGTACCTGCGGTGTCAAGACCGCTGAGGGTGAATGAGAGCGTTACCGGACTGCCATCAGCGAACGGATTGGTGAACGAGGCCGGATCGGTGACGGCATTGTCGCCGCATCCGTCGAGGATGACCTGTACGTCCGGGTTCGGATTTCCGGTGGAGTTCGTCCCCGTGAACGTCAGTTCAATCGACTGGCCCAGTTCGACCGTCTGGTCGGTCGTGTCAAATGTGAGCGTGACCTTGCCCGGGGCCATGGCGACGATCGAGTCGACCACGGGCTCGGAGACGGCGACGGCCTCGGCCGACGTGGTGTCTGCCGGCATGGCCGTTGCGCTGGCGCCGAAGCCAGCGAGTGAGAGGGCGGCAGCGGTGGCTGCGACCATGAGCATCTTCTTA
>JBEGVK010000144.1:0-15327 GCA_041178405.1 Actinomycetota bacterium | reverse complement strand
CTGCCCGGCGAACCCCGCGTCGACAAGGACCTGCCGTGGACGAAGGTGCCGCGCAACTGACACCCGTCGGCCGATACCGTCACCTCCCTGTATGAGCGAGCAGAGCACGACACGCGGCGCTGGCGCGCCCGACACGCCGGCTGCGGCGAACTTCGTACGCGAGATGGTGCGTGCCGAACTCGCCGACGGCACGCACGCACGTGTCCAGACCCGCTTCCCTCCTGAGCCGAACGGATACCTGCACATCGGCCACGCCAAGGCCATCTGCGTCGACTTCGGCATCGCCGAGGAGTTCGGCGGGATCTGCAAGCTGCGCTTCGACGACACGAACCCGGTGACCGAGGAGACCGAATACGTCGAGGCCATCGTCGACGATGTCCGCTGGCTCGGATTCGAGCCCGACGGCGGCCCGGTGTACGCCAGTGACTACTTCGAGCAGCTGTACCTGTGGGCCGAGCACCTCATCCAGCGCGGCCTCGCCTATGTCGACGACCAGGATGCCGAGACCATCTCCGCCCAGCGCGGTGGCTACGGGAAGCCCGGCATCGACAGCCCGTTCCGCAGCCGCACCGCCGACGAGAACCTCGACCTGTTCCGTCGAATGCGCGCCGGCGAGTTCCCAGACGGCAGCAGGGTGCTGCGGGCACGCATCGACATGCAGCACGAGAACATGCAGATGCGCGATCCGGTGATGTATCGCATCCGGCACGAGCACCACCATCGCACCGGTGATGCATGGTGCCTCTACCCCACCTACGACTGGGCCCACGGCCAGAGCGATGCCATCGAGGGCGTTACGCACAGCATCTGCACCCTCGAGTTCGACAGCCACCGACCGCTCTACGACTGGTATCTCGAGCAGCTGCCGCTGCCCTTCGAGCAGCCGCGGCAGATCGAGTTCGCCCGGCTCGAGCTCACACACACCGTCACCTCGAAGCGCAAGCTGCTGCAGTTGATCAACGACGGAATCGTCGACGGCTGGGATGATCCCCGGCTGCCGACCCTGCGTGCCCTGCGCCGTCGCGGCTACCCGGCAGCAGCCATCCGCTCGTTCTGCGAGTTCATCGGAGTCGCCAAGACCAACAGTCGCCACCAGATCGAGCTGCTCGAGTGGTTCGTGCGCAACGAACTCAATCGCACAGCGCTCCGCCGGATGGCGGTGCTGCAGCCGATCCGGCTCGTCGTCACCAACTGGCCGGCGGGCCATGTCGAACACGTCGAGGTGGTCAACAATCCCGAGGATCCATCGGCCGGCACCCGGATGGTTCCCTTCACCGGCGAGCTGTTCATCGAGGCCGACGACTTCCGGGCCGAGCCACCACCCAAGTACTTCCGCCTCTCTCCCGGCACCGAGGTTCGCCTGCGTGGTGCCTATTTCGTGCGATGCACCGGGTTCACCGCCGACGCCGACGGGACCGTCACCGAGGTGCAGTGCACCTACGACCCCGAGTCGCAGGGCGGACAGGCTGCCGACGGACGCAAGGTGAAGTCGACCATCCACTGGGTGAGCGCAGCGCACGCCGTCGATGTCACGGCAATGCTCTACGAGCGACTGTTCGCTGCCGAGGTGCCAGGCGAGCGCACCGGTGATCCATTCGACGATCTCGCCGCCGAGTCACGCCTCGTCGCCCATGGCAAGGCCGAGCCCGACCTGGCGGCTACGCCGGCCGGCAGCGTCGTGCAGTTCGAGCGCCTCGGCTACTTCGCCCACGATCCGCGCCAGCCGATGGCATTCCACCGCACAGTGGGACTGAAGGACGAGTGGGCCAACGTGCAGAAGCGAACACCCGCCAACTGATCCGGTCTGCTGACGTCGCAGCGCTGCGCTCAGTCGTCGACGGGCAGCCAGGCGTCGGTGGTGGTGTTGCGCCGGGCTGTGTGCCAACGCCGGCATCCGCTCTCGTGGAACCACCGCTCGAGGATCTCGCCCTCGATGTTGTCCTGCATCCAGGCGAAGTCGACGTTGCGGGCATCGGGATCGGTGATCGATTCGGGCGTCGTCGGGAAGACGTTGCCGTAGCGGAACTCCTCGAATGGACGCTTGCCGCAGTTGGGGCAGTTCACCCACAGCACGGTGTCACCTCGTTCCTGCCGAGCTCGGGTCGGCCATTGCCACCTCGTTGGCGAACCGCGACAGGCCGAAGGGCTCGATGAGCGGTGCGCTGCCGGTGGCCAGCAGCTGGGCGAGCTGTTCGCCGGCCGCAGGGATCGCCTTGAAGCCCCACGTGCCCCAGCCCGTCGAGATCCAGAAGCCGTCGGTGGTGGTGGGCCCGAGGATCGGAGAGAAGTCGGTGCTGATGTCGCAGATGCCGGTCCACGAGCGGAGGATGCGCAGCTTGCCGAGGAACGGCAGCATCGTGACGGCCTTCTTGGCGCACGACTGGAGATACGAGAACGTGGTGGCCTGCCGGTAGCTGGCGAAGGCGTCGTACTCGGCGCCGATGAGCATCTGGCCGCGCGGTGTCTGGCTGACGTAGAAGACCAGGTCGTTGCTCGACACGATCGGCGCAAAGTGCTGTGCGTAGGCGTTGGTGACGAACGCCTGCAGCGGGTGGGTGCGGATCGGCAGGCGTACGTCGGCCCAGCCGGCCACCGTGCTCACCCGGCCACCGACCGCCGAGATCACCGTGCCGGCGCTGATCGTGCCCTTCGGCGTGATCACCCCGGTGACCCTGCCATCGGCACCTCGGGTGAGGCCGCTCACCGGCGTGTGCTGGAACACGTGGACGCCGGCGCGCAGTGCTCCCTGCGCATACGCCCACACCACGCGGTCGTGCCGCGCGGTGGCTCCCTCGTGGTGGTAGCTGGCGCCGTGCACCGGGTAGCGGCCGCCGCCGGTGATGTCGAGCTGCGGGCAGAGCCGCTTGATCTCGTCGGGCCCGATGTAGTCGGTCTTGGCGCCGCATGCACTGTTCATCAGCGCCCGGGTCTGCTCGGTGCGGGCCGTCATCACCGAGTGCGCCATCCAGATCTGGCCCTTGGTGCTGTGCATGATCCAGCAGCCGGTCTCGTCCTCAAGGCGCTGGTACATCTCGAGACTGTGCTGGTAGAAGCGCACCGACTCGGGGATGCCGTAGTTGCTGCGGATGATCGTCGTGTTGCGGCCCGAGTTGCCCGAGCCGATGAAGCTGGCGTCGAGCACGCAGACATTGGTGATGCCGTGCCGGGTGGCGAGGTAGTAGGCGGTGGCGAGGCCGTGGCCTCCGGCGCCGATGATGACGACGTCGTAGGCCGGCTTGGGATCGCCCGACTGCCATGGCAGGTCGAGCAGTGTCTCGACGAACTCGTTCATGCGAGCCTGTCCTCCAGTTCGGCACGGGCGGCACATGCCACGAGGAGCAGCGCCGAGCCGTCCTTGGCGATGTCGAGCTTGGCGGGCACGCCGGCGATGCGGCCCTGAGCGAGGGCCGGCCGACGCGCCGGCAGTTCCCATTCGATGTGGTGCAGGGCGAGCAGTTCGACCTCGGCGGCACTGAGCAGCGCTCCGGCGAAGCCGTGCTCGGGCGTGATGATGGCAAACGGGTCGCCCTTCACCACGGGGGCGGCAGCACCCGGCCCGACGGCACAGATGACGAACGCATCGTCGGGCGAGATGCGCACGACTGCAGCACCACGCGGCACCTTCATCCTGTCGAGCGCACTCGGCTGGGCGATCACCCGCCAGCCGTCGAGCGGTGAGGTACGGCCGGGGGTTCGGGACGGATCACATGCGCGCACGGGCACCCTCCCTGTCGTAGAACGGCATCGGGCTCACCCTCGCCTCGCGGTCGTCGATGAGCACCGTGTCGGCGTGCGGCAGACGCTTCTGCCAGCCCATCACCACGGCGTGCCCGAACTTCGGCGACAGCCAGCTGGACGTGACATGGCCGACTACCTCGCCGCCGACGTGGATGACGCTGCCCTCGAGCGGTGCCGGCCCGTCCATCACGAACCCGAACAGCCTGCGCTCGTCGGGCAGCTTCGCAGTGCGAATGAGCGCATCACGGCCGAGGAACTGCGGCTTGTCGAGCTTCACCGCCCAGTCCATGTTGACGCGGCGAGGCGTCGAGTCGAGTTCGGTGTCCTGGCCGACGATGATGTGGCCCTTCTCGCAACGCAGCCCGAACAGCGCCTGCAGACCGTGTGGACGGATGCCGAGCGGCTCGCCGAGGTGCATGAGGGCATGCCACAGCTCGACGCTGCGATCGATCTGGTGGTGCAGTTCGAAGCTCGCCTCGCCGGTGAACGACAGCCTCATCGCGTGGCACGGCACACCGGCGACATGGATTCGGGCATGCTGCAGGAACTTCGGCCGGTGCTCGTCGCTGACACCGGCGCGCCGCAGCAGTTCGCCTGCCAGCGGGCCGGTGACATTGATGGCCCCGTGCGACACCGTGCGGTCGAGCACGTGCACGCGCAATCCCCATGTCTCGATCCAGTCGCGCAGCCACATCTCGGCGAAGCCAGCTCCGCCGGAGGTGAACGTGAGCGTGAATCGGTGCTCGTCGTCGCGCAGGATCATGCCATCGTCGAGGATGTGGCCGCGTTCGTTGAGATTGATGACGTAGCGGCTGCGGCCGACCTTGATGTCGTGCACGTGATTCGGGTAGAGCCGCTCGAGCGCCTCGACGACATCGGGACCGGACACGATCATCTTGCCGAGCGTGCTGACGTCGCCGAGCGACACGCCCTCGCGCACCGCCCAGTACTCGGCAATCGGATCGCCGTAGTGCCACGGCCGATACCAGCCGCCGAACCGGTCGAGCGTGGCGCCGAGACGCTCGTGCTCGGCGTGCAGCGCCGTGCGGCGGAACGTGTCGGGGTAGTAGCCCGCCGCCGCCTCCTCCATCGTGATCTGCCGCGCTGCCGGCCGGGCGGTGAAGGGCGCCGGCACGGTGCCGCTCCGCTCGGCGACGAATGCCCGCAGGTGCGGCATGCAGACGCCGCCCTGGCAGTGCCCGACGCCGGTGAGGCTGGCGCGCTTGACGAGCTCGAGATCGCGGAAGCCCTTCTCCCAGACCCCGTCGAGGTCTTCGACGGTGATCTTCCCGCACGGGCACACCACGCCCTCGACGGGGCACGGCGGCAGTTCGTGGGCTGCGGATGCGGCACCGACGACCTCGACCGGGACGCCAGGAGCCATCCGCGCGAGCACGTCGCGAGGTGCGGTCCCGATGTCGACGACGACGGCGTCGCACTCGACGCGCCTGCCGTCGGCAAATTCGACGGCCGTGACTCGGCCGTCGCTGCCGTGGAAGGTGACCTGCTCGCGGCCGACGGCGGCGATGCGTCCGAGGTCGACGCCGGCATCGCGCAGGCGTGCCGCCGCCCGTGCGGTGTAGATACCGGCCAGCATGTTGCCGGCACACACCGGCTGCACCTCGGCTGCCCCGGTGGCGAGCGTGACATGGTGGGCGTGGATGTGGTCGACACCGTGCGGCGTGCGCACCACCAGTGCCGGCCCCTCGAACAGTCCCACCACCTCGTTGCCATCGGCAGCATCGAGCACGAGCACGTCGTGGCCGGCGTGTCGTGCTGCTGCTGCGGCGGCGCGGCCGCTGTCGCCGTGGCCCACCACGACATGGCTGGCGGTGCGGTAGCGCACGGTGACATCGACATGGTGCTCGGGCCCATCGGGTGACGGGTGCGATCCGTTCGGATGACGGGTGACCACCATGCCCGGCCGGGCCGGTGTCTGGCAGGTCTTCATCCACGGGGTGCCGTCGATGACGGCCACGCAGTTGCCGCAGTCGCCGGCGAGGCAGAGCGTGCCGCCGCGCGCCGGGTGCTGGCCGTTGCGCACTGCGGCGATCGCAGCAGAGTCGCCCGGCTCGTAGTCGATGGGCATGCCGTCGTAGACGATGCGGCTCATGGAACCCCTTTCCGACCGAACACTAACGCGGTACGAACGCGCGGTGATAGCCGCCACGACGGCCGTCACGTTCGGCTGTCGACGGCGTGGAAGACTGATGGCGTGGGGATCTGGGGGGATTCGCGCGGGGGCCTGAGCCGCCGTGATGTCATCCGGTGGGCGGCCATGGGCGGCAGCGGCGCGGCACTGCTCGCTGCCTGCCGCGCTGCGGTCGACGAGGCCGGGTCGCCCGCCTCGCCACGGCCAGTTCCCACCGCATCGCCGCCCGCCACGGCAGCCGGCAGCGACGCCCCTGGCACCACGCTGCCAGTCGATCCATCGCGACCGTGGTGGCTGCAGGGCAACTTCGAGCCCGTCGACGACGAGCTCACCGTCACCGTGCTCGAGGTTCGCGGCAGCCTTCCGCCCGACCTCGTCGGCCACTACGTCAAGAATGGCTCCAATCCGCCGCGCCACGACTCGCCGCACTGGTTCTTCGGTGACGGCATGGTGCATGCCGTCACTCTCGACGGCGGCGCAGCGACGTCGTACCGCAACCGCTGGGTGCGAACCGACCTCTTCATGGCTGGCGCAGGGTTCGGCGAGGGCGTGCCGGGCGGCGGCAACAGCCAGTCGAACGTCTCGGCGATCTGGCACGGCGGGTCACTGCTCACGAGCGGCGAGGTGGGCCTCCCCTACCGCGTCGACCCGATCACACTCGACACAGTGGGCACCCACGACTTTGGCGGCGTGCTGGCGCAGAACTTCACCGCGCACCCCAAGATCGACCCGGCCACGGGCCGGATGCATGCATTCGGGTACGGATTCGCTGCGCCCTATCTCTGGTACTACGTCATCGAGCCCGACGGGACGATGTCGTCGGTCCAGGAGGTCGAACTGCCGCTGGGGACGATGATCCACGACTTCGCCATCACCGATACCGACGTGGTGTTCTGGGACATGCCGGTGGTCTTCGACCTCGACCTCGCCACCAGGTTCATCAGCGAGCCGGGGTCGGGCGTGATGCCCTTCGTGTGGCGGCCAGAGCACGGGTCGCGACTCGGTGTCATGCCGCTCGGCGGACCGGCATCGGCGATCAGCTGGTTCGAGATCGATCCGTGCTACGTCTTCCATGGCGTCAACGCATTCCGCCGCGGAAGCGAGGTGGTGGTCGATGCCTGCCGGCTGCCCTCGATGTTCGAGGAGGGATCGAACGGCCTCGGCGGCAACGACTCGCTGTGCAGGTGGACGATCGACACCGACGCCATGACCGTGACCGAGGACATCCTCGAGGGCGACGATCCAGGCGACCTGCCGGGGCGCGATCCCCGGCTCGTCGGGCGCGAGTACCGCTACGGCTATCTCGTCGGCGAGCGCCCGAATCCCGCCACCTTCGAACTCGGCGACATCATCAAGCACGACCTCGCCACCGGTCGACGCGAGCGATGGAATCCGGGCCCGACGCGCCACGCCGCAGAACCGCTGTTCGTCCCAGCCGACCCTGCGAGCGAGGACGGGGGCTGGGTGCTCACGTTCGTGCACGACGATGCGACAGACGAGACCGTGCTGGCCGTGCTCGATGCCACGTCCATCACTGCCGGGCCAGTTGCAGAGGTAGTGATGCCACGGCGCGTGCCGTACGGGTTCCACGCCACATGGGTGGCGTCGACCGAGGCCTGACCGGCAGGCGGCGCGTCAGGCGCTGACCGACAGGCGCGACATCGCCTCGACGACGACGTCGTCGACCGTGGCAGTTCCCGCATCGATCGCCGCCGCGAGATCGGCGCGCATGTCGTGCTCCCAGAAGGTGTCGAGATGCTTGGCGGTGGCGGCCACTGCGTCGAGGGTCGGGTCGGCGGCCTGCTGGCGGGAGATCTGGTTGGCCATGCGCACCAAGGCGGCAAGTCGGTGCTCGGGATGGTCGATCTCGACCGTGGCCGCCGTGCGTCCCGGTGCCACCTGCACCGCTGTCACCTTGTACTCAGGGCAGTTCGTGGCCCAGTCGCTGTGCTCGGTGGTGACCACGTTGGCACCACTGACCGGGTAGTGGAACGTCGTGTACACCACGCCCTGGGGCATGCGGTCAGAGATGGCGGCGCGCATCGTGGTGGTGCCGACGCGGCTGGCGAGGGTGACCTCGTCGCCGTCGCGGATGCCGCGCTCCTCGGCGTCGTGGGGATGCAGTTCGAGGAGGTCCTCGCCGTGCCATTCGACATTGCGCGTGCGCCGGGTCTGCGCGCCGACGTTGTACTGGCTGAGGATGCGGCCAGTGGTGAGCAGCAGCGGGAAGCGGCGGGTGGCGCGCTCCTCGGTGGCCACATATGGCGTGACGGTGAACTTGCCGAGCCCGCGCACGAACTTCTGCTCGTGCATGATCGGCGTCCCTTCTGGGGACTGCTCGTTGCACGGCCACTGCACGCTGCCCACCCGGTCGAGCTTCTCGAAGCTCACACCGGCGAAGGTGGGCGTGAGCGCGGCGATCTCGTCCATGATCTGCGATGCATTCTCGTAGTGCATCGGCGCGCCCATTGCCGTCGCCACGTCGCACAGGGCCTGCCACTCCTGCTTGCCCTGCTTGGGACGCATCGCCGGCCGCACCCTGTTGATGCGCCGCTCTGCATTGGTGAATGTGCCGTCCTTCTCGAGGAACGACGTTCCCGGCAGGAACACGTGGGCGAGCTTGGCCGTCTCGTTGACGAACAGGTCTTGGACGATGACGAGTTCCATCGCACGGAGCGCCGCCATCACGTGGATGGTGTTGGGGTCGCTCTGGGCGATGTCCTCACCCTGCACGAAGATGCCCTTGAAGTGGCCGTCAATAGCAGCATCGAGCATGTTGGGAATGCGCAGACCGGGCTCGGACTGGATGCTCGTGCCCCACAGCTGCTCGAACATGGCGCGGGTGGCGTCGTCGCTGACATGCCGGTAGCCCGCCAGTTCGTGCGGGAATGAGCCCATGTCGCAGCTGCCCTGCACGTTGTTCTGGCCGCGCAGGGGGTTGACGCCCACGCCGTCGCGGCCGATGTTGCCGGTGGCCATGGCGAGGTTGGCCATTCCCATCACCATCGTGCTGCCCTGGCTGTGCTCGGTGACGCCGAGCCCGTAGTAGATCGCTGCATTGCCGCCGGTGGCATACATGCGGGCAGCGGCGCGCACCTCGGCGGCCGGCACTCCCGTGTGCGCCTCCATTGCCTCGGGGCTGTTCTCGGGACGGCTGACAAATTCGGCCCAGGCGGCGAAGTCGGCTGGCTCGCAGCGCTCGTGCACGAAGCGCTCGTCAATGAGTCCCTCGGTGACGACGACATGGGCGATCGAGTTGATGACTGCCACGTTGGTGCCGGGGGTGAGCTGCAGGAAGTGCGACGCCTCGATATGGGGCGTGCGCACCAGGTCGATCCGGCGGGGATCCACCACGATCAGCCTGGCGCCGTCGCGGAGCCGGCGCTTCATGCGCGAGGCGAAGACGGGGTGGGCATCGGTGGGGTTGGCGCCGATGAGCAGGATCACATCGGCCTGCTCGACCGACTTGAAGTCCTGCGTCCCGGCCGAGGTGCCGAATGCGTTCTTGAGGCCGAAGCCGGTCGGCGAGTGGCAGACGCGTGCGCACGTATCGACGTTGTTGTTGCCGAAGGCGGTGCGGATCATCTTCTGCATCACGAAGACCTCTTCGTTGGTGCAGCGCGACGACGTGATGCCGCCGATGGAATTGCGACCGTGGCGGGACTGGATGTCCTGCAGGCGCGAGGCCGTAAAGGCGATCGCCTCCTCCCACGACACGGTGCGCCACTCGTCGTCGATCGAGTCGCGGATCATCGGCTCGAGAACGCGGTCGGGGTGCGTGGCGTAGCCCCACGCGAACCGACCCTTCACGCACGAGTGGCCTTCGTTGGCACCGCCGCCCTTGTAGGGGGTCATGCGCACGACCTGCTCGCCCTGCAGCTCGGCCTTGAACGAGCAGCCCACGCCGCAGTAGGCGCAGGTGGTGAGCACCTCGCGCCGGGGCTGGCCGTGCTCGATGACCGAGTTCTCGGTGAGCGTGGCCGTGGGGCACGCCTGCACGCAGGCGCCGCAGCTGACACACGCGCTGTCGAAGAACGAGCCCTTGAATCCTGCCGCCACCCGGGAACCGAAGCCCCGGCCCTCGATGGTGAGGGCAAATGTGCCCTGGATCTCCTCGCATGCCCGCACGCAGCGCGAGCAGACGATGCACTTCGACGAGTCGAAGGTGAAGTACGGGTTCGAGGTGTCCTTGCCGAGGCCGAGGTGGTTCTCGCCCTCGTAGCCGTACCGGACCTCGCGCAGGCCGACCTCGCCGGCCATGTCCTGCAGTTCGCAATCGCCGTTGGCGGCGCAGGTGAGGCAGTCGAGCGGGTGGTCGCTGATGTACAGCTCCATCACGCCTCGGCGGAGGCGCTCGAGCTTGGGCGACTGCGTGGTGACCGACATGCCGGGCGTGCACGGCGTGGTGCACGACGCCGGCGTGCCCCGGCGTCCGTCGATCTCGACGAGGCACAGGCGGCACGAGCCGAAGGGATCGAGCGAGTCGGTGGCGCACAGCTTGGGGACATCGACACCGGCGAGCGCAGCGGCGCGCATCACCGACGTTCCCTCGGCCACGGCGACACGACGGCCGTCGATGGTGACCTCGACCGTGGCAGGCGCCGGCGTCCGCTCGGCTCGGTCGGGCGCCGGCGTGCCGAGGTCCTTCTCGAAGAATGACAGGCTGAGGGTCATTGACGTGCTCCTTGCATCACGTGGGGCTGCCCGTGAAAGTCGTCGGCGAAGTGGGTGAGCGCACTGCGTACCGGCATCGGCGTGAGGCCGCCCATCGCGCACAGCGAGCCGTCGGCCATCACCTCGCACAGGTCGAGCAGCGTGGAAATGTGGCTGCTTGCGTCGTCGCCCGAGTCGCGGGCGGCTGCGATCCGGTCGATCAGCTCGACGCCACGGGTGCTGCCGATGCGGCAGGGCGTGCACTTGCCGCAGCTCTCGGCAGCGCAGAACTCCATGGCGAATCTCGCCTGAGCAAGCATGTCGACCGATTCGCCGAAGACCACGATGCCGCCGTGGCCCACCATGGCGTCGGCCGCTGCGAAGGTCTCGTAGTCCATTGCGAGGTCGAGTCGGTCGGCTGGGACGTACGCGCCCAGCGGGCCGCCCACCTGCACGGCGCGCACCGTCGATCCGCTGCGCACCCCGCCGCCGAGGTCGTTGACGAGCTCGCCGAGTGAGATGCCGAACGCCGTCTCGACGATGCCGCCCCGCTTGATGTTGCCGGCGAGCTGGAACACCTGCGTGCCGCGGCTGCGGCCGGTTCCGAGGGCGGCGTAGGCGGCGGCACCGTCGGCGAGGATTGCCGGCACGCTGCCGAGGCTGAGCACGTTGTTGACCACGGTGGGCTTGCCCCACAGGCCTTCGAGGGCGGGCAGCGGCGGCTTGGCACGCACGACACCGCGGCGGCCTTCGAGGCTCTCGAGCAGTGCCGTCTCCTCGCCGCAGATGTAGGCGCCTGCGCCGACCCGCACGTGCATGCGGAACGCAAATCCACTGCCGAGCACGCTGTCGCCGAGCCAGCCTCGAGCCTCGGCGGCGGCCACGGCCTGGTAGAGCGCCGTGATGGCATCGGGATACTCGCTGCGCACGTAGATGTAGCCATCGTGTGCGCCTACCGCCCAGCCGGCGATGACCATGCCCTCGATGAGCGTGAGCGGATCGCCCTCCATCAGCATCCGATCGGCGAACGTGCCGCTGTCGCCCTCGTCGGCATTGCAGACGATGTACTTCTCGTCGCCGGGGGCGTCGAGCACGGTGCGCCACTTGATTCCCGTGGGGAATGCCGCACCGCCACGGCCACGCAGGCCGCTGTCGGTGATCTCAGCGACAACGTCTGTGGGCGACATCGAGAGCGCCCGGCGCAGTCCGGCGATGCCGCCGTGGGCGGCGTAGTCGTCGGGATCGACCGGGTCGATCACGCCGACGCGGCGGAATGTGACGCGCTGCTGGCGCTGCATCCACGGCAACTGCTCGGTGGGTCCGAGGCGCAGTGGATGCTCGCCGGCGGCACGGAGATCGGCGGCGACGAGAGAGTCGACATCGTCGACATGCACCGGCCCGTAGGCAATACGCCCCTCTGGCGTGACGACCTCGATCATCGGCTCGAGCCACAGCATCCCGCGCGATCCATTGCGCACCACCCGGATGCCGGGCTTCACGGCCAGTGCGGCAGCCACCTCATCGGCGCCGGCAGCGCGTGCCGCCGCATCGCGAGGCACGTACACCACCGTGTCGTCGGGTGCCACGCCCTCGGTGGGGATGCTCTCTGCGATGACCGCACGGCGTCGGGCGGTGACGCTGACGAGGCCGACGATGTCGGATGCGTCGACATTCGAGTGCAGATGCCCGTCGATGAGCACCGCAGGGCCGTTGGCGCAGTTGCCGAGGCAGAACACCTCGAGCACCTCGATGCCCTCGCCCTCGGCGGCGGCATGTGCCGACTCCCACACCTCACGGCCGCCGCGCGCCTGGCACGCCTCGGCGCGGCAGACCTGCATCACGGGGCCCTTCGGCGGCGCCGTGCGGAAGTCGTGGTAGAAGCTGATGACGCCGTGCACCTCGGCCACCCCGATGTTGAACGCATCGGCCAGCACCGGGATGAGCGCCTCGGGCACGTAACCGGCGCGCTGCTGCACGGCGTGCAGGGCGGGCAGGAGGCCGCCGCGGATGCGGGCATGCTCGCCGACGATCGACTCGAGCTCGGTGGCGAGACCGGCGGCCAGCGCCCCGTCGGGGCGGTGTCCGTTCGATGACGCGTCAGGGGAGGTCGAGGATGCGCTCAAGGCCCCTCATGTTAGGACGGCACCCCATGCCAGTCGACCGCATTGGGACCCTTTTCCGGCACGACCGTCCCAAGAATTCCGCAGAGCGGAACAGGTCAGCCAGGACTGCGCCGATGCCCCCGCCGACGGGGTGCATCGCTGAACTGCCGGCCCTCGAAGTAGCCCGGCGACGTGTCGGGACGTCCCCGGCGCGACGTCCATCGCCAGGTGAGCGAGACACGCGGCTCGCTCGCCGCCGCCGCCGGCACGCCGTGCAGCCAGTCGGCCTGACAGCGGCCACCCATCACCAGCAGGTCACCCTCGCCTGGCATCAGCACGATGTCGTCAGACCCGCTGCCCGCCGGGACGCGCTCGGCAGCGGCCGCCTGCCACGACCCGCGTGGCCGCAGCACGAAGGGACGCCGGACGCCGAGCACGGCGATGGCGATGCGCGTGTCGTCGAGCCAGCGCATCTCGCGGTCGCTGTGCAGGCCTTGGAAGTCGTCGCCGTTGCGGTACAGCATCGCCACGGCGCCGTCGAACTGCTGTCGATAGGCGGCACGCAGGTGCATGTCGACCTGCCGCACGAGCGGGTCGGCATCTGGCCGAATGGTGGCACCGAGTCGCCGCTCGGGCACGTACCGGTCGTAGCGGAGCACCTCGTACTGGGCGAAGGGCACCTCGCCGAGCACCCGGCCGAGCACCTCGGCAGGCTCGCGCACGAAGCCCCGCACGAGATCGACCCACGACGTGCTGTCGAGCTCGATCCGCTGCACCGCTGCGCGCCGGTCGATGAGCAGGTCGATGCGCGCGTCGCTCATGCCGGCGACGCGGTCCCGTCACGTGCTTCGAGCGCGGCTGCACGTGCCGACTCGAGGCGCTCGGTGGTGAGGAGACGCAGCCCTGCTACCAGGAGACCTGCGTGCACGAGTCCGTCGACCCACCACACCGACCGCAGCGCGGTCTCACGAGAGGCGAACCGGTCGACGACGACCACCAGCGCGCCGCCGATCGCAGCGCCGATGGGCATCATTCCCCACGCGAAGAACCGATACACGCTGTTCACCCTGCCGAGGAGATGCGACGGGATGATCGTCTGGCGCAGGCTCACGGTGATGACATTCCACGAACTGCCGAGCAGCGTGCCGACGAGCACGACCGCAGTGACCACCGGCCACGACGAGAGGAACCCGACTGTGGTCTGCATCACCATCGCCGAGGCGAGGGTGAGTGCGAGGCATGTGCCGCTGCCGAAGGTGCGCGACATCCACGGGGCCACATAGCCGCCGATGATGCCGCCGACGGCGAAGCCGAAGCCCATCAGCGTGAACGTGAGCGGAGTGACGCCGAGCACCTCCTGCGAGAACAGCACGAAGAGCGCCCCCGAGATCATGTTCGCCATGTTCATCAGCCCGAGGATGATCGCCATCGACCACAGCAGCCGATGGCCTCGAAGCCACCGGACCCCTTCGCGTACGTCGGTGATCCACGACGGCCGGTCACCCTCCAGCTCGGGACGGGCAGCACGGAACGTGCCCGGAATCAGCATGAGGAGGGCGGCAGAGACGAAGAACGAGCCGGCATCGACGAAGAACGGCAGCGAGAACGCCGACACGAGGAGCAGCGAGCCGATCGGCGGGCCGATGAACGTGTTGGCGACCGACTCGATGCTCCACATGCGGCCATTCGCCCGCTCGAGATGCTCGGGAGCCACGATCGACGGCATGAACGTCTGCCCGCAGTTGTCGCGCAGCACCTCTGCGCAGCCCAGCAGCAGCGTTGCCACGAGCAGCATGACGTACACGTCGACGCGGGTGCCCTGCACAGAATCGACGGCGTCAGGTGCCGGCAGCAGCGCCTCGCGGCTCAGCACCGCCACGGCGACGAGGAGCGTGAGCACGCCGCGGATCGCGTCGGTAGCCACCATCGCCTTGCGGCGGTCGACCCGGTCGGTGATCACCCCGGCCGGGAGGGTGAACAGCAGCCATGGAAGCCGCTGCGCAGCGGCGATGACGGCGATGAGCAGCGGATTGCGCGTGGTGGCCGTGGCCAGCCACGGGTAGGCGATACCGGCCATGCCGTCGCCGACATTCGACAGCGCCGTCGCCGCGTACAGCTTGCGATAGTTCCATCCGAGGCGTACTCGGCTCGCAGTTCCGGGGGTCGGCACCGGCGAAGACTATGGCGAGCGATGCCGGACGGGCCATCATGCCGAGGTGAGCTCCGTCGGCACGCCGATCCCTCCGCATCGCCGACGCATGAGTCTCGATCCGCTCGGACTCCTGCCGCCGCTCGACCCCGCTGGGCTGCGCGAGGGCCGGCGCGCCATGCGACCCGTGGCGATCGCCATCGCAGTGTGGGGCGTGGTGACCGGCGTGGCGATGGTGAATGCCGGACTCGGCGTGTGGCCCTCGGTGCTGATGACGCTCATCGTGTATGCCGGCTCAGCGCAGCTCGCCACCCTGCCGCTGCTCGTCGTCGGCACGCCGCTTCCCATCGTCTGGGTGACCGCAGCACTGGTAAACCTGCGATTCGTCATCTTTGCTGCGGCCGCCCGGAAGTCGTTCGTGGGGCTCCCCTTCAGGCAGCGCGTCGTGGCCGGCTACTTCAACGGCGACCTCGGCTTCGCGCTGTTCTCGCAGCGCTTCCCCGACCAGACGGACCAGGGCAGCCCCTTGCAGC
>JBEGVK010000143.1:0-4632 GCA_041178405.1 Actinomycetota bacterium | reverse complement strand
AGGAGGGCCGCTGATGGGGGTGGATCAGACCGTGGCGCGGCGGCGGGCGCCGAGCACGATGACCGAACCCATGGCCAGCAGGCCGAGGGCGATGATGGTCATCGTCAGGTTCGAACCGGTGCCGGGCATGGTGCCGCCGTCGTCCTCGGTCGGGGGCAGGAGGACTGCGTCGATGACGTGGACGACGCCGTTGCATGCCGGCAGGTCGACGACCGTGACGTTGACCGTGCCATTGAGGACGACGCCGCCCTCGACCACGGTCACGGCGATCTCGTCGCCGTTGAGCGCCTCGACGGACGTGCCGTCGGCGGCAATGGCGGCAGCCGAGTCAACCTCGCCGGCGAGCACGTGGTAGGTGAGGATGTCGGTGAGGGCCGGGATGTCGGCGAGGAGGCCCTCGACGGTGCCGGCGGGCAGTGCAGCGAAGGCATCATCGGTCGGCGCGAACACCGTGTACGGGCCGCCCTCGCAGTCGTCCAGCGTCTCGAGGAGGCCGGCCGCGGTCACTGCAGCGACGAGCGTCTCGAAGTCGTCGCTGGCGGCTGCGAGACCGGCGATGCTGGGCGTACCGGCCGACGCGGTCGCCGTGGTAAGGCTGATGGCGGCCAGGGCAACTGCCCCGGCGGCGAGAAACTTCTTCATGGGATTCCTCCTGTTCAGTGACGGGGAAATCCCGCCGAAGTGGCACCATAGGGACACGTCGGGCAGTGCGCCAAGTTTAGCACTAAAGATTCTGGGAATTGTCTAGAACCCAAGTGGGGTCAGGGTTTCAGGGGTCGCCCGTCATCTGTCTGATCGGGGCAGCACGTCCTCGGCGGCCTGGCGAACCTGCCAGTCGCGGTCGTGGAGGGCGGCCTCGAGGGCCGCATCGACCTCTGGGCCGTCGAAGGGCGCCAGGGCCAGCACGGCCCGCCGCCGGACGGCCGGTTTGTCGGCGCAGGCGGCGAGGATGGCGGGCAGACCCTCGACGCTGCCGATCGCACCGAGTGCAGCGACCGCAGCCTCCCGGACGAGTGCATCGGCGGCGGAGGTCGCCAAGTTCGACAACGTCGGCACGAGGCGAGTGGCGCCCTGTTCGCCCGCCGCCCACGCTGCTGCCTCCACGACTACGGCGGCCGCATCGGCGAGAGGTTCGGCGAGGTCGACCTGCGGCGAGGCTGCTGCCAGCAGTGCCGCACGGCGCCGAACGGAGGGATGCGGATCGCGGAGCGCCGCCACCACATCGCCCTCGCCGAGGCGCTGCATCCGGGCAAGGGCGCCGAGCGCCAGCTCGCGCATGACATGGTCGTCATCGCACAGCGCTGCCCTGGCTGTTGGCTCATCGCCGGTGTGCCCAGCCTCTGCAATTGCCCGCCACCGATCGCCGACCGCAATGGGTGTCGCACCCTCGCTCACTCGGTCGGACGGCGGTGATCCCGCCCGTTCCCCCGAGGCGTCGTCCTCGGACGGGGCTGCCATCAGGTGCGCAGCAGCTCGGTGAGACGGATCACCAGCCACGCAGCACCGAGGCCCACCAGTGTCGCGGCGACTGCGCCCACCCAGACCGCGAGCACACCGGCCCACACCAGCGCCCACACCCGCCGGTACCAGCGGGTGCGATGGTGCATCGGCGTCGACTGCTCGTGGAGTTGCTGCAGCGTCACGGGTCGCCGCTGGCGGTTCCCGCGTGCCACGACCACCGCTGCTCTGGCAGGCTTGCGCCACCCCGTGGCCATGAGGGCCACGAGCGCAAGTCCTGCGAGCCATGCCGCAGTGGTGGTGACCTCACTCATGCTCACGCAGCCCAGCACTGTACCCGAGCCTCCGGAAGGCGGGCTGTCGGACGCCTCGACACACGGTGTCGGCCGACTGCCATCGAAGGCAGTGCGACGAGCTGCCGTCGTCGTCTACGTGCTCGGTGCCGTGGTACTCGGAGCAGTGATCGCTGCATCGGTAGCGCCGTCGAGATGGTTCATCGACAAGGAGCGGTGCTCGGAGCGCAACGAGGCCGGTGACTGCATCTCAACCGTGACAGAACCAGCCGAGTTCGCGCTCGTTCCGGCGAACGCTGCACCAGTCGACCCGTTGCTCGACATCTCGGGGACCGAGGTGTACGACGACGAGGGCGGGTTCCTCTTCGTCACCGTGCGGGAACCGCGACTGTCGATGCTCGACTGGCTTGCCGCACGCAATGATCCCGCCGCCCGGCTGCGGAGCTACGTCGAGAAGTACGGCGACCGGTCACCGGAGGACGTACGACAGCAGGGACAGCGGCAGATGTCGGGCGCGAAGGAGTGGGCGATCTATGTGGCGCTGTCGCGTGCGGGCCTCGATGCCGAGTTCGTGCCCGGCCCAGCAGTGGTCGACTACGTGCTGTGCCTCGAGGCGAATGCTGATGGCAGCGACTGTGTGAAGTTCCCGCCGTCGGGCGACGTGCTGCAGCCGAATGATGTGATCGTCGAGGCCGACGGCGTCGAGGTGCGGACGCTCGCTGACCTCAGCCCGATCATCGCCGAGCGATCGCCGGGCGACACGATCACCCTCGTCATCCAGCGCGGTGATGAGACGGTGAGCGGCGAGGTCGAACTCATCGCAGCACCCGACGAGCCTGAACGGACGATCATCGGCTTCATGCCGGTCGACACCACCACGTTGCGCATGCCCGACGGAGTGACGGTCGACTTCGACACTGGTGGCATCGGCGGGCCGTCAGCCGGGCTCGCGTTCACGCTGGCACTGCTCGATGCGGTGACCGATGGTGATCTCACCGGCGGTGTCGAGATCGCAGTGACGGGCTCCATTGATCCAGACGGCAACGTCGGGGCCATCGGTGGGCTGTCGGCGAAGGCCGAAGCAGTTCGGCAGATGGGCGTGCGCTACTTCCTGGTACCGGCATCGCAGCCCCCCGACGGATTCGACAGCATTGCCGCAGCGCAGGCCGCTGTGGGGGACGAGGTCGAGCTGATTCCGGTGGCGACTCTCGATGAGGCACTTCAGGTCCTCGGGGAACTCGGCGGCGATCCACTGACGGATGCTGCCGGCTGACGAACCGGTGCGTTCCCAGCGGACTCACCGGTCATCGAGTGACAGTCGTTGGATGCAGCCCGTGAGCGGCCGCTGCGGCTGACAGGTCGATTGCCACCCTTTCGAGTACCCACTGCTTTACCATTTGAATGCAATGGCGCTCTCCTTCTCGCGTCCTGACCCGTCGCAACCCTCTGCGGTGTCGTCAGCCTCGTTCACGCTGTCGCGGCGCGGGTTCGACCAGGCTGAGGTCAGGGATTTCCTGCGGATGGTGGCGGCTGAGCTCGCCCGACTGCAGGAGCGCGAACGATTCCTCGAGCACGAACTGCGCTCGGCGCAGCGCTCGGGGCCGTCGCCGGTGGCGGCACTCGACGAGGAAGTGGTCACGCGTCTGCTCGGCGAGGAGGCAGCGCGCATACTCCAGACGGCGCGCGACGGTGCAGCCGCCATCCGACAGCGGGCCGAGGAGCACGCTGTCCGGCTGCTGCGCGAGGCCAACGACGAGGCTCACCGCATCGTCCACGATGCCGAGAACGAGGCTCAGCGAACTCGTCAGGACGCCGCTACCGACGCCGAGTCCGAACTGGCAATGGCCAAGCAGCATGGCCGCGAGATGGTCACCGAAGTTCGTGCCTACCGCGAACGAGTGCTGGGCGAGTTGGCTCGCCGTCGCGAGGTCGCGCGCGAGCAGATCGAGCAGTTGGTCCATGGCCGCGAGCGACTCGTGCAGGCATTCGAGCGGGCACGACTCGCTGCAGTCGACGTCCTTGGCGAACTTGCTCCGCTGATCGAGCCTGACGAATACGTCAACCTCTCGCCCACCACCGGCCCGGTGCCGCTGATGGTGCCCAACACCCCGCCGCCGCCCCAGCGACGTGGCCCCGCCTTCACTGACGGTGTCGATGCCGCTGACGAACAGGCTGACCCGGCGACGATCGCTCCCGCAGTGGACGAAGTGCCCGACGCGCCCGCGGTGGGCGCCGCCGCCTCGGAGCAGTCTGACGACAGCGCCGATGCGCGCAGCGACTCGCCGGTTGTGGCCGAGGCCGGCTCGGCGCGCGTCTTCGACGTCGAGGTCGACGACCCCGAACTGGCCTCGACCGCCGACGTTCGTGCTCCAGAGGCCAGCGAACCGCCGACTCGTCGTGTGCCGGGAGTCATCGATCGGTTAGACGCAGCGCAGCCGGCTGCCGACGAGCACGACACACCTGCTGTGTCGACTGAGCCGACCGCTACCGATGCAGTCCTCGAGGATGTGCCGTCGTTGCCGGATGTGGACGCGTCTCGCGCACGCGAAGACCGAGCTTCGAGAACCGAGCAAGTGTCGAGCACCGAGCCAGCTCCAAGCACCGAGCCGGTAGAGAGCGCCGTGCCGGTTGAGAGTGCCGTGCCAGAACGGGCGTCGCGACCGGCGAAGAGCAAGAAGTCGGCGCCGCTTCCCGGTGAGACAGTGGTCGAGCGGCCGACCGGTCGCGCAACGTCACGCCCTACGCCCGAGGTGGTCGCACCTGCGTCGACTGAGCCGATCGACGACCGCCCTCTTGCACCGGTGGTGTCGCTGTTCAGCGGGTCGGCCTCGACCACCGCAACGGGTTCGGCGGCGACGACATCGGCTGCTGACGAGGCGCC
>JBEGVK010000142.1:0-4021 GCA_041178405.1 Actinomycetota bacterium | reverse complement strand
CGGCTCGCCCGAGAGTCGGGCACGGATCGGCCACCCGAAAGCAGTCCCCACCGCCCACGCCGGCAGCGCAACTGCCGCCCCCAGCGCACCCTTCGCCGTCAGCACGCCGGTCACCGAGAACATCACGAGTGTCACCACGTTGCTGACGGCGAAGACCCGCACGAGTGTTCCCCGGAAGCGATCGGCATCGAACTGGCGGGCCTGGAGCGTGAACACGAGCGGGGGACCATTCGTCGACAGCGAGGTGTTGAGGACTCCCGACAGGAAACCGGCTGCGAGGTCAAGCCGCGCACCGACATGCGTGAGGTTGATCCGCCGAATGAGCATGAGCGTGGCGATGATGACCGCACACCCGAGGATGAGCCGGAGAGACTGGTCGGACATCGCGCGAAGCGCAACGATGCCGAACGGCATTCCGGCGACCGCGCCGATGCACAGCCTGTTGGACACCTCTCGGTCGGCATCGGCGCGCAGCACCCATGCCTGCCACGAGATCGACACCATCCCCACGAGCGTGCTGACGACCACCGCATCTCGCACGTCGACAGCAAGCGTCATGATCGGCATGCACAGCAGGGCGAAGCCGAAACCGGCGATGATCTGGGCACACGACGCCACCAGCACCGCAACACCGACGACCACGAATTCAGCGGTCGTCACGCAGTTGCCACCGGCGACATCCTGCCGAGCACGTACTGGCGCGCCGGCCGGTCGATGCCGATGACTGCCCATCCGTCGGCGAGCCGCTCGGACAGGCCGTTGCGCAGCGCAGACCGTGCAGCATGTGCAGAGGGCGATGACACCGCTATCTCATCGGCAGTCACGGGGGGAATGTCGACAGCCACGACATCGCAGGAGTCGATCCGCTCCCCGGCCAGATCCCAGCGCACGACGAGACGGTCGCTGGGCAGGGATCCGTTGATGCCGCCGAGCGAGCCATAGAGGTTGACCTTGTACGCCACGCCGACGGCACCGAGCTTGTTGAGGTTCAGATGGGCGTTCGGCAGCTGCAGCGGGTCGAAGGTCCACCGCATCGCGGTGTATCCGTGTGCCCTGCACCATGCAGCCTGCTCGCGCTTCAATTGCTCGCCCAGTCCCCTGCCGCGGTACGAGGGGTGCACGGCGAGGTAGTGGCTGTGGAGCACGGTCGGCTCGCGAGTGGCGAATCCGTACGCCACGCCCACCAGCGAACTGCCGTCGTAGGCGGCCAGCGCCATGCCGCCTTCCTCGATCGTCGCCACGAGGACATTCACCGACACCATCTCAGAGTCGCCGCCCCAGATGAACTTCTCGAACTCCGGCAGAGGCGCAAGGTCCTCGGCGGTGCGAAGGTCGCGGAACTCGATTGCCATCAGGCGATCACCGAATGGTCTCGATCGACTCAGTGACCTCGCCGACAAAGCCCCGGTCGAGGGTGACGCCGATCCCCGGTCCATCGGGCACCGGCATGACTCCGTCAACCGCCTCGAGGCGCTGTTCGACGATGTCTCGGGCGTAGGTGCGGCTGGCCGACGCCGTATCGCCCGGGTACACGAATCCGGGCATGGTGGCCAGGTGGATGTTGTGGGCGCGACCGATGCCCGTCTCGAGCATCCCGCCGCACCACATCGGCACCCCACGGGCAACACACAGGTCGTGGATCTCGCGGACGGACTGGAGCCCGCCGACCCGGCCGACCTTGATGTTCACCACGGCACAGGCACGTAGATCGAGCGCGTCGCGCACTCGCGCCGGCGAGGTGAGGGTCTCGTCGAGGCACAGCGGCGTGGCGAGCATCTCGGCCAGCCTGGCGTGCTCGAGCATGTCGTCCCAGTGGAGTGGCTGCTCGATGTAGTGGAGACCGAATGAATCGAGCGCCAGCAGCCGATCGGCCATGTCGAGTGTGTACGCCGAGTTCGCATCGACGGTGAGCTCGATCGACGGGTGCTCGGCACGGACCGCTGTGAGCACCTCGAGGTCCCACCCCGGCTCGATCTTCAGCTTGACTCGACGGTAGCCCTGCTCGACATGCCATCCGACGGAGGCGACTGTCTCGGGAACGGGGTTCATGCCGAGGCTCGCGCCGACCTCGATCTCGGTGCGGTCACCACCCAGCAGGTGCCGCAGCGGCACACCCTGCTGGCGGGCGAAGCAGTCCCACACTGCCAGCTCGAGCGCTGTCTTGGCCATCGGATTGCCGCGCCACTGCGCCCAGCGGCCTGTCAGCTCGCTCGGATGGTTGCACCCGCTGGCCAGCAACTCGGGAGCGAGCGCATGTCGGAGGAGGTGGTGCGCCCCTGCGATGGTCTCCTCGCGGTACATCGGCATCGGATCGAACACCCCCTCGCCGTAGCCCTCGACCCCTTCGGATCGAACGGTGACGATGGTGGCGTGCTTCTCGACGTCGGCACCGAACGACGTCCGGAACGGGGACCGATACGGCAGCCTCACCATCCTGATCTCGATCTCATCGATGCGCATACGACCTCTCTACCACGTGTCGACGTTCTGCCGCTTCTTGCCGGTGCGAGACACAGGCGACGGCGCTGCGGCGAGGACGGTGGCAATCCAGTGCCGGCTGTCAGCCGGGTCGATCACGTCGTCGATCTCGAAGTGGGACGCCACGTTCACCGCCTTGCCGATCTCGTACATGTGATCGACCATCCGCTGGAACACCGCATCTCGCTCGGTGTCGGTGGCGATCGCCTCGAGTTCTCGCCGGTATCCCAGCCGAACCGCTCCCTCGAGGCCCATGCCTCCGAACTCGCCCGTCGGCCACGCGACACAGGCGAGCGGCGACTTGGTACTGCCCCCCATCATGGCCTGCGCGCCGAGGCCGTAGCTCTTGCGCAGCACGATGCTGACCATCGGCACCGAGACATTCGCCCCGGTGACGAACAGCCGGCTGCAGTGGCGCACCAGTGCCGTGCGCTCGACCTCGGGCCCGACCATCATCCCGGGTGTGTCGACGAGCGTCACGATCGGCACGTCGAAGGCGTCACAGAGCTGCATGAAACGAGCGGCCTTGTCCGATCCGTCGCTGTCGATCGCGCCGCCCAGATGCGCAGGGTCATTGGCAATCACCCCGACCGGCCGACCCTCGATACGGGCGAGGGCAGTTACCATGCCGCGTCCGAATCCGCGCCGCAACTCGAGCAGGCTGCGCTCGTCGAACAGGGTGCTCATGACAGTCCGGATGTCGTAGGGGCGCTTGCGGTCGCGCGGCACGGCATCGCGGAGCACTGCCTGATCGGCACATGTCCAGCCCGTTCTTGCGTCCGTGAAATAGCCGAGGTACTGCTTCACCGCGAGCACGGCTTCCTCCTCGTCGGCGCAGAGAATATCGACGACGCCGCTCGACACCTGGTCGTCGACGGGGCCGATTTCGCCAGGCCGGTACACCCCGAGCCCCCCGCCCTCGATCATTGCGGGGCCACCCATCCCGATATTGCTGCCAGCGGTGGCGATGACGACATCGCAGCATCCGAGCAGGGCGGCATTGCCGGCAAAGCAGTAGCCCGATACGACGCCGACGAGCGGGACGAGGCCAGAGAGCTCGGCGAAGAGACCGAACGCAGCGCAGTCGAGCCCGCTGGGGCCGAGTAGATCGGTGTCGCCCGGTCGCCCTCCTCCTCCCTCGGTGAAGAACACCACTGGCAGCCGAAGCTCAGCAGCGAGTTCGAACAGTCGGTCCTTCTTGCGATGGTTGTGCCCGCCCTGGGTACCCGCCAGCACGGTGTAGTCGTAGCTCACGGCCACGATCGGACGGCCTCCCACTGCGCCGATGCCACCCACCATGCCGTCGGCCGGAGTGTTCGCGATCAGGTCGTCGAGCGAGCGGCGACGGCGCTGCGCAGCGAGCACCAGCGGCCCGTACTCCACGAAGGAACCCGCGTCGAGCAGGTCGGCGATGTTCTCGCGTGCGGTCCTCCGACCGCGCTCGCGACGTCGCGCCACGGCCTGCGGTCGAGCTGCGTCGAGACCCGACTCGTGGCGGCGGAGCACCTCGAGGAGGTCGTCGCGAACTGACGACGCTGCGAGA
>JBEGVK010000141.1:0-5956 GCA_041178405.1 Actinomycetota bacterium | reverse complement strand
GTGGGCAGGCTGAGGCCGATGCGTTTGCATTGGCTACATCGAGCGCTGGCGGATCGGCTCGATCCTGTAGATGATGCGGCGGTCGGTGGGGCCGAACGTGTACGGGCCACTCACGTACTTGCGGCTCAGCTTCTCGATGTGCTCGCCGGCCTCAGCACCCACCACCGTGCCCACCACGCGACCGCGCACCTCGGCGTAGTGATACGGGTTGCCCGCGTCCCAGATGGCCACCGTGACACGCGGGTCGGCGTCCATCGCCGTTGCTTTTGCACGGCCGAGCTCGGTGTTGATGAGCAGGTGTTCGTCGTCGGCATCCACCCACATCACGTGGGTCATCGGATGGCCGCTCTTCTGGATGACGGTGAGAGCGGCGAAGTTCTTCGCTTGGGCGAGGTCGCGAATCTTCGGATCGAGCATGCGGACGAGCGTAGCCAGCGGCACGTCCACACCGACAGGCCGAAGGTCAGGCGCGGCGGGGCTTCGCAGCGCCGGCGGCGACGATGGCGTCGAACTCGGCCTTCGTCAGGGGCAGCACGCTGAGGCGACTTCCCTTGGCCAGCAGGCGGCAGTCGGCCAGCTCGGGCATGGTGCGCATGTCGTCGAGTGGCACCAGGCGCAACTTCTTCACGGGAGCGATCGTCACCCAGTCCCATCGCGGAGCACTGGGATCCGACGTGGGGTCGAAGTACTTGCTCTTCGGGTCGAACTGCGTGGGATCGGGCTCGGCACCCTTCACCACCTTCGCCACGCCGGCGGCACCGGGCGGTGCGGCATTCGAGTGGTAGAAGATCGCAAGGTCGCCCACCTTCATCGCCCGCATCGAATTGCGTGCCTCGTAGTTGCGCACGCCGTCCCACCCCTCGCGCTTCACCCGCACCAGGTCGTCGTACGAGAAGACATCGGGCTCGCTCTTCATCAGCCAGAACGCCATAGGGGCGAACCTACTGCGAACGGCCGCGCACGATCCTCTCGTACAGGTCGCGGTACTGCGCCGCTGCCGTGCTCCAGCCCACATCGCTGGCCATCGCCCGCTGCTGCACCATCCGCCACGCCGCACGGTCGGCGAACAGGTCGCAGGCGCGGCCCAGCGCATGCGACAGCGACTCGGCATCAACCGGATGGAACTGGAAGCCGGTGGCCACCCGCGCCGTGAGCGCAGCCGGATTGGCATCGATCACCGTGTCGGCGAGACCGCCCACACGCGACACCACCGGCAGCGTGCCGTAGCGCAGGCCATACAGCTGCGTGAGACCACACGGCTCGAAGCGGCTCGGCACCACGATGGCGTCGCTGCCCGCCTGCATGCGGTGCGACAGCGTCTCGTCGTAGCCGATCACCGCCGACACGCTGCCGGGCAGGCTTTCGGCGGCACGCCGCACCGCATCCTCGAGTTCGCGGTCGCCAGCCCCGAGCACGGCGAACTGGGCACCGCGCGCTGCCAGAGCAGGCATCGCCTCGACCAGCACGTCGATGCCCTTCTGGAACGTCAGCCGGCTGATCACGCAGAACAGCGGCGCGTTATCGCGCTGCTCAAGGCCGAACTCGGCCTGCAGGGCGCGCCGGTTGGCAGCCTTGGCATCGAGCGTGCGCGACGAGTAGTGCGCAAACGGCGGCACCAGCGCCGCATCGGTACCCGGATTCCACAGTGCGTCGTCGATCCCGTTGACGATGCCCGTCAGCGAACCCGCACGCGAGCGCAGCAATCCGTCGAACCCCATGCCGTGCTCGGCCGTGACGATCTCTGCTGCATACGTGGGGCTCACCGTGCTGATGTGATCGCACCAGGTGACAGCTGCCTTCAGGAAGCTGATGCTGCCGTAGAACTCGAGCCCGTCGAGTCGCTCGGCCTCGGACGGCAGGCCCAGCAGACGCGCCGTCGACAGCGGGAACTGCCCCTGGAACGCGAGGTTGTGGATCGTGAGCAGCGACGCCGGTGCGCCGGGCCGCGGGTCGTAGTGCAGATAGGCCGCGGTGAGTGCCGCCTGCCAGTCGTGCAGGTGCACGACATCGGGCCGGAACGCCGCATCGGGATACAGCCACTGGACACGGTCGAGCGCGATGTCGGCTGCGGCGCGGCCGAGGGCACCGAACCGCAGATGATTGTCGGGCCAGTCGCGGCCATCGGGTCCGGCGTATGGGCCGCCACCCTCCCGGTCGTACAGGTGCGTAGCAACCAGCGCGAACACCCGTGCCCCAGTGGGTGCCACACCCGTCACCAGAGTCGCTGGGCCGCCGAACAGATCGGGCCACCGGGCGATCGCCAACTGCACGTCGAGCTGAGCCAGCACGCCCGGATAGGCCGGCAGCAGCACATGCGCCTCGACGCCAACGCCGCGCAACGCGGGCGGCAGCGCGCCCACCACGTCGGCAAGTCCGCCGGTCTTCACCAGCGGATAGCACTCCGACGAGACGAACAGCACCCTCATGCACGCACGACCGTAATCGCCCCTGTCGGCCAGCGGACGCAGGGGATACGTTGTGCGCATGGCTGGCCCGAAGGTGCTCGTGATGGTGCTGGCCGGTGGCGAGGGCAAGCGGATGCTGCCGCTCACCAAGGACCGCGCCAAGCCCGCCGTGCCCTTCGGCGGCGCCTACCGCATCATCGACTTCGCGCTGTCGAACTTCGCCAACGCCGGCTACCTCAAGATCGTCGTGCTCACCCAGTACATGAGCCACAGCCTCGACCGGCACATCAGCCAGACATGGCGGTTCAGTGCCCTGCTCGGCAACTACGTCACCCCCGTGCCCGCGCAGATGCGGCGCGGCCCCTACTGGTTCGCCGGCTCGGCAGATGCGATCTACCAGAACATCAACCTCATCACCGACGAGAGCCCCGACGTGGTGTGCGTGTTCGGCGCCGACCACATCTACCGCATGGATCCCCGCCAATTGGTCGAGCACCACCTGCGCGTGGGTGCTGGCGTCACCGTGGCCGCCATCCCAGTGGGGTACGACGAGGCGAAATCGTTCGGCGTCATCGAATCAGACGACAGCGGCCGCATCCTCGCCTTCCACGAGAAGTCGCCGAACCCGCCCACCATGCCCGGCGACAGCACGCGCTGCCTCGCCAGCATGGGCAACTACGTGTTCGACACGCAGACGCTCATCGACATCGTCACGCCCACCGGCGACGACAACGTGCCCACCGATGTGGGCGGCCATGTGATCCCGGCGCTCACGAGCCAGGGTGTCGCCCACGTGTACGACTTCAGCACCAACGTGGTGCCGGGCCAGGACGAGCGCGAGAAGGGCTACTGGCGCGACGTCGGCACCATCGACTCGTACTACGACGCCAACATGGACCTGCTCGCACCCGTGCCGGTGTTCAACCTCTACAACGACCAGTGGCCGGTGTTCACCCGCCACGAGAGCTACCCGCCGGCCAAGATCTCGCGCGGTGTATTCGGAGAGCCCGCCTTCGTCGATGGCAGCCTGCTGTGCAACGGCAGCATCGTCACCGGCGGCCACGTCGAGCGCAGCATCGTGTCGCCGGGCTGTGTGGTGCACCACGACGCACACGTCACCGACAGCATCCTGATGCCCGGCGTGGTGATCGGCGCCGGTGCCCGAGTGAACCGGGCGATCATCGACAAGAACGTCACCGTGCCCGAGGGCATGCGCATCGGATTCGACACCGTCGCCGACGCACAGCGATTCACCGTCAGCGACCGCGGCATCGTCGTCATCAGCAAGGGCATGGTGCTGTAACCGGCGGTCGGTGAGGCACGCAGGCAACCGGGTGCCGCCACGGGCAGCTGAGATCGGGTCGCACACCCGGCGGATACGCTCGATGCAGTGAGCCAGCATCCGCCTGCCGTGCCCGCCGACACGACGCCTGAGGCGTGGCGCGTGCAGATGCGGGCAATGGCAGCGCTCAGTCCCCAGCAACGTCTAGCGCTCTGGGCCGACCTGAACGAGCGAGTACTCGTCATGGAAGAGGCAGCTGTCCGCAGGCAGTATCCCGACCTCGATGACCGCAGTATCGGACTCGAACTCGTGCGTCGACGTCACGGAGAGGCGCTCGCCACTGCATGCCGCGACCACCTTGCGGCGCGCCACGAGCCATCGGCCGACAGCCCATCGCCTCGAGCTGGCTGACAATCGGCTCGACCGCTCGCACCTTCGCGACTGGGCGGCAGTGCTGGGCGTCGTCGACGATGTGGAGGCGTTGCTACGCGAGGTCGACCGCTCGCTGGACGATCACTGAAGCATCGGTAGCGCAGCGGGGCCTGTGGCGGGAATCAGGGCTTGACGTCGGCGGTGAGGTCGGGGGGTTGGGCATCGTTGCCCATTGCGCTGCTCACCTTCGAGGCAAGGTCGGAGTCGTTGAGGATGGCACGGGCCACCGGACCGGCGAGCTTGCCACCCAGCGGGATCTGACCCGACGCCACCGCAGCGATGAGCGCGCTCGACACCACGGCAGCGCCCGACTTCACCTTGCCCCAGTCGACGTCCTTGGCCAGCGAGCGCATGCGGTCCCTGGCCTCCGACGAATGGCCGCCGGCAGCGGCGCGCACCTTGCTCCAGTCGACCGATCGCAGTGCCGAAGCGACAGTGCTGACGTCGTCGCCGTCGACGGCATCGCCGCTGGCAGGCGTGCCGGCGTCGTGGGCGGCGCTCGATGCGGCCGGCGATGCCGCGTCGCTGGCTGAGTTCCCGGTGTCGCCCTCGCCACGCTCCTCGGCAAGGCCGCGTTCGTACTCTGCCTTCAGTTTCTGGGCGAACTCGGTGGCGCGAACCTTGGCGGTGGCCGGCTCGACGGCGTTGACGAGCCGTGCCGCAAGACGACCGAGACGCTCAGCAACCACGGGCGCAGCGTAGGGGATGCGCAGTTGCCGTGGCCGTCGCCGCCGCCGAGGCCGGCCGATATCGCTCGTGCTATGCCCGCCACGATGAGCCGGCGATGGCACCGAGCGGGCCGGCTGCGACTCAACGGGCAGTGTCGTCGGCCATGGCGTCGCGCAGCGCCGACCACACCTGCTCGCCGGCAAGCTCGACCAGCTCTTCGCGCAGCGACTCGACGACCGCTGCCCCGCCGGTGAACGAGTCGAACTCGCGTCGATCGGACTGGTCGGTGCAGCACCATGCAAGCGGATCGCTGCCGTCGCCCCAGTCGGCCCGACGCCACGGGCGCACGGTCACCATCGTCACAGGGGACCCGTCGCTGCGTCGCTCGGTGCGCTCGATCACCTTGATCGGCGCCTGCCAGCACACTGCCGGCTTCCAGTCGAGCGGCCGCTCGTCGAACTCGATCGCAGCAAGGTGCAGGGCACACCCGGTACCGCCGGAAAAGCCTGGGCGGTTGAAGAAGATGCACGCTCCATCGACCACCTTGGTGAAGGTACGGGTCGCATCGGAGAACACGTCGTGCTCGTCGACCGCATCTCGGTACTGCCACAGGTGAGACGGGATGGCAGCAGCACTCGCCGACACCGTCATCGACTCGATCTCGTCGGCCAACTGCGCGCCGACCGAACAGCACCCCTGGCCGAGATGCGCCGCTGGCTCGGCCAGGATGCCGAGGCACCCGCGGCCCCACGTGCACTCCCAGTGCGACGCCATGAAGTCGCGATCGAACTGCCACTCGACCGACGGATCGGACGGGTCTGCGATCACCACCGCATCGCCCGGCACCGCATCGCCCACCACCCGGCCGGCCATGTCGCGGACGGCGTCGTCGTCGGCTGAACCGTCGGTCGCGGGATGCATCACCGGCTGACGTTAGAGCCGGCGACAGCGGGGGAATGCGCGCTCGGAGGCGTGGGCTGCCGTCGCCGGCGGCACACTGTGGCCTGTGAGCAACGCCCATGCCGACCAGCACGGCAACGTCGAGCACGGACACCGCGTGCACGACTACGACCTCGTCATCATCGGTACCGGCTCGGGCAACTCGATCATCGGCCCCGAGATGGACCACTGGCGCATCGCCATCATCGAACGCGGCGCATTCGGCGGC
>JBEGVK010000140.1:0-9103 GCA_041178405.1 Actinomycetota bacterium | reverse complement strand
GTCCAGTCGCGATTGATGAACAGCATGCCGAGGCCGCCCAGCAGTCCGCCGGCGAGTCCCTGCACGAGACCCTCGAGCATGAACGGCAGCCGGATGAACCAGTTGGTTGCACCGACGAGCTTCATCACCTCGATCTCGCGACGACGGGCGAACATCGCCGTGCGGATGGTGTTCCAGATGAGCAGCGCCGATGCGAAGAGGAGCACGAATGACATCACCAGCGTTCGGACGCCGAAGAATCCCTTCAGTTCGCCGAGCACGGCGACAGCCTCGTCAGGCGTACGCACCTCGGTGACGTGAGGGAGGCTGTCGAATGAGTCCTTCAGGGCCCGCAGCACCTCGCTCGAGTCCTTGTCGACCGGGGTGACCTTGAAGAACGACGGGATCACCGGCAAGAGCTGCTGGAGAGCGTCGGGGTCGGTGGCAAACAGCGTGGTAGCAACCTCCGACGAGCACGCCTCGTCGCAGTAGGCGACGGACTCGACCACCGTCGTCTGGCGAAGCAACTCGCCCTGAATCAACTGCACCTCAGGCGAGTCGGCCGTATATCCGTGCTCGACGTAGACGATCATCTCGACACCGTCTGACCAGTAGACGAGCTGGTTGTCGAACCCGCGCTGGATGAGCAGCGTGATGCCGAACAGCAGCAGCGAGATTGTCGCCGTCAGCACGGCAGCGAAGGTGAGCGTGACGTTTCGCGTCATGCTCGCCCACATCTCGCGGAGCATGTATCGAGCGCGTGAGATCATTCGTAGACGCCCCTGGCCTGATCGCGGACGATGACGCCGCGGTCGAGCTGGATGACCCGCTTGCGCATCATGTTGACGATGCGCTGGTCGTGCGTGGCCATCACCACAGTGGTTCCCGTCTTGTTGATCCGATCGAGCAGCCGCATGATGCCCTCACCCGTGGCCGGATCGAGGTTGCCCGTCGGCTCGTCGGCAAGGAGGATCAGCGGCCGGTTGACGAAGGCACGGGCGATCGACACGCGCTGCTGCTCGCCACCCGACAGCTGGTGCGGGAAGCGCTCCTGCTTGCCGCCGAGGCCGACGAGGTCGAGCACCGCCGGCACCTGCTGTCGAATCTGGTGCCGCGGCCGCCCGATCACCTCGAGGGCGAACGCCACATTCTCGAACACCGTGCGATTCGGGAGCAGCTTGTAGTCCTGGAAGATGTTGCCGATGTTGCGGCGAAGGTGCGGCACCTTGCCGTCGGGCATGTCATTGATGTCGCGGCCGGCCACCCACACTGAGCCCCGCTCGGGGCGCTCCTGGCGGTTCATCAGCCGCAGCAGGGTGCTCTTGCCGGAGCCCGACGGCCCGACCAGGAAGACGAACTCGGCCTTGGCGACGTCGAAGGTGGCGTCCCGGAGGGCGGTGACCTCGGTCGAGTAGTGCTTGGTGACGTTGCGGAGGCTGATCATCGGTTGAGGGTCTCAGTCCCGGCAGGCCGTCCGGCTACTGGCGGGCAGGACAACGGTAGTTCACTCACTCGGCCTCGCGGCGGCGCCACCGCAGGAAGCCCTCCATGAACTCGTCGAGCGCTCCGTCGAGCACTGCGTCCACCTGGCTCGTCTCCACCTCGGTGCGCAGGTCTTTCACCATCTGGTAGGGCTGCAGCACGTACGAGCGAATCTGGCTCCCCCACCCCACCTGCGCCTGCCGGCCGGCGATGCGGGCCAGCTCGGCCTCGTGCTCCTCCTCGATCTTCGCTGCGAGCATGGCCTTCAGGCGATTCATCGCCTTCTCACGGTTCTGGAGCTGGCTGCGCTCCTCCTGGCTGCTGGCGACGAGGCCCGTTGGCTCGTGGATGAGCCGCACCGCCGACGATGTCTTGTTGACGTGCTGGCCGCCTGCACCACTGGCGCGGAACACCTCCATCCGCACGTCGCTCTCGTTGATGTCGACGTCGGGCGCGTCCATCACCGGCCACACCTGCACTGCCGCAAAGCTCGTCTGCCGGCGGCCTTGGTTGTCGAACGGGCTGATGCGCACCAGCCGGTGCGTGCCGCGCTCGCTCGTCATCAGGCCATATGCATATCGGCCAGTGATGGTGAACTCGGCCGACAGGATGCCGGCCTCGGTGCCCTCGCTGATCTCGTCGACCTCGACGGCGAATCCACGGCGCTCGGCCCAGCGGCTGTACATGCGCAGCAGGAGCTCGCTCCAGTCCTGGGCATCGACGCCTCCGTCCTTGGCGTTGATCTGCACGATGCAGTCGGCCTCGTCGTGCTCGCCGGTGAAGAGGCTGCGCAGATCGAGCTGCCGGAGCTGCTGGTCGATGCGCCCTACGGCTGCCGCGAGGTCGGGCTCCTGGCTCTCGTCATCGACCTCACGGGCCATCTCGTGGAGCACCTCGGTGTCCTCCAGCTCGCTGCTGAGTCCGTTGAAGGTGTCGATGTCGGCCTTGATGTTGGCGTACTCGGCATTCACGCGCTTGGCGAGTTCGGGATCGTCCCACAGGTCGGGACGCGACACCTCCATCTCGAGCTCGGCAAGTCGCGAGCGACTGGCACCGATCTTGAGATAGCCCTCAGCCTCGCCGAGGCGGCGGCGCAGATCGCGCAGGTCGTCGGTGAAGTCGCGCATCAGCCAGGCTCACGCGTTCGAGCCGTGGCACATCTTGAACTTCTTGCCACTGCCGCACGGGCACGGCGCATTTCGCGATGTCTTCGACCACTCGTCCTTCACGACAGTCTTCTGAGCCGGGGCGGCAGCCGCCATTCGCTCGGAAATCTGGCGGTGTGTCGCTGCAGCAGCAGCCGGGTCAAGCCCCGCAGCCATGCTCGCTGCCGCGAAGCCGCCCGAGGGCACATCGTCGCTGGACGTCTGCTGGAGATTCTGCACCGCCTGCTGCGGGGCGTCCTTGCGCACCACCTGGACGTGCATCACGTAGCGCACGAAGTCCTGGGCGATGCCCTTCATCATCGCCCCGAACATCTCGAAGCCCTCGCGCTGCCACTCGGTGAGCGGGTCCTTCTGGCCCATGGCCCGCAGGTTGATGCCCTCCTGCAGGTAGTCCATCTCCTCGAGGTGCTCACGCCAGCGCTGGTCGATGATGCGCAGCATCACCTGGCGCTCGACATCGCGCATCACCGTGGGCGTGAGCTCGACCTCGCGCTGCTCGTAGAAGGCCTTTGCGTCGGACATGACGACGTCGAAGATGTCGTCGGCATCGTCCTTGTCGGCAAGCATCTGCTCGGTGATGCCGGTCGGCCAGTAGGTCGCGAGCTCCTTGGCCAGCCCTTCAAGGTCCCACTCGCCCGGATCCTCGCTGACACAATGCGTGTCGATCAGCGAGTCGACGGCGTCGGAGAGGTACTCCATCGCCGCCGACTTCAGGTCGGCACCCTCGAGGATCTGGTCGCGCCGCGCGTAGATCACCTTGCGCTGCTCGTTCATCACCTCGTCGTACTTCAACACGTTCTTGCGGATCTCGGCGTTGCGCTGCTCGACCGTGGTCTGCGCCCTCTCGATCGCCTTCGTGACCATCTTGGCCTCGATGGCCTCATCGTCGGGCAGCGCTCGGCCCATCACCCAGCTGAGTGCACCGGTGGCGAACAGCCGCATCAGCTCGTCGTCGAGACTCAGGTAGAAACGGCTCTCGCCCGGGTCGCCCTGACGGCCCGAGCGGCCGCGCAGCTGGTTGTCGATGCGGCGGCTGTCGTGGCGCTCGGTGCCCAGCACGTAGAGGCCGCCGAGCGATCGCACCTGGTCGCCTTCGGCGGAGCATTCGGCGCGGTACTCGGCAACGAGCTGGTCGTAGCGGGCGAATGCTGCTGCACGTGCGGCGCGGAACTCGTCGGGCATCTCGGCAAGCGGCATCGGGAGGTCGAATTCGTCGACCATGACGGCGGGGTCGTGGCCCTCCTTCAGCACGTCGTGCAGGGCAAGGAGTTCGGGATTGCCCCCGAGGAGGATGTCGACACCACGGCCGGCCATGTTGGTGGCCACCGTGACCGAGCCGAGGCGTCCGGCCTGCGCAACGATCTGCGCCTCGCGCGTGTGCTGCTTGGCATTGAGCACCTCGTGCTGGATTCCCATCTTCTGCAGCTGTCGCGACAGGTATTCACTCTTCTCGACGCTGATGGTGCCGACCAGGACCGGCTGGCCCTTCTCGTGGCGCTCGATGATGTCGGTGACCACCGCGTTGAACTTGGCGACCTCGGCCTTGTAGATGAGGTCGGCCTGGTCGAGGCGTTGCACGGGCTTGTTGGTGGGAATCGGCACCACTTGCAGTTCGTAGGTGTTGGCCAGCTCGGCGGCCTCGGTGGACGCCGTGCCGGTCATGCCGGCGAGCTTGTCGTACATGCGGAAGTAGTTCTGCAGGGTGATCGTCGCGAGGGTCTGGTTCTCCTCCTTGATCTTCACCCCTTCCTTGGCCTCGACGGCCTGATGGATGCCCTCGCTCCACCGGCGACCCTCGAGAATTCGCCCCGTGAACTCGTCGACGATCTTCACTTCGCCGCCGGCGACGATGTAGTCCTTGTCGCGCTTGTACAGCTCCTTGGCCTTCAGTGCCACCTGCAGCTGGTGCACGAGGTTCTGCTGCACCTCGTCGTACAGATTGTCGACGCCGAGTGCCACTTCGACCTTCTCGATACCGGCCTCGAGCGGCACGACGACCCGCTTGTCTTCCTCGACCTCGTAGTCGACGTCGCGCTGCAGCGATCGAACGATGCTGGCGAAGCGGTAATAGAGCTTTGCCGCATCCGCAACCCTGCCCGAGATGATGAGCGGAGTGCGGGCCTCGTCGATGAGGATGCTGTCGACCTCGTCGACGATGGCGAAGTTGTGGCCTCGCTGCACCTTGTCGTCACGCCGTCCGGCCATGTTGTCGCGCAGGTAGTCGAACCCGAACTCGTTGTTGGTGCCGTACGTGATGTCGGCTGCGTACTGGCGTCGCTTCTCGGCGGGCTGCTCCTTGAAGCCAGGGATGATGAGCCCGACCTCGAGGCCCAGCCAATTGTGCAGGCGCCCCATCCATTCGGCGTGGAAACGGGCGAGGTAGTCGTTGACGGTGACGAGGTGCACGCCGTTGCCGGTGAGGCCATTCAGGTAGGCGGGCAGCGTGCTCACCAGCGTCTTGCCCTCGCCAGTCTTCATCTCGGCTACCCAGCCGAAATGAAGGGCGGCGCCGCCCATGAGCTGCACGTCGAAGTGACGCTGGCCGAGGACGCGCACCGCTGCCTCGCGGGTGACGGCAAAGGCCTCGATCAGCAAGTCCTCGAGCGACTCTCCCCGCTCGAGACGGCCCTTGAACTCGGCGGTCTTGCCGCGCAGGGCCTCGTCGGAGAGGGCCTTCGTCTGCGCCTCGAGGGCGTTGATGTCGGGCACCAGACCCTCGAGGGCCTTCAGCTTCTTGCCCTCACCGGCCCGGAGGATGCGATCCAGGAGTCTCATGAGGGCGCCAGCCTACCGGCGGGGTCCTCCCGCAGGAGTGGCTGCGATGGCCAGCGCCACCACCTCGTCGACACCCGCTGCCTCGAGTGCCGCCCTCGCATCGAGCAGCGTGGCCCCAGTCGTGACCACGTCGTCGACCAGCAGCACCCGCAGGCCGGGTCGTGGCCGCCGGCCCCTCGGCGCCGAGGCACTGCGGTAGCGATGTGCCGGGGCCACGCGTTCGGCCCGCCGCCGGCCCGTCTGGGCAGGACCGTGGCGCCGGTAGAGCAGGCGACGGCACGGCACGCCCAGCTCGCGGGCGATCGCAGACGCGAGCAGGTACGACTGGTCGAAGCCGCGGCGGCGGATGCGCTCGGGCGACGTGGGCGACCAGGTGACGAGGTCGACGTGGCCGGGCAGCGTGCGGTGCAGGGCCACCCGGGCCAGCACATCGGCCACCTCGCGGCGGTTCCGGTACTTCAGCGCCAGCAGCAGCGTGCGTGTGATGCCGGAGAACGGCAGCGCCGCCACCACGCCAGACGATGCAGCGGGCAACGGCGCAGCGAGCATCGACCGACGGCACGCAGCACACACCGCGCCGCCGCGGATGCCACACGCCGCACACTGCGATGGAGCAAGCCAGTTCCACATGTGCATACGGCTACCAGAGGGGTGCCACAGGGCTTCGGAAGCGGGCTATAGGGTCGACCGGTGCTCCGGCAACTTCTCCTGCCACTTCCCTCCGACCGACGTCCCGAGCGGTTCGCCCGCTGTGTCGGCGGCCTCGCCATGTTCGGCCTAGGGATCACGCTCTTCATCGCCGCCCGCCTTGGCGTTGCCCCATGGGACGCACTGCACCTCGGGCTCGCCGAACTCAGTGGCATTCCCACCGGCATCGTGATCGAGATCACCGGCGTGTTCGTGCTGCTGCTGTGGATCCCGCTTCGTCAGCGCGTCGGCTGGGGGACGCTGCTGAACGCCATCGAGATCGGTCTCGTCGTGCTCGTGCTCGAGCCGATCCTCCCCCAGCCCGAGCACATGGCGCTCAGGTTCGCCTACATGATCGCCGGGTTGGCATCAGTCGGATTCGGCTCTGCGGCCTACATCGGTGCCGGACTCGGGGCCGGCCCACGCGACGGCCTGATGCTTGGCCTTGCCCAGCGCGGCATCAGCGTGAGGCTGGCGCGCACCGCCATCGAGATCACCGTCCTGATTGCCGGCTGGGCACTCGGCGGCACGATCGGCATCGGCACGGCCGTCTTCACGTTCGGCATCGGTCCGGTGGTGCAGTTCTTCCTGCCACGCCTGCGACTGCGGGATCGCAGTGCCGCCGAGGCAGCGCTCAGTACCGGTAGTGCGACGGCTTGAACGGGCCGCTCGGGTCGACGCCCAGATAGTCGGCCTGCTCGTCGGTGAGCTTGGTCAGCTTCACGCCAAGCGCCTCGAGATGCAGTGAAGCGACCTTCTCGTCGAGCTTCTTCGGCAGCACGTACACGCCCGTGGGGTACTTGTCGGTGTTCCCGAACAGCTCGATCTGGGCGATCACCTGGTTGCTGAACGAGCAGGACATCACGAAGCTCGGGTGGCCGGTGGCACAGCCGAGGTTCACGAGCCGGCCCTCTGCAAGGACGATGACCGCGTGGCCATCGTCGAAGGTCCACAGGTCGGTACCCGGCTTCAGTTCGTCGCGGGTGGCTCCGGAGCGGGCGAGTCCGGCCATGTCGATCTCGCTGTCGAAGTGGCCGATGTTGCACACGATGGCGTTGTGCTTCATCCGCATCATGTGCTCGACGGTGATGATGTGGTCGTTGCCGGTGGCTGACACGAAGATGTCGGCCGACGGCACCACGTCGTCGAGCGTCGTCACCTGGTAGCCCTCCATCGCCGCCTGCAGCGCATTGATCGGGTCAATCTCGGTGACGACCACACGGCAGCCTTGGCCCCGCAACGCCTGCGCGCATCCCTTGCCGACATCGCCGTATCCGCACACCACCGCCACCTTGCCGGCGAGCATCACGTCGGTGGCCCGGCAGATGGCGTCGATGAGTGAGTGCCGGCATCCGTAGAGGTTGTCGAACTTGCTCTTGGTGACCGAGTCGTTCACGTTGATGGCCGGGAACAGCAGCTCGCCGCGCTCGTGCATCTTGTAGAGGCGCATGACGCCAGTGGTGGTCTCCTCGGTGACCCCCTTGATCGCCGCTGCCATGCGCGTCCACTTCGTGGGATCGGTGCGCAGGGTGCGCTGCAGCAGGCCGAGCACGATCGCGAACTCGGCATTCGAGGCGGTCGTGGGATCGGGCACGTCGCCCGACCGCTCGAACTCGACGCCCTTGTGCAGCAGCAGCGTGGCGTCACCGCCATCGTCGAGGATCATGTTCGGGCCGTCCTCGCCGTTGGCACCGGCGGGCCACGACATCATCTGCTCGGTGCACCACCAGTATTCCTCGAGCGTCTCGCCCTTCCAGGCGAACACGGGCACGCCCTTCGGATCATCGGGCGTCCCCGTGGGGCCAACGACGACGGCGGCCGCTGCATGGTCCTGCGTGGAGAAGATGTTGCAACTCGCCCACCGGACCTCGGCACCGAGCTCGACCAGGGTCTCGATGAGCACTGCCGTCTGGATGGTCATGTGCAGGCTGCCCGAGATCCTCGCTCCCTTCAGCGGCTTCAGCGGCCCGAATTCCTTTCGCAGCGCCCGCAAGCCCGGCATCTCGTGCTCGGCGAGGTGGATCTCCTTGCGCCCGAAGGGTGCAAGCGACAGGTCGGCGACTCGGTAGTCGTGGCGCGTGGCAAGGGACATGTGATGGCTCCGGTTGTGCGAGAAAGGCGAGTGTAGAGACCTAGTCGGCGAGGATGACGGCTGCGATGTCGACGAGATAGTGCGCATAGCCCGCAGCATTGAGCACCCACACGCGCTCCGACGTGCCATAACTCACGACGGTGAGGTTGGCAATCGAGGAGCCCTCGACGGAATTGAGATGCGATACGAGCGGCGCTGTACTGGTGCCGACACTCGGGTAGACGCGCAGATTGCTGCGTACGGGCACCGTCGGGTACTGGCGCACGAGACTGGCGTTCGTGAGGTTGGCGATGAAGCCCGACTGGTTGCCGACGCTGACACCTGCCACGTTGACGCTGGCAGCGAACGCAGCGAAGCTCCACTCCTCGCTCTGGCCTGGCCCGAGCGGAACCCGCCCGAACTCGACGCGTCGGGTGTCGAATGCCCTGAACGGCGAACTGATCGGCACGACTCGGCCGATACGCGTCTCGTCGGGCACGTCTTCGACGTAGCCGAGCACGTCGACGACGATGCGCGTCGTGCCGGCATTGTTGTAGATGCGCACCTTGCCATCGGCGGCGATGCGCACGACGGCCATCGAACTGCGGGTCGCTCCCGCCGACACGTTCACGGTCGACGTGGGCGGAGCACCCGATGGCGCCTCGGGAACCATCGTGACGTAGGTGTTCGCAGTGGGTCGGTCAACTGCGACATTCAGCACCACGGCCTTGACCGTCGGCCTGTCGGGCACGATCTCGACCGGCGTGGCATCGATGGTGGATGCACCGCGGATGACAAGCTCGGTGACAGAGCCTGGACCGACATTCGTGGGACGCGTGTCGAGGATGCGGCCCGGCGACACGGTGATCGTGCGACCGCCGCGTTCGTCAGTGTTCTCGACACCATCTTCCCCGAGGTAGAGGCTGGTCGAGTACCAGCCCTG
>JBEGVK010000139.1:0-3968 GCA_041178405.1 Actinomycetota bacterium | reverse complement strand
ACCGTGGCCATCATCAGCGCGGGCGGCTCACGGACCAGCGAGACGATCGGCAAAGTCGACGGCTGGAACTGCTGACGCCGCAGGAGTCGGTCGACGCCCGTCGAGTTTCGCGAGTTGCCATGGTTCACGCCACGCCGATGCACGGGTAGAACCCTTCGGTACGGACTCACTGGTGTCGGAGGGGGGACTTGAACCCCCACGAACTTACGTTCACTAGCCCCTCAAGCTAGCGCGTCTGCCTATTCCGCCACTCCGACGTGGTAGGAAGCGAAGGCTATCCCAGGTGGGTCAGCGCACCAACAGGAAGCTGAGGGCGATGACCGTGCCGATCCAGATGATGCCCATCACCGTGGTGATCCGAGTGAGATTGCGCTCGGCCGCGGTGCTGCCGAGCGCCGTGGTGCCACCGCCACCGAACATGTCGCTGAGGCCACCGCCGCGACCACTGTGCATGAGCACGCCTGCGATGGTGCCAATGAGCGAGACGATGTTCACCAGCACGGTGAGGTACATGACGACGGTGCGCACGGGCGGAGAGCCTACCGGCCGGCGTCGGGGAAGTGGCAGGCGACGGGGTGGCCCTGGCCCCTGTCGACGAGCTGGGGCTCCTCGGCAGCGCACAGGTCAGTGGCGTACGGACAGCGGGTACGGAACCGGCAGCCCGACGGCGGATTGATCGGGCTCGGCACGTCGCCCTGCAGCATGATGCGACTGCGGGTGCGCTCGCTCACCGGGTCGGGCTCTGGCACGGCCGACAGCAGCGCCCGGGTGTACGGGTGCACTGGAATCTCGTACAGCGCCTCTGCCGGAGCGAGTTCCATGATCTTGCCGAGATACATCACCGCCACCACGTCGCTGATGTGCCGCACCACCGACAGATCGTGGGCGATGAACAGGTAGCTGAGACCGAGGCGGTCCTGCAGGTCTTCGAGCAGGTTCACCACCGACCCCTGCACGCTGACGTCGAGCGCCGAGACAGGCTCGTCGAGCACGATGAGCGACGGGTTCAGGGCCAGCGCCCTGGCGATGCCGATGCGCTGGCGCTGGCCGCCGGAGAACTCGTGAGGGAATCGACGGGAATGGTCGGGCGACAGCCCGACCAGTTCGAGCAGTTCCTGGACCCTGGCATCGTGGTCGCCCTCGACCTTCTGGATGCGCAGCGGTTCGGCGATCGCAGAGCCGACGGTGAGCCTCGGATCAAGTGACGCCTGGGGATCTTGGAAGACGATCTGCATCTCGCGGCGCAGGCCGCGCATCCGCTTGCGCGACAGGCCGACGATCTCCTCGCCCTTGAAGCGCACCGAACCCGACGTCGGCTCGAGCAGGCGCAGCACGCTGCGTCCGACGGTGGTCTTGCCACTGCCGCTCTCACCGACGAGTCCCAACGTCTGGCCGGCATCGATGCGGAACGACACTCCCGACACCGCCTGCACGACGATCTTGCTTCGCCGCATGCCGGTGGCACGCGAGATGGTGAAGTGCTTCGTGAGGTCTGTGACCTCGAGCACTGTCGTGGCGTCACTCACTTCCGCACCCCCAGCGAGAGTTCGTCGGCGCGGATGCACGCCGTCATCGACGCGCCGGACGGGCGCAGTTCGGGCAGTCCGACCCCGCAGGCCGCAACGGCATGGGCGCAGCGAGCACGGAATGCACAGCCCTCCGGCGGTCGCAGCATGTTGGGCGGACGTCCGGGGATGGGCTGCAGTCGGTCGACTCCCACCCGAGGCAGCGACTCGAGGAGGCCGGTCGTGTAGGGGTGGGTCGGTGCCGAGAACAGGGTGTGCACATCGGCGCGCTCGACGACTCGGCCGGCGTACATCACCTGCACCTGATCGGCCACACGGGCGATGACGCCGAGATCGTGCGTGATCATGATGACGGCCTTGCGCATCTCCTTCTGGATGCGCTGCATCACCTCGAGGATCTGGGCCTGCACGGTGACGTCGAGTGCAGTCGTGGGCTCGTCGGCGATGAGCACGTCGGGATCATTGGCGATTGCCATGGCAATCATGACCCGCTGGCGCATGCCGCCTGAGAACTCGTGCGGATACTGCCCCGCACGGTCGGCCGGCTGCGGGATGCCAACGATGTCGAGCAGTTCGACGGCCCGGTTCCAGGCAGCCTCCTTGCTGACATCCTGATGCGAGCGGATCATCTCGACGATCTGGTCGCCCACCCGGTAGACGGGGTTGAGGGCCGACAGGGGATCCTGGAAAATCATGGCGATGCGCTTGCCGCGGACGGTGCGCATCATGCGATTGCTCGCCCCCACCAGTTCGGTGTCGCCGAGCTTGGCCGACCCGGAAATCGAGGCCGTCCCCGGCAGCAGGCCGAGCATTCCGAGGAAGGTCACCGACTTGCCCGAGCCGCTCTCGCCCACTACGCCGAGCATCTCGCCGGGAGCGACGTCGAGGTCGACACCACGCACCGCCTGCACGGTGCCGTTGAGTGTCGAGAACGACACGCGGAAGTCGCGGAGTGACAGCAGTGCTTCGCCCATCTCAGTTCCCCGTGTCGAGCTTGGCATCGACGGCGTCGCGTAGACCGTCGCCGATGAAGTTGATGCAGATGGCCAGCAGCACGAGCGCGCCGCACGGGAACACGACCAGCCACCAGTTGCCCTGCTTGGCACCCTCGGCCGACAGTTCGACGAGACGTCCGAGCGACGTCGAGTTCTCGCCCGCCTGCGGGCCGAGGCCGAAGAATGAGAGCGTCGACTCGCCGACGATCGCACCGATCACCGACAGCGTGAGCGCCACCAGGATCGGACCGATGCTGTTGGGCAGCAGGTGGGTGACGACGATGCGGGTGTTCGACGCGCCAACCGCACGCGCTGCCTCGATGAACTCGCGTTCCTTCAGCGCCAGCACCTGTCCGCGAACCAACCGCGCTACGCCCATCCAGCCGAAGAAGGCAAAGAGGAAGATGATGAACCGAATCGACGACACCTCGCCGATGACCGGCAGCAGCCAGGGCACGTTGCCGAGGAACTGGCGCATGATCACGATGGCGACGATGAACGGGAAGGCGAGGAAGATGTCGGTGACGCGCATGATGATGTCGTCGAATCTCCCACCACGGAGCCCGGCGATCGCCCCGATCGTGGTGCCGATGATGACCGACAGGATTGCCGAGGCAATGCCGATGTACATCGAGGTGCGCACGCCCCAGATGAGTCGGCTGTAGATGTCGTGGCCGATCGAGTCGGTGCCGAACCAGGCGATGGACTGGGGCGGCAGGAACTGGTTCTGTCCCTCGCTGATGTCGAGCACCTGCTCGTTGATGCCATAGCGAGCCGTGAGCGGGGCGAGGATCACCACGATCAGCACGAACGCCATGATGACCGTGGAGACTGCGGCACCCTTGTGGCGCCAGTAGCGCTTCCATGCCATCTGGAATGGCGACAGGGTGCGGATGTTGAGGGCCTCGACTTCGTCGATCGTCGGCTCGACCGCAGAACTCATGGCGGAACTGGGAGTTGTGCGCTCAGTCAAGGCGGATCCTCGGGTCGAGCAGGGCGTAGCTGATATCGGCGATGAGATTGAAGATCAGCACCGAGGCGATGATGATCACCAGGTACGGCATGAGCTTCGGGAAGTCGCCCGCCGTCGATGAGTTGATGAAGTAGTCGCCCATGCCGTTGTAGTTGAAGATGGCCTCGGTGATGATGAGGCCGCCGATGAGCGCCCCGATGTCGAGCGCCAGCACGGTGACGACCGGGATCATCGCGTTGCGCACGCCGTGGCGGAACAGGATGCGTCCCTCTGAGATGCCCTTTGATCGCGCTGTGCGGACGAAGTCGGATGATTTCACGTCGAGCAGCGATGCGCGCATATAGCGGCTGTATGCCGCAATGGTCTGGATGGCCACGACGGTGACCGGAAGTATGAGGTGCTTGATCATCAGGACCAGGTCGAAGCCCTGCTGCCCCGGCGGGTACACGCCGCCCACCGGCAGGATCTTGAACT
>JBEGVK010000138.1:0-4448 GCA_041178405.1 Actinomycetota bacterium | reverse complement strand
GATGAGCTGTGGCGAGGTGTTGCGCGTCAGCTGCACCGGCAGGCCGCCGGCGCGTTCGATCACCTTCGGGTACTCGCTGAGGTGCACGTCGACTTCCTCGCCGTGGAGCGCGGCGTAGTCGAACAGGGGGATGCGCTCGGCAGGCCAGCGGCGACCTGAGAGGCCGATGAGCGGTGCAGCTGCTGTGGATGCCATGGGCTCGGTCAGGCCCACTCGACGCGGACTGGCAGCCGCTTGATGCCGCAGATGAAGTTCGAGCGCAGTCGCTCGATGGGACCGTCGATGCTCACCGACTTCATCCGCGGCAGCATCTCCTCGAACAGCAATTTCAGCTCCATGCGCGCCAGCTGGGCACCGAGGCACAGGTGCGGGCTGCGGAGATTGAAGGCCACCTGCTCGTTCGGCGAGCGGGTGATGTCGAACCGGTACGGGTCGGGGAACTGGCGGTGGTCGTAGTCGGCAGAGCTGAACCAGATGACCACCTTGTCGCCGCGCCTGAGGGTTCGGCCACCGAGCTCGACATCCTGCGTGGCCGTGCGGCGGAAGTGCATCGTGACGGTGGCCCAGCGCAGCACCTCCTCGACGGCACGCTCGACGAACTGCGAGTCGCCGTCGATGCAGGCCTGGCGGAGGCGCTCGAACTGCTCGGGGTGCTCGGCGAGCGCCTTCAGGCCACCGGTCATCGTGTACCGCGTGGTGTCGTTGCCGGCACTCACCATCAGCACGAAGAAGTTCTTGAACTCGAGGTCGCTGAGGTACTCGCCGTCGATCGTGGGCTCGAGCAGCTTCGCCAGCACGTCGCTGTGCGGGCAGCCGCGTCGCTGCTCAGCAGCCGCCTCGGCATAGTTGTAGAGGTCGAGCGCTGCCGGCGAGCGGAACGGGATGTGCTTGAACTTCTCGGTGTCGGTGAGGCCGAGGGGATAGTCGGTCATCTCGGGGTCGAAGTTGCCGAGCAGCGCATCGCCCTTCTCCACGAGCCAGTCGCCGTCGGAGTCGGGAACGCCGAGCAACCGTCCGAGCATCCGCATCGGCAGTTGCTTGGCGATGCGGTCGACGTAGTCGAAGCGCTCGCCGGTGTCGCGCGCCTCGAGCACCACCGACCGCGCGAGTTCGCGTATCGACTGCTCGTAGCCGTACACCTCGCGACGACTGAAGGGCTTGCTGACGAGCCTGCGGTACCGGGTGTGCTCGGGCGGGTCGTACTCGAGCATGTTGCGCCGCAGGTGGAAATCGTCGCCGGTGATCTCCTCCAGGGTGATGCCCTGCGCGCTGCTGAACAGCTCGACGTGCTGGCTGACGTACAGCAGGTCGTCGTAGCGGGTGATCGCCCAGAAGCCGTGCCCGCCGTCGTGCTCGTCCCACCAGCTCACCGGATCGGTGTCGCGGAGCCGCTGGAAGGTGGCATGTGGGAACCCGCCGACATACGAGTCGGGGTCGACGATGTCGAGGTCGTCGCGGCCGAGATCGGGGGCTGCGCCCCTGCCGCCATCGGTGATCGTGGGACCGGCGCTCATGTCACTGCACCTCCAGCGTCGTGCCACCGGCGAAGGTGGTGCCCACGCTGCGCCAGTAGCCGCCGATCACCTCGCGCACCTCGAGCCGCGTGTGCTCCTCGACCGGACTCGGATGCAGCTCGATCTCGGCGTCACCCGCCCATGCCTGCCCGAGCTCGACGTCGACACCGCGCATGGTGACGAGCTCGTGGTAGCTGTCGGTGCCGTCGTTCTCGATGCGGGGCATGTACCGGGAGTGGATCATTGCGTGGCCGTTGACGAATCCGTTGGTGTCGCTCGGTGCGCGGAGCGTGACGCGCATGTCGACGAGCCGGCGTTCGTAGTGCGACACCGTGGCAGCGAGCCTGCCGCCCGGCGCGATGCGCGGGCCGGCCTTGCCGATGCTGACTGGCCGCGTCATCCAGAGGCTGCCCATCTTCTTCGGGTAGCCCTGGAAGTGCCCGCGCACCATTGCGAAGTCCTTGTCGACCCAGATGTACGCGCAGCGGCTGTAGACCGTGCCCTTGTACATGCAGCGCACCACGATGAACGCCTCCTTGTACTGGGCACGCACCGGATCGTCGAGCTCGGCGAAGTCGGGTCCGCAGCTCTGCCAGTCGGCGAAGATCATCGCCACTGCCCCGGGGTCCATGTCGTCTGGCACGAGCGTGAGCGGCTCTGGCAACAGTTCGGCGACTCGCGCCGGATCAGTGCGGTACTCGATCGTCAGCAGGTCGCCGCTGTAGTGCCACGGCATCGGCGGCAGCAGGCTTGCACCGCCGGTCGCCGTGCGGGGGAAGATGAACCCGTGCATCGCGCTCATGGGCGCTCACTATAATTTGGCTCCAAACGACTTTGTGCCGGGGGTAGCGGTGGCCGACATCCGAAGGATCCTGCTCGACGGCTTCCCCACCCACGTCATGCGCGACGGCGACCGCCTGGTCGCACGCGACGGCAGGTCGGTGCCGGTCGGCGAGGCAGTGCACCTGCCGCCGGTCGAGCCGACGAAGATCATCTGCTGCCACCTCAACCACGTCTCGCGTGTGCTCGAGTTCGGCGTCGGACTCCCGCCGGCTCCCACCTACTTCCACAAGCCGATCACTGCGCTCAACGCCCACGGGGCAGCGGTGGTACGGCCGAGCAACTGCAAGTGGCTGAACTACGAGGGCGAGGTCGCCATCGTCATCGGCCGCACCTGCCGCAATGTCAGCCACGCCGAGGCGGGCTATTACATCGCCGGCTACACGGTCGCCAACGACTACGGCCTGCACGACTTCCGCGACACCGACAGCGGCTCGATGCTGCGCGTGAAGGGTGCCGACACCCTGTGCCCCATCGGCCCCGGCCTGATCACCGACTGGGACTTCCGCGGCAAGCGCATCCGCACGCTGGTGAACGGCGAGGTCCGCCAGGACGGCAGCACCGACGAGATGGCCTGGGACATGCACTATCTGGTGGCCGACATCGCCCGGCTCATCACACTGGTGCCCGGCGACATCATCCTGTCGGGCACCCCGGCGATCAGCCGCACGGTGTACCCGGGCGACACGGTCACCGTCGAGGTCGAGGGCCTCGGTGCGCTCACCAACCACATCGTCGACGGCCCTGTGCCGGTGAGCGACGAGATCGGCGCCCAGCCCACCGAGACCGAGGAAGTGCTGAGCACGGCAATGGGCGGCGACTGGCCGCTGCGCGGACAGCGACGGCCACGGGCCACCGAGCGCGACGAACTGCCGTTCCCCCGCATCCGGCCGAAGCTGCCGCCGGGAATGTCGTGATGGGCAACTCGCCCTTCACCGGCGGCACCCGGATTGACGTGGGCGGCGTGCCGGTGAGCACCGACCACTACATCGGCGGTCGCCGCATCGCATCACCCGCCACGTTCGAGGACCGATCTCCGCTCGAATGGAGCACGAAGCTGGCCGACGTGTCGCGCGGCGATGCCGCCATCGCCGCTCAGGCAGTGGCGGCAGCGAAGGCGGCATTTCCCGACTGGGCCGCACTTGGCGTGAAGGGACGCGGCGACGTGATGCGCCGAGTTGCCGACCTCATCGACGAGCACGTGCCCTCGCTCGCTGCCGTCGAGTGCCTCGACATGGCGATGCTCGAGGAGAGCCTGCGGCTGCGCGTGCTGTCGCGCGGTGCCCGCAACTTCCGCGCCTACGCCGACCTCGCCGAGCAGTATGACGAACGCGTCTGGAGCAGCAACGGCACCAACAACCGGGTGATGCGAATGCCCGCCGGCCCCACCGTGGTGATCACGCCGTGGAATGCGCCGTTCATGCTGAGCACGTGGAAGTGCGCCCCAGCTCTCGCTGCCGGCAACACCGTGGTACTGAAACCTGCAGAGTGGAGCCCGCTCAGCTGCAGCCTGCTCGCCGACCTGTGCCACGAGGCGGGCATGCCGCCCGGCGTGTTCAACGTCGTGCAGGGAATCGGCGAGGAGGTCGGCGCAGCGCTCGTTGCCGATCCACGCCTAAAGCGCATCAGCTTCACCGGCTCGCCCGAGACGGCGCGCCACATCGGCACTGCGGCGGCTCGCAACATCGTGCCGTTCACCGCCGAACTCGGCGGCAAGGGCCCGTTCATCGTCTTCGCCGATGCCGATCTCGATGCAGCCGCCAAGAAGGCGGCCGGCCAGTACGACGACTCAGGGCAGGTGTGCCTCGCCGGCACTCGCCTGCTGGTCGAGGCCTCGATCCGCAACGAGTTCCTGGCCCGCTTCCACCACCATGCCGACCAGCACGTGCTGGGCGACTCGCGCGACACGGCCACCACCATCAGCCCGATGATCCACCCCGAGCACCTCGCCCGAGTGGCCGGCTTCGTCGAGCGTTCCCGCGCCGCAGGCGACACGGTCCTGCGCGGCGGACAGCGAAGCGCCCTCGGCGGCGACGACGGCCTCTGGTACGAGCCCACGCTCATCGAGCCGCGCAGCAACGACAGCGAGGTCGT
>JBEGVK010000137.1:0-3646 GCA_041178405.1 Actinomycetota bacterium | reverse complement strand
AACGCCACCGTCTTCGGATGGCAGCTCGGCATCAGCGACCGCGACGTGTACCTGCACACGCTGCCGCAGTTCCACTGCAACGGATGGGGAGTGCTGTACGCAGCCAGCGGCATGGGAGCGTCGCACGTGATCCTGCGCAAGGTCGACGGCGCAGAGATCCTTCGGCGCATCGACGAGCACGGCGTCACCGTGCTGTGCGGTGCACCCGCCGTGGCGAACGCCATCCTCGACGCCGCATCGTCCTGGAACGGTGCCATCCCGGGGAGCGGCCGGGTGCGCATGGTCTGTGCAGGGGCACCCCCGCCCACGAAGACGATCGAGCGCGTCGAGACCGAACTGGGCTGGGAATTCATCCAGATCTACGGCCTCACCGAGACGACTCCCCTGCTCACCATGAACCGCGGCCGCGCCGAGTACGACTCGCTGAGCCCGGCAGAGCGCGCCGCCAAGCTCAGCAGGGCCGGCGCCCCCGCGCTCGGCGTCGACATCCGCATCAGCGCCGACGGCGAGGTGCTGGCGCGCGGGAACCACATCATGGACGGGTACTGGGAGCAGCCGCAGGCAACCTCCGACGCGGTCCGCCATGCCTCCGACGATCCCGACGGACCGCTCTGGTTCCACACTGGCGACGGCGGCATCCTCGACGACGAGCACCACGTCACCATCAGCGACCGCAAGAAGGACGTCATCATCTCCGGCGGCGAGAACGTCAGCTCGATCGAGGTCGAGGACGCAGTGTTCAGCCATCCGGAGGTGGCCGAGGTGGCCGTCATCGGCGTGCCCGACGAGAAGTGGGGCGAACTGGTCCTCGCCCTCGTCGTGCGCGCACCCGGCTCGACGCTCGCCGAGGACGACCTGATTGCCTACGTGAAGACGAAGCTCGCCGGGTACAAGTGCCCCAAGCGGATCGAGTTCCGCGACAGCCTCGCTCGTACTGCCACGGGCAAGCTGCAGAAGTTCAAGCTGCGCGAGCCGTACTGGGCCGACCGGACCCGCCAGGTCAACTGACGCCCTCCCCGCCCGCCGGGCGTCGTCGCTGACGCTCGCGTGAGTCAGCCTGACCAACGCATCAGAGTGCCTGTCTGATGAATCAGTGAGTAGCAGCAGCCGCCGCCAGTGGTTACGGTGCCTACGCTTTCGTGCCGGAACGGCCGGCCGGAAAGGACCCGACAACCCACTCCTCGTCTCGAAAGGGCGCTGCGATGACCACCTCCAACGTTGCTGGTGACCACATCCACCTCGCTGCCGTCATGGCTGCCGACACCGACTGCTTCCAGCAGGGCCGCAAGGGCATCGCCTATGCGTGGCACGAGCTGTATGCCGCAGCCCAGGTCGAGACGATCGAGCACGAGCTGTCGATGCTCGCCCCCGAGTTCGCAGAATGACACAGCGTCCCGGGCGCGTCCTCGTGCTCGGGTGTGGCTCAGTGGCCCAGGCCACGGTGCCGCTCCTCGTCAGGGACCTCGGTCTCGAGCCAGGACGCATCACCATCGTCGACTTCGTCGACAACCGTCACCGGGTCGCGTCGGCACTCGAGCAGGGTGTCCGGTACGAGTTCGGTCGCGTGACCCAGGAGAACCTCGACGAGTTCCTCGGAGCCCGACTCGATGCCGGCGACCTGCTCCTCGACCTCGCCTGGAACATCGACAATCCCACGATCCTGCAGTGGTGCCGCGACCGCGGCGTGCGATACCTCAACACCAGTGTTGAACTGTGGGATCCGTACGACGCCATGACGGAGACCGACCCGCTCGATCGCACCCTGTACGTGCGGCACATGGCGATCCGGCGAATGATCTCGTCGTGGTCCGACAACCGGGGCGCTACTGCCGTGGTCGAGCACGGTGCCAATCCTGGCCTCGTCAGCCACTGGGCCAAGCAGGCCCTCACAGAGATCGCAGCGTCGATGCTCTCCGACGGGCTTGCCGGCGGCAGCGCCGTGGGCCTCGAGGCTGCGCTCGCCAGTGACGACTACGCGGTGCTGGCCATGCTCACCGGCACGAAGGTGATCCACATCGCCGAGCGCGACACCCAGGTGACCGACCGGCCCAAGCGCACCGACGAGTTCGTCAACACCTGGTCGGTCGAGGGCTTCTACGAAGAGGGCGTGGCGCCTGCGGAGATCGGCTGGGGCACCCACGAGCGCCAGCTGCCGCCGAACGCGTTCGTGCACGCCGGCGAGGGGCCCTGCAACCAGATCTGCATCGCTCGCCCGGGCATGGAGACCTGGGTGCGGAGCTGGGTGCCGTGCGGCGAGATCCGTGGCATGGTGATCCGCCACGGCGAGGCCTTCACGATGTGCGAGGCGCTCACCGTGCACGACTCCGACGGCCGTCCCGTCTATCGGCCAACCGTCCACTACGCCTATCACCCGAGTGATGCGGCCATCAACAGCGTCCTCGAGCTGCGGATGCGCGGATGGGAGATGCAGCCAGCCCAGCGCATCATGAATGCCGAGATCGTGTCGGGTCGCGACGAACTCGGCGTACTCCTCATGGGGCACCCGTATCGCGCCTGGTGGACCGGCTCGCTGCTGAGCATCGACGAGGCGCGTTCGGTGCTCCCCGACCAGAGCGCGACCACGCTGCAGGTTGCCGGCAGCGTGGTCGGCGCCGTGTCGTGGATGCTCGACAATCCGTCAGAGGGAGTGCGCGTCCCCGACGACCTCCCGTGGCGCGACGTGCTTCGAGTCGCCAGCCGGTATCTCGGAACCCTGCACTCAGGGCGAGCTGACTGGGATCCGGTGAGCAGTCGGCGTGACCTCTTCGCCCGGTTCAGCGACGAGGCTGCTCACATCGACCGCGACGATCCCTGGCAGTTCACCAACTTCCTCGTCCGCTGACTGCCGGGCACGTTGACATTCGGCCCCTCCAGCGGCAGACTCGAGGGGTCATGAACCGCTGCGGCCTGCTCCTTCTCCTTATGTAGGGCGACAGGCACATACCCCTGCTCGCCCGCAGCCCCCGCCGGACGGCAGGGGCTTCTTTGTTTTTCAGGCCGGCACCGGCGCAGCCGCTCCGGCACCGTCCTCACGACCACCGCCCATCGACCCGCCACCCACCGGCACACGAACGAAAGCGCACACCATGGCAGCCACGCCCGCCCGCCCCGCCACGATGCCCTTCCAGAAGTACGAGCGGTATGTCCCGCTCGTGCTCGCCGACCGCACCTGGCCGAACAGGACCCACGAAGCAGCGCCGATCTGGTGCAGCGTCGACCTCCGCGACGGCAACCAGGCGCTCATCGACCCGATGGACCCGCAGCGCAAGCGGCGCATGTTCGACACGCTCGTCAAGATGGGCTTCAAGGAGATCGAGATCGGTTTCCCATCGGCAAGCCAGCCCGACTTCGACTTCTGCCGGCAACTCGTCGACGAGGATCTGATCCCCGACGATGTCACGGTGCAGGTGCTCGTGCAGTGCCGCCAGGAACTCATCGAGCGGACCTACGAAGCCATCGCCGGCATGCCTCGGGCAATCGTTCACTTCTACAACTCGACCAATCCGCTCCAGCGCGAGGTGGTCTTCGGCCTCGACCGGGCGGGCATCGTCGACATCGCCGTCAACGGAGCCCGGCTGTGCCGCAAGCTCGAGGAGACCGTGCCCGGCACGAAGGTGCGGTACGAGTACTCGCCCGAGAGCTTCAC
>JBEGVK010000136.1:0-4266 GCA_041178405.1 Actinomycetota bacterium | reverse complement strand
GTGCTCATCCTGCTGATGCTCGTGAAGTTCTTCATGATCCTGCTGTGGTTCATGCACCTCAAGTTCGACAGCAAGATCTTCAGCCTGATGTTCTATATCGGGCTTGTGCTGGCAGTGGGCTGCTACATGGTGGCACTGCTCACGTTCCGCTTCTTCGGCTGACCACGAGGACGTGCTGATGCAGGCCGCCGTGTCCTACCCGGATCCGTGGCGGTTCGTCCCGAATTACGAGGTCTACGTCCTCGTCGCGTTCCTCGTCGGTGCCTACGTGTACACGGTGCGGTCAGTGGGGCCTCATGCGGTGTCCGCCGGCCAGCCGGTCGTCACCCGGCGCCAGGTGGGCAGCTTCGTCGCTGCGATGTCGCTGCTGTTCGTGTCGAGCACCTGGCCAGTGCACCAGATCGCCGAGGATTACCTCTACAGCGTGCACATGGTGCAGCACATGATGCTCAGCTATTTCCTCCCGCCCCTGGTGTGGTTCGCCACCCCCGAGTGGCTGCTGCGGGTGCTGCTCGGTGACGGTCGCGCCTACTCGACGGTGCGCGCCCTGTCGCGTCCGGTGATCGCCGCCTTCTTCTTCAATGTCGCCGTGATGGTGCTGCACATCCCCGGCCTCGTGAATGCATCCACGTCGAATGCAGCGCTGCACTTCTCGCTCCACCTGCTCGTGGTCACCTCTGCGCTGCTGATGTGGCTACCCGTGCTCGGGCCGCTTCCCGAACTGCAGATGGGTCCGGGAGGGAAGATGATCTATCTCTTCCTGCAGAGCGTGGTGCCCACCGTGCCGGCAGCGTGGCTGGCGTTCGCCGAGGGGGCCGTGTACCGGCACTACGGCCAGCAGCCAGTGAGAGTGTGGGGCGTCGGCGTGACCGCCGATCAGCAGATGGCCGGAGCGCTGATGAAAGTTGGCGGCGGGCTCTTCCTGTGGTCGATCGTGATCTACATGTTCTTCACCCGATTCGTCAGGACAGACGAGGACGGCCCGGCCAGCTACCGGCGCGCCGGCCGCATGCCGTCGGCGGAGATCACGGGGAACGACGAGTTCCCGCTCACGTATGCGCAGGTGGCCGGCGAATTCGATCGTTCGACGGCACCGTCCGAGCCCCAGCGCTGAGACGCGGCGGGGCCGTCGGACTACTCCCAGCGGAAGAGGCGAGCGGCGGTGGTGGGGGCCACGAGCGCCCACGCCGTCAGCACCGGCCAGCTGGCAGCGTGCAGGGAGCCGGTGCCGAGCGACCAGTGGAGGATGTCGCTGAGCGAGGCTGCCGGCAACGTGCGTGCCGCCGTCTGGAGCGCGGAGGGAAGTTCGTCGATCGGCACCACCATGCCGCCGAACAGCAGCAGCACGAGATATAGGGCATTCTGCGCAGCGAGATTGATCTCGCCCCGCAGACGTCCAGCCAGCAGCAGGCCAACGCCGGCGAATGCCACGGTGCCGAGCACCACCGCACCGACACCCGCAGCCCAGACAGCACCAACTGGCGACCATCCGAGTGCGAGCGCGGTACCTGCGATCACGGCGAACTGCAGCGCCTCGACGACGACAACCGACGCAGCCTTTGCCGCGACGAGGCGGCCGCGCCCGAGGGGTGTGGTGCCGAGTCGCTTGAGCACCTTGTAGCTGCGCTCGAATCCGGTGCCGATGCCGAGGCTCACCATGGCAGTGCTCATCACCGCCAGGGAGAGCACGCCTGGAGCGAGGAAGTCGATGGGCTCGGCCGTGCCAGTGGGCAGCACATCGATGAGCGAGAAGAACACCAGCAGCAGCACCGGTATGCCGAGGGTGAGCAGCAACTGCTCTCCGTTGCGCAGGACCATCAGCAGTTCGACGCGGATCTGAGCGACAAGGCGTCTCACTGCGATTTCCTCCTGCGCCGACGTCGCCGCGGTTCGGCCAGTTGCGGGGTGCCCTCTGCGACTGCTCGAGCGTCGGCGCGATCGGCGGTGAGGCGACGGAAGACGTCCTCGAGCCGCTGCGCACCGGCGCGTAGATCGGTGAGGTCGTGTCCCCGCTCGGCGAGCCAGCCTGTGAGCGTGGCCATCACCCGCGGCAGCGGCGGTGCATCGATGACGTACTCGTCGGCCCCGACCCGTGCAGCGATCAGACCGGTCTCGCTGGCGAGCGCCCGCACGTCGACTGGCGCTTGACTGCGAAAGCGAATCTCGCCGCTGCCCCTGCGGAGCTCGTCGAGAGTCCCGTTGGCGATGACCTGGCCGTTGTCGAAGACGACGATGCGGTCGGCGACCCGTTCGGCCTCGTCGAGTTCGTGGGTGGCAAGGACCACCGCACAACCTCTGTCGGCAAGTGCACGGATGATCCCGCGTATCGCATCGCGGCCGTTGATGTCGACTCCCGACGTGGGCTCGTCGAGGAAGGCGACATCGGGACGGGCGGCCAGGGCGAGCGCGAGCGACAGACGCTGCCGCTCGCCGCCTGAGAGGCGTCGCCAGGTGGCACCGGTCCGCTGCTCGAGTCCCACCTGCGCCACCAGTTGCCGCGGGTCGGCGCCTCGAGCGTGGAGCGTGCAGAAGTGCCGCACCGTGTCGAGCACGCGGGCGCTCGGGTACACGCCGCCGTCCTGCAGCATCACCCCCATTCGCTCGCTGAGGCGTCGCTGATCGGTTCGGGGATCCATGCCGAGCACCCTGACGCTGCCGCTCGCCGCCGACCGATATCCCTCGCAGACTTCGATGGTGGACGTCTTGCCGGCGCCGTTGGGTCCGAGCACGGCGGTGACAAGGCCAGCCTCGGCGGCGAACGAGGCGCTGTCGACTGCGGTCAGTGACCCGTATCGAACGGTGAGGTCCTCCACCTCGACTGCTGCCATGGGTGCGACGCTAGCCCTGCGTGTGGCGCAGGACACGGGCAACGCAGCTATCGGCCGCTGCTGGTGGTACGCGGCCCCACTAGCCTCAGGTCCGTGATCGATGTACGGCTCCTGCGAACCGACCTCGACGGCGTACGGGCTGCGCTCTCGAGGCGCGGCAAGCCCGAGCTGCTCGAGCAACTCGACACGGCAGTGCGGCTCGACACCCGTCTCCGCGACATCCAGCATCAACGCGACTCGATCCGCGCCGAGGTGAACGACCTCTCCAAGCAGGTCGGCGCACTGCGTCGTGAGGGCAACCTTGCGGCGTCCGAGGAATTGCAGGCGCACAGCCGTGTCCTCGGCGAGCAGGAGAAGGCGCTCGCCGATGAGACCGACGCCGTGCACGCCTCGCTACGCGAGGTGCTGCTGCGAATTCCCAATCTGCCGCACTCCGATGCGCCCGACGGTGGAGGCGACCACGACAACCCCGTGGTGAAGGGGCCGTTCCTGCCCGACTCGTTCGCCGACCACCAGCGCGTGCCGCACTGGGACACTGCCGCTGAGCTTGGCCTACTCGACAACGAACGAGCGGTGAAGCTCTCCGGCGCGATGTTCACGATGCAGCGTGGCGCCGGCGCAGCCCTGTCGAGGGCGCTCTGCCAGTACGCGCTCGACAGCAATGCCGATGCCTTCGAGGAGATCCGGCCACCGTCGTTGGTCACCACGGCAACGCTCACCGCCACGGGGCAGTTGCCCAAGTTCGCCGATGATGCCTACTTCATCGAACGCGACGACCTGTGGTGCATCCCCACGGCAGAGGCCCCGCTCACGTCGCTGTACGCCGGCGAGGTGCTCGAGGCGGCACAGTTGCCGATGCGGCTGATGGCCTACAGCCCCTGCTATCGGCGCGAGGCGGGTTCTGCTGGTCGCGATACGCGCGGCATGCTGCGTGCCCACGAGTTCGACAAGGTCGAGATCCTCGCCCTCGCCACACCCGACCAGGCGCCGGCGATGCTGGTCGAACTACGCGATCGGGCCGAACAGCTCATCAAGGGGCTCGGACTTCCGTATCGGATCATCGAGATCTGCACGGGCGACATGGGCCAGAGCCATCACCGCAGCTTCGATATCGAGGTCTATGCCCCGGGGTGCGACAGCTGGCTCGAAGTGAGCTCGGTGAGCTGGTTCAGCGACTACCAGGGCCGCCGCGCCGACATCCGTTACCGCATGCCGGGCGAGAAGGGCACGCACATCACCCACACGCTCAACGGGTCTGCACTGGCCGTGCCCCGCGTGTGGGCGGGCATCATCGAGAACTTCCGCCAGCCCGACGGCAGCGTGGTGGTGCCCGAGGTGCTGCGCCGCTACATGCGCGGGCTCGAGGTGATCACACCCCGATGAGCACCGTCCCGAGCAAGGACCTGGCGCGGCTCCGTACCGACTACGAGACGGCAGG
>JBEGVK010000135.1:0-27456 GCA_041178405.1 Actinomycetota bacterium | reverse complement strand
AGTCGGGCCTCGAGGCATTCGTGGTCACCGATGGTTATCCCTACTGGGTCTGGCTGATGATGCTGCTGGTGGGCGCCGCCGTGGGTGCTATCGGATCTGGCACAGCGGCGACCAAGTTCCTCGACGTCTGACCGGACGGCGCGGGGCGGATACCGTCTCGTCATGGACTACTCGCAGATCCGCTACGAGGTCGTGGACCGCGTCGCCACGATCACGCTCGACCGGCCTGATCAGCTGAATGCGTTCACCGGAACGATGCTGCGCGAACTGCTCGATGCCTTCGACCGTGTCGATGCCGACGACGAGGTGAGGGCGGTGATCGTCACGGGTGCGGGGAGGGCATTCTGCGCTGGTGCCGACCTGTCGGCGGGCGGTGAGACCTTCTCGGCGGGCGGCAGCGACGAGATGACCCGAGCCGGGGTGCCGCGCGACGGCGGCGGCATCGTGGCCCTTCGCATCTTCGAATGCTCGAAGCCGGTGATCGGTGCCATCAACGGGCCGGCGGTCGGCGTGGGAATCACGATGACGCTGCCGATGGACATCCGCCTCGCGAGCGAGCAGGCCCGAATCGGGTTCGTGTTCGCCCGACGCGGCATCGTGCCCGAGGCCTGCTCGAGCTGGTTCCTGCCGCGCCTCGTCGGTATCAGCAAGGCCGCCGAGTGGTGCTACAGCGGGCGGGTGTTCCCCGCAGCCGAGGCGCTCGAGGGCGGCTTGGTACGCAGCGTGCATGCCCCCGACGACCTGCTGCCGGCTGCCCGTGCTCTCGCCGCGGAGATCGCTGCGCACACGTCGCCCGTCAGTGTCGCCCTGACCCGGCAGATGCTGTGGCGGATGCTCGGCGCGGCACATCCGATGGAGGCGCACCGCGCCGACTCGCGTGGCGTACTCGAGCGCGGTCGGAGCGCTGACGCGCGTGAGGGCGTGACGAGCTTTCTTGAGAAGCGCATGCCCGACTTCCCGATGCGGGTGAGCGATGGGCTGCCCGACCTGTTTCCGCACTGGGTCGAGCCGGAGTTCGAATGAGGCGGCATCGGTGAGCGAGGAGACGCTGTACGAGGCGGTGGGAGGCATGTCGTTCTTCGAGCGCCTCGTCGACGCGTTCTATGAGGGCGTCGCGGTCGATCCGCTGCTGCGGCCGCTGTATCCCGACGACGACCTCGGCCCGGCGCGCCGGCGACTGACCCTGTTCTTGGCCCAGTACTGGGGCGGGCCCACCACGTACATGGACGAGCGCGGGCATCCCCGCTTGCGGATGCGGCACATGCCGTTCCGGGTCGGGCCCGCCGAACGCGACCACTGGCTGGCTCACATGGCAGCAGCGGTCGAACGGGAGACCGAGCCAGGGCCCGTGCGCGACACCCTGATGCAGTACTTCGTGCCAGCGGCCGAGCACCTGCGCAACGACACAGGCCTGCCGATCAGCGGCCCGAGCACGCCGACGCCATGACCGTGCTCGCCGCGGCGCACGGGATCAGCGTCGCAGGTGCCAGCAGGCCACTGCTGTCGCTGCGGCGGCATTCAGGGAGTCGACGTCGCTGCCCATCGGGATCCGCACGCGGGTGCTCGCACCAGCCAGTGCCTCAGCGCTGAGCCCGGCGCGTTCACTGCCCACTACGAGGGCGAGACGGGTTGAAGGCATGACCTCGTCGAGTGGCACGGCATCCGGCGACGGCGTGAGTGCGAGAACCTGCCAGCCAGCGTCGACGAGTGACACCATGGTGGCGACGATGTCGCGCACTCGGGCGTGGGGCAGGCGAAGTGCGTGGCCCATCGACACCCGCAGGGCGCGGCGGGCGAGCGGGTCGGCGCTCGTCGAGTCGGTGATGAGGCCATCCCAGCCGAGAGCAAGCGCATTGCGCGCGATGCTGCCCACGTTGACCGGATTGTCGACTGCCTCGACCATCACGAGTCGGGTGGACTGCGCCGCAAGGGCCTCGGCCGACGGGCGCGGCGGCCGCTCGAAGAGGGCGACAACGCTGTAGGGCATGCCGAGCTTGGTGATGGCCGCCCGCAGCCTGTCGCCTCCGGCGAACACCGTGACGTGCTCGGCGAGCCGCGCTGTCAGGGCCGGGGGCCGCCCATGATCGACGAGCGCCAGCACGGGCGTGCAGCCGGCATCGAGGGCACGCTCGACCACGAGATCGCCCTCGGCCATGAACAGGCCGTCGCCGCTGTCGTCACGCCGCTGGACCCTGTTGGCGAGGCCACGCTCATTGAGCCGAAAGCCCGCCACGCGTGGATCATCGGGGTCCTCGATGACGACAAGTGGCGTCATGGCACTCGACCTGTCAGAAGTGCCAGGGATACGGCGACCAGTCGGGGTCGCGCTTGTCGAGGAAGCTGGTGCGCCCCTCCTGTGCCTCGTCGGTGCCGTAGGCAAGGCGCGTGGCCTCGCCGGCAAAGACCTGCTGGCCGACGAGGCCATCGTCGATGAGGTTGAACGAGAACTTCAGCATCCGCTGCGCGGTGGGGCTCTTGCCGTTGATCTCCTTTGCCCATTGCAGCGCCTCGCGCTCGAGATCGGCGTGCGGCACTACGGCGTTCACCATGCCCATGCGCTGGGCATCGTCGGCCGAGTACTCGCGGCCCAGGAAGAAGATCTCGCGGGCGAACTTCTGTCCCACCTGTCGGGCGAGGTAGGCGCTGCCGAAGCCGCCGTCGAAGCTGGCCACGTCGGCGTCAGTCTGCTTGAACCGGGCGTGCTCGCGACTGGCGAGCGTGAGGTCGCTGACGACGTGCAGGCTGTGCCCTCCACCGGCTGCCCAGCCGGGTACGACGCAGATCACGATCTTCGGCATGAACCGGATCAGGCGCTGCACCTCGAGGATGTGCAGGCGGCCGGCGCGACCGGCCTGGATGGTGTCGGCCGTCTCCCCAGGTCGCCCGCTCGTGTCGTCGTCGGTGTACTTGTAGCCGTCCCTGCCCCGGATGCGCTGGTCGCCGCCACTGCAGAACGCCCAGCCACCGTCCTTCGGAGACGGGCCATTGCCGGTGAGGAGCACGCACCCGACATCGGTGGTCATTCGGGCGTGGTCGAGGGCGGCGTACAGCTGGTCGACGGTGCGCGGCCTGAATGCGTTGCGCACCTCCGGACGGTTGAAGGCAATGCGCACGGTGCCGTGCTCGACGCTTCGGTGGTAGGTGATGTCGTCGAAGTCGAATCCCGGCACGATGCGCCACGCGCCGGGGTCGAAGATCTCGGACACGTGGTGGGCTGCCATGACCGACACTCTACGAAGCCGCCGGTGCTACCGTCGTTCCGTGGCATACGCACCGGCGAACGGCCTGCATGTCGCTGGCATCGGCGGACTGCCGGAGATCGACGCCGGTGCCGACCTGGCGGCCCTGATCGTCGACGCAGCGGCGGCCGGGGGAGCCCCGTTGCTCGATGGCGACATCGTCGTGGTGACCTCGAAGGTCGTGTCGAAGGCCGAGGGACGAACGGTCGAGCTCGCCGACGTGCAGCCATCGGCCTTCGCTGTCGACTGGTCAGCGAAGTGGGAGAAGGATCCTGCGGTCACCGAGCTGGTGCTGCGCGAGTCGAAGCGCATCGTGCGCCAGCTGGGTCCGGTGCTGATCACCGAGACTCATCACGGGTTCGTCTGCGCCAATAGCGGCGTCGATCAGTCGTCGAGCGGGTCGCACGGCAGGGCGGTCCTGCTGCCGATCGACCCGGATGCCTCGGCACGACGCATCCGCGCCGGGCTGCGGGCCGCCGGCATCGACGCAGCAGTGATCGTCAGCGATACCTTCGGTCGGGCCTGGCGCGAGGGGCAGACCGACATCGCGATCGGTGTTGCCGGCATCCAGCCGATCCTGAGCTATATCGGCCAGGTCGATCCGCATGGGCATGAGTTCAAGGTGCAGGCGATCTGCGTAGCCGACGAGCTTGCCGGAGCCGCCGAACTGGTGAAGGGAAATCTGTCGCGTGTGCCAGTGGCAGTGATCCGCGGCCACGGCTGGGAACCCGATGACGACGCCTCGATGGCGCCGGTGCTGCGCGACCAGAGCCGCGACCTGTTCAGGTGACTGGCTGCGTCAGCTCTCTTCGCTGAACCGCTGCGACGCTTCCGTGAGCGCCGTGCGAAGCGTGCGGGAGATGAACTCGAACTCCTCCTCGCCTGCGATGAGCGGCGGCGAGAGCGTGATCACTGGCTCTGCCCGGTCGTCGGCGCGGCAGATGAGGCCCGACTGGAAGAGTCGAGGCGACAGCACTCCGCGCAGCAGCCATTCGCTCTGCTCGGGGGTGAAGTACGAGCGAGTGGCTCGGTCGGGCACAAGTTCGATCGCCAGGAAGTAGCCGTCGCCGCGCACGTCGCCGACCAGTGGGATGTCGAGCAGCCCCTCGATAAGTTTCTTGAAGGCTGCCTCATTTCGTCGCACGTTGCCGCAGATGTCCTCGCGCTCGAAGATGTCGAGGTTGGCGTTGGCGACGGCGCATGACACGGGATGGGCGCCGAACGTCTGGCCTTGGAGGAACACGTCGGTACCGCTGAGGAACGGCTCTGCAAGCCGGTCGCTCACGATCATGCCGCCGAGCGGCGAGTAGCCGCTGGTGACACCCTTCGCGAACGTGATGAGATCGGGCTGGTAGCCGTATCGGATACTGCCGAACATCTCGCCGAAGCGACCGAATGCTGCGATCACCTCGTCGCTCACCAGCAGCACGTCGTAGGCATCGCAGATCTCCCGCACACGCGCCCAGTAGCCGTCTGGCGGTGTGAATGCTCCTCCGGTGTTCTGCACGGGCTCCATAACGACGGCGGCGACCGTGTCGGGTCCTTCCATCTCGATTCGCAGTGCGATGTCGTCTGCGCAGCGCAGCGTGCATGCGTCGAGGTGCATGCAGTCGCCGCAGCGGAATCGGTAGGGCGTCTGCACCTTGACGGCACCGGGCATCAGCGGCTCAAAGGGCTGCCGGATGGCCGGCACGCCGGTGAGGCTCAGGGCGCCGATCGACGTGCCGTGATAGCTGAGGTAGCGCGAGAGCACCTTGTGCTTGGAGGGTCGGCCGACGAGTTTCCAGTATTGGCGGGCGAACTTGATGGCCGATTCCACGGCGTCGCCCCCGGTGGGAGTGAGGAAGACCCGGTTCAGGTCGCCGGGAGCCATGGCTGCCAGGCGTGCCGCGAGGCGGATGGCGGGCTCGTGGGCGAATGACCAGACCGGGAAGTAGCCGAGTGTCGATGCCTGATGCGCCGCAGCCTCTGCGAGTTCGGTTCGGCCATGGCCCACCTGCACGGTGAACAGGCCCGAGAGGCCATCCAGGTAGCGGTTGCCATGGCGGTCGTACACATGGCATCCCTCGCCGCGGACGATGATCGGCACCTCATGGTCGGCAAACGAGCCGAGGCGGGTGAAATGCATCCAGAGATGGCGTCGGGCGAGATCGGAGAGGTCGTCCACAGTGACTCACTGACAGGGCGGGGGTGGGGCGTTGGCGAGCGTAGCCTGACCCCGTGGAGCAGGTCGGGGTACGGGTGTCGCTCGACGGGCCGGTCGGCGCGATCACGCTCGACCGTCCCGACAAGCGAAATGCAGTCGACCACACCATGTGGACCGCGCTTGAGGCCGCATGTCGTCAGCTAGCGGAGGACGACGCAGTGCGCGTCGTGGTGCTGCGCGGTGCGGGCAATCACTTCTGCGCTGGTGCCGACATCAACGACCTGCTGGCTGCGCGTGGAGATGGCGAGCGTCCGTTCCTCGAGGTCAACATGGCGGCCGAGGACGCACTGGCGACGCTGCCCAAGCCGACTGTCGCGGCCATCCATGGCGACTGCATCGGCGGTGGCGCTGCACTGGCCATCGACTGCGACATCCGCATTGCCTCCTCCACTGCCCGGTTCGGCATCACGCCGTCGAAGTTGGGCATCGTGTACCCAGCTGCGTCCCTCGAACGTGCCGTGAGGCTGCTCGGCCCTGCTGCGAAGCGGCTTCTCTTCACCGGTGATCTCATCGATGCGGCGGATGCGCATCGGATCGGCCTCGTCGACGAGGTGGTCGAGCCCGGGCTGCTCGACGATCGGGTTGCGGCGCTCTGCGACACCCTTGCCTCGCGGTCGCTGCTCACGCAGGCGGCGACGAAGGAGATGGTGGCCGCCGTCATGGCCGATGGGGCCGTGCCCGTGGCGATGGCTGCGCAGTGGAGCCACGAGGCCGAGTCGTCAGGCGAGACTGCCGAGGGAGTCGTCGCCTTCCGCGAGCGCCGCCCGCCGTTGTTCCCGTGGCGAGGTCACTCGTCGAGGTCGTAGACCTCTGGGAATTCGAGGGGATGGTTGAGCCACGAGATCATCTGCCGCAACCGGTGGTAGGCCTCAAGGCGGGCGACGTCGGTGTCGGCGGTCTCGGCGGCGCGGCACACCTCGTGCAGGCGGCGGCTGAAGGTCGGGCCGAGCTCGAGCAGGCCCGACGCTCCCTCGCTGGCCCACCGTGCCAGCACCCAGCGCACGAGGGCCCCCTCGGGTACGGACGTCGCAGCGGAGAGGCCGCGTATGGTCCGCAGCGGATCGATTCGCGAGTACAGCGCAACATCGGCCTTGAGGTTGGCGTCGCGGTCGTCATCGGCCCACGGGCCTGCGTACGGCTCGAGCCGTACGACGGGTACGTCGTCGTTCATTGCGTCGTCAGCGGACGAGCGGCACGACCTCGCCCATGAACCGCTCCATCTGCTCCTCGGCCTTGGCGTACGAATCACCGATGAGATGGGGGAAGATGGTGAGGCAGTCGAGTCCGAGCAGGTCCTTGTAGTCCTGCACCTGTTCGGCCACGTCCTCGGCAGTGCCCACGAGGATGGTGCGCTGCTTGATCGACTCCTCGAGCGTGGGGATGAGACCGGGCTTCACCGGCCGGCCGTCCTCGCCCATGTAGCCGCGGCTCCATCCGTACGGGCCGAGGAACTTCCAGAACTCGTCGTGCCCGGCGCGCGACGTGCGCACCGCCTCTTCGTGGGTGTCCTCGACGCGGACGCTCACCACCAGCATTCGCTGCGCGCTGACGGGCAGGCCGGCACCGTGGTGCTGCTCGTGGACCTCGCCGTAGCGGTCCCACATGCGCTTGATGAAGGCGGGATTCTGGTTCCAGAACACGGCGCCGTGATTGACGCGCGGTGCGTACTCGACGGTGGGCGGACTCGTGGCCGCCTGCCAGATCTCGTAGGGATACATCGGCCGCGGGATGAGCGTGAGGTTCTGCACCGTATGTCCGCGGTCGGGGATTCCCGGCACGGGGATCTGGAAGTACTTGCCGCTGAACGAGAAGGTCTCGTTGTCGAGGGCCATGCGGATGATCTCCATCTGCTCCTCGAAGTACTCGCGATTCTTGGTGTCGTCAGCCGACTTCTCGGGGTTGTCGTGCGATCCGATCGACACCTGGAAGTCGTTGAGGTGCAGGATCTCGCGTGGCACGGTGCCACGTCCGACGCCGAGCATGCCTCGTCCCCCCGACAGGTTGTGCAGGGTGGCGAAGTCCTCGGCGAGCCGGAGCGGATTCCACTGCGGCACGACGTTGAACATCGCGCCGAGGCGGATGTTCTGGGTCTTGGCTGCGATCCAGGCCGAGATGAGCAGACCGTTGGGGATGACCTCGTATCCCTCGTACTGGAAGTGGTGCTCGGTCGTCCAGAAACTGTCGTATCCGAGGCGGTCGGCGGTGATGGCCGCATCGACGTACTTGAGCGTGGCGTCCCAGCACGCCGCATTGTCGTAGCGGCGGTCCATCGGGGCCGGCAGTCCGGCCCCGGCGTCGGTCATCTCGACGCCACCGAAGAAGAACGCTCCGACTCTCATCCGACCTCCGTGGCCAGCCCGTGGGTGCTTGACGGGCACTCGCCCGCCGCCCCGACGGTAGCACCCGACTCCCGAGTCGGTCCGGTGGTGCGGCGCAGTTCGCGCCGCATTGACAAAGTGTCAGCGGGGGGTCGGGCGAAGGGTTGCCACGCCGATGGCCGCAAGGGCGGTGATCACCAGCACCGCCCAGCGCAGGCCGACCAGATCAGCAGTGACACCGACGAGCAGGGGCCCGACCAGCACGCCGACGCCACTGGCGAGCGCCGAGTAGGCGCCCAGCCCCACCGAGTCGAGTCGGTGGCCGGCAGTGTCGTAGAAGCGGTCGACGATCAGCGGATACAGCGGGGCCCCGCCTATGCCGGCGACCGTGAGAGCCGCCACCCTCGCCCAGAGCGGCCCTGCGAAGCACATCGCGACCGCGGCGAGGCCGAGGACCGCGAACGACACCGAGAGCGTCCAGCGGCCGAGAACGCGCAGCACGCTGCTGATGCCCATGCGCACGGCGAACATCATCAGGCCGAACACCACAGCGAGGAGCGGGGCGGCGCCTGCTGACGCTCCGCCGACTTCGCGGAGGTAGGTGACTGCCCAGATGCCGATGGTGAACTCGGCAAGCACGACGTTGACGATCCGCGCCCACGGCACGAACACCGACCGGTCGGCGAAGTGGCGGAGGGTGAACTGTGAATGCCGCGCTGGGTCGGGCAGCGCGACGCTGCGCCAGGCCAGTGCAGTGGCGGCGACCACGAGCGCAGTGAGCAGCGCATACGGAGCCCGCCATCCGGCATCTGCCGAGAGTGTGGCGCCGATGGCGATCGAGAAGGCGATGGCGGCGAGGGCGGGGACCCCGTTCACGGCGGCAAAGGCAGGAGCGCGGTTCGGGCCGTGGTGGTCGCTGATCAAGCCCGGCGCCACCAACACCCAGAGTGCACCGCCGAGTCCGCTGACAGCAGTGCCGAGCAGCGTGATCGGCCATGCCGGGCCGAGGCAGAAGACGGCAACGCCGGCGGCGACGAGCGCAAAGGCGGTGGAGATGGCGGCTCGGCGGCCGAGTCGGTCGACGATCGGCACGCCCGTCGCGCCCATCACCAGCAGCCCGAAGCCGAACATGCTGCCGTGAAGGGCGGTGACCACGGCAGAGATGCCGAACTGCTCGCGCAGTTCGCTGAACACCACGCCCACGCTGACCGCGCAGATCTGCATGCAGTAGCCGGCCACGGTCGCCACCGTGAGACGGTCCCAGCGGAATCCCTTGCGAGGGGCGGCCGTCGACATCACGTCTGGTCTAGCAGGCACGCTGCGTAGATTGGCTGAATGCTCTTGGGCATCGACACCGGCGGCACGTATACCGATGCCGTGCTGTACGACGAGTCGGCAGGCGCCGTTCGCGCAGCTGCCAAGTCGCCCACGACACATCACGATCTCTCCATTGGCGTCTGCGGCGCCATTGACGCGGTCCTGGAGGCGGGCGTGGCGGCACCCTCCGACATCGAACTGGTCTCGCTCAGTACCACGCTGGCGACGAACGCGCTCGTCGAGGGCAAGGGCAGGCCGGTAGGTGCCATCATCATCGGATTCGACCACGAGGTGGTCGAGCGAGCGGGGTTGGCCGAGGCGCTCGGCAGCGATCCGGCAGTGTTCCTGCCCGGCGGGCACGATCCGCACGGGGGCGAGGTGTCGGCGGTGCCGCTCGACCGCCTCGCTGACGAGATTGCCGCCGTGATGGGCCGGGTCGACGCGTTCGCCGTGACGTCGCAGTTCAGCGTGCGCAATCCCGACCACGAGATCGCTGCTGCCGAGGTCGTGCGCCGTGTGAGCGGACTGCCCGTCACGCTCAGCCATCACCTCTCAGCGCGGCTCAACGGGCCGAAGCGCGCTGTCACCGCCATTCTCAACGCCAGGCTGATCCCCATCATCGACGGACTGGTGCGAACCGCCGAGTCGGCGCTCGTCCAGCGGGGGATTGCGGCGCCGCTGATGGTCGTGCGCGGCGACGGATCGCTGGTGAGCGCCGCCTTCGTGCGGGAACGGCCGATCGAGACGATCCTGTCGGGGCCGGCTGCGAGCCTTGTCGGTGCAGCACACCTCACCGGGCTCGCCGATGCCATCATCAGCGACATCGGCGGCACCACCACCGACATCGCCGTGCTGCGCGACGGCGTTCCCGAGGTGAGCCCCGACGGCGCCTCGGTGGGAGGACATCGCACGATGGTGCAGGCCGTTGCGATGCGCACCCACGGCCTCGGCGGCGACAGCAGGGTTCGCAACGACCCGCGAGCTGCCGGACCGGTCCTGCGGATCGGCCCGCGCAAGGTGATTCCGCTGTGCCAGCTGGCGCTCGACGAGCCGGCGCTGCTGCGCTCGATGCTCGACGAGCAGCTCACCGCATTCATGCCGTCCGAACTCGACGGCATCGTGCTGGTGTCCGAGGAGCGCGAACGCCACCTTGCGTCGGCAGAAGGTGTCGAGCGCAATGTGCTCGAGCGAATGGGTGGACGTGTCGCAGTGGCGGCCGAGGTGCTCGCCACGCTCCAGCAGCAGCGGGTGATCGACCGAATGGTGCAGCGCGGCCAATTGCAGATCGCAGCGTTCACGCCCACTGATGCGGCGCACGTGCTGGGCATGCAGCAGACGTACGACGCCGAGGTAGCCGCTAAGGCAGCGGATCTCTTTGCGAAGCGCCGCGACCGGCAGGGCAAGTACATCGCTGTCGACGGCCAGGAGATTGCGAGGCTCACGATTGACGCGCTGGTCCGCCGCTCGGCCGAGGCGGTGCTGGCCGCCGCGTTCGAGCACGACGGCCTCGCTGCTGAGGCGGTCTCGACGCCCGTGGTGCAGGCGGCTCTCGACCGCCGGGGAAGCGCAGCGCGCGTGGCCGTCTCACTCGGGTCGCCGCTCGTTGGTCTCGGCGCCTCGGCGCCGACGTACTACCCGATGGTCGCCGCCCTGCTGGGTGCCGAGTCGCGCATACCCGACCACGCAGGAGTCGCCAATGCGGTCGGTGCCGTTGTCGGCCGCGTGAGGCTCAGCGCCCAGTGCGTGGTCAGTGCCCCTCAGTCGGGGCAGTACATCGTGCATGCAGGCGAGCAGCCTGCGATGTTCGGCGATCTCGAGGCGGCTCTGCAGCACGCTCGCCGCCATCTGCAGTCGGGACTCGACCGCGACATGCGTGCCGCGGGCGCAGCAGAGTTCGAGACACGCGAGCGGTGGGAGCCTCAGGTGGTCGACATCGGCGGCAGCGACTTCTTCGTGGAAGGAACGCTGGTGCTCACCGCGAGCGGCCGCCCCGAGGTGGCTTCCCGCCAGTAGACGGCTTGGCGCCCTTCGGTGCCCGGCCGGTGGCAGCGGGCTTGAACTGGCCGCGGTGGCCCTTCTTCTCGGCGGGCCCGTCGTTCGTGTACGGCCGCACGGTGGCCGTCTTGCCCCGGATCAGCGTGCCGCGCAGTGCTGCGACGACGGTGTCGACGCTGCCGGCGGGGACGCCGACGACGCTGTGGTTGTCGGTGATGCGGATCGGCCCGATCTGGCGCCCCGAGAGGTTGGTCTCGTTGGCGATGGCGCCGACCAGGTCGCCGGGACGCATGCCCGCTGACCTGCCGACACCCACGTAGACGAATCCGGTGTCGCCCGAGTCGGGCCGCTGATCTCGCCCGCGATCGGGGCGTTCGCCGGAGGTGCCGCGCTGGCGCTGATCGCGCCGCTCGGTGCGCTCACTGAGATCGGGGATCTCATGCTGGTCGACAGTGTTGCCCGCTGCCTCGTGGAACAGTCGGATGGCGGCCAGGGCAATCAGCCGCTCGTCGGCATCGCCGCGCAGGGCGTGGAGCACCGGTGAGAAGTCGTCGAGGTCGTCGGCGGCCAGCGACTCGCGCACCGCCTGCACGGTCTGGTCGAGTTGAGCAGCGCGGAGGTCGGCGATGCTGGGGACCTTCTCGATGGCAATCGTCTGGCCGGTGAGCTGCTCGATGTTGCGCAGCAGGCGCTGCTCTCGCGGCTCGGCGAGGGTGATCGCCACGCCTGTGCGGCCTGCACGGCCGACGCGGCCGATGCGGTGCACGTAGCTCTCGGGCGCGGAGGGCACGTCGTAGTTGACGACATGCGTGAGCGTGTCGACGTCGAGGCCGCGCGCCGCCACGTCGGTGGCGACGAGCAGCTCGGCAGTCCCGTCGCGCAGACGGCCCATCACGCGGTCGCGTTGCGCCTGGTCCATGCCGCCATGCAGTGCCTCGGCGCGGTAGCCACGGACATTCATCGTCTCTGTCAGCTGGTCGACCTCGGTGCGCGTGCGGCAGAACACCAGCACCCCGCCGGGCGCCTCGATGTCGAGCACCCGTCCCAGCGTCGCCGGCTTGTGTCCTCGTCCGACGATGTAGGCGGTCTGGCGGACCGAGCCGCGGCTCGCATCGGTGTCGCCCTTTGTCACCTGGATGCGCACGGGGTTGCGGAGATGCTGCTTGGCGATGCGTTCGATGCGCGGCGGCATCGTCGCCGAGAACATCACGGTCTGGTGCTCGCCGGACACCGATTCGAGGATGCTCTCGATGTCGTCGGCAAAGCCCATGTCGAGCATCTCGTCGGCCTCGTCGAGCACGACCATGCGGATGTCGTTCAGGGGCAGCGAGCCGCGGCCAACGTGGTCGAGGACGCGGCCGGGAGTGCCCACCACGACATGGACGCCGCGGTCGAGCGCCTGGAGCTGGCGGTAGATGGGCTGGCCGCCGTAGACCGGCACGCATGTTGCGCCCACGCGGCGGCCGTAGCGGAAGAAGGCCTCGCTCACCTGCATGGCCAGCTCGCGGGTGGGTACCAGGACCAGCGCAACGGCGGCGGCAGCAGGCCCCTGCACCAGTTCGAGGGCGGGGAGGGCGAAGGCGGCGGTCTTGCCGGTGCCGGTGGCTGCCATGCCGACGAGGTCGCTTCCGGCGAGCAGGTGGGGAATGGTCTCGCGCTGGATGGGCGTGGGCTCCTCGTAGCCGAGCTCGTCGAGCGCTGCCAGCAGTTCGCTGCGCAGGCCGAGCGCGGCAAAGCCACTGCCGCTGTCGTCGTCGATGTCGCTCACAAAGCCTTCTTCCCTAGGGTCTCCCTACGATACGGGCATCCTGCGCCGACGAGGCGTGCGGCCCGGTTTCGCTGGGTGCCCGGTGTGGTCTATCGAGGCGGGAGTCGCAGCAGCGCTGACGGATTGGGCACGATCGACCGCCAGACGTCCATGCGGCTCGGCTCGCCGGCACCCTCGAAGTTGCCCTCTGGCTCGGCATCGGCGCGCCCCCAGCGGGCGGTGAGCAGGCTGGTCATCACCTGCACATGCACGTGGGGCGCCCAGCCACCGTTCTCCTCGGGGTGTCCGACCGAGCCGATCGTGCTGCCGGCCGGCACGTGGTCGCCTGGCCGCACGATGTCGATCGTGCGGCGCGAGAGATGCCCGTACAGCGACCAGAAATCGGTGCCGTCGTCGGTTGCGTGGCGGACGATGACCGTCGGCCCGTAGTCGAAGGACATGTCGTTGTCGGCGACGGTCTCGACGATGCCGTCGAGCGGCACGTGCACCGGAGTGCCTGCCTCGACGAACACGTCGATGCCGAGGTGCACCGATCGGGGCTCGGGTGCGTCGGTTGCGAATTGGTCGCCGGCGTAGCACGAGCGGTCTTCGTCGTAGGCACCGAGTCCGACTGCGGCACCGTGCGCAGTGATCTCGCTGCGCATCCACTCCCATGCGGCATGGGCACCCTGCGGTCCCGACGGAAACTGCGTTGCCGGGGCGCCGTCAGCGAGGCTGAAGAGCACAGTGGGCGCTGTGGCGAGATCGACCGGCAGCGGGTCGACAACGCGAAGTTGCGGTGATGCCAGCCATGTGCGCACGGCCCGTCCTGCGGGTACCGGCTCGAGCCGTGCGGCGTGACGTGCAGCGAAGTGCAACTGGTCGGGGCGGATCGCGACGAGACGCTGCAGCAGCCGCGCAGCCGGTGCCTGCGAGACGAGCAGGTAGTCGTTGTCGGGGAATGCCGCGCTGCGATGCGACGAGATGGCGATACTCATGGCAAGGCGGGTGGCGACCAGCTCCCAGAGCACGGACAGCTCATCGTCGAGCAGTGCGAACTCCGCGGTGTAGGGGCTGATGACGTCGTGCGCCGCAGCAATGACATCAGGTGCATCGAGCAGTGCGTAGGCGAGTGCGACTGCCAGCTCGTTGACCTGCGATGACTCGAGCATGTCGCCGAAGTCGATGATGCCGCTCACTCGGCTGCCGTCGGCCAGCACGTTGTAGTCGTTGGCGTCGTGGTGGACGATCGCCCGACGCAGGGATCCGAGCCTCGGTACGACGTGCCGCTCGTGTCGGTCGAGGACGGCAGCGGCGGTCTGCCGCACCTCGCTGTCGGCGATGTCGCCGAGCCACTGCCGCACGGCTTGGGCGCGGTCGAGGTCCCAGAGGAACGCAGGCCGGCCCGCTGCCGGGTGCGCGGCGGTTAACAGGGCCGTGGAGAGACGGCCCATCACGGTGCCGAGCGACCGCCGCAGCACGGCGGCCCCTGCCGCATCGGCAGTGCGCATCGCCTCTGCGAAGGGGATGCCCTCGAGCCATGTGACACTCCGCACGGCGTGCTCGCCGGTGGAGAACCGGTGGCGGACGACACCCGGCTCGAGCAGGCGCGGGACGGGCACCGATGGCTCGGCATGCTCGAGGTGGCCCAGCACGTAGGCCTGGAAGTCGAGTGAGCTCGGATCCTCGGCCGCATTCGACACCTTGACGACCACGCTGCCGATGCGCACGTTCTGGTCGCGCTCGCTGGGGAGCACCGTGGCGGGTGCTGTGGGGTCGATGGCGGTTCCGAACAGCTGCGCCGCCGCATCGGCGATCTCATCGAGCGGCACGCTCGGGGGCGGTGCGTCGAATTCGGTCGTCATGCCCTGATGCGCTCGTTGGCGGGGTCGTACAGCGGCCGGAGCGCAACCCTCGCCGGCACGTGCCGCCCGGCGACGTCGACTGTCCAGTCCGCCGCATCGATCCAGCGCTGGTCGACCGCCTCGCTGCCGGCCACCATCGCCAGCCCCACCGCCCCTCCAAGCGTGTGGCCGTATGACGCAGCGCGCAGATATCCGACTGCGACGCCGTTGCGGTGCACCACCTCTCCGTGATGGAGCAACGGATCGGGGTCGAGCAGCAGCACCTGCACGAGGCGCTGGCGCAGTGGTCCGGCGCTGCGCCGTGCCGCCAGCGCATCGAGACCGACGAAGCCGCCCGGCTTGTCCCATGCGATCGCGAAGCCGAAGCCGGCCTCGAGTGGGCAGTCGGTGTTGTCGATGTCGTGGCCGAAGTCGCGGTAGGCCTTCTCCATCCGCAGGCTGCCGAGGGCCCGAAGTCCGGCGTGCCGAAGTCGCACGGCCGTACCCGCTGCAGCGAGCCGCTCATAGACGTGGACGGCCTGCTCTGCGGGGACGAACAGTTCGTAGCCGAGTTCGCCGACATAGGTGATCCGCACGCACAGGGCTCGTGCGAAGCCGATGTCGATCTCGCGTGCGGTGCGAAACGGAAATGCATCGTCGGAGAGATCGACCGAGGTGATCGACTGCAGGAGGGCGCGCGAGTGCGGGCCCTGCACGTTGATCTGCGCGAGTCCGCCGGTGACGTCGGTGGCTATCGCGTCGACGAGGCCGCGCCGGAGATGCGCCTCGACATGCCGATGCTGCGTATCGGTGGCGATGACGAGGAATGAGTCGTCGCTGACCTTGGTGACGGTGAGGTCGGCCTGCAGTCGGCCATGGCGGTCGAGCCATTGCGTGTAGACGATTCGGCCGGGCTCGCCGTCGACGGCGTTGGCCGAGAGCCAGTCGAGCTCGCGGCCGGCCGTGCGGCCCTGGACGCGGAACTTCGACATGAAGCTCATGTCGATGAGCACGGCATCGTTGCGGCAGGCGTGGTGCTCGGCCTCCCAGTGATGCCAGAACGACGGACGTCCGAACGTGAGCGGACCGGGGTCGGGTGTCTGCCCGCGGCCGGCGTACCACGACGGGCTCTCGAAGCCGCTCACCTCTGCGAACAGGGCGCCCTCGGCGGCGAGTCGATCGTGCAGCGGCGAGAGCCGGGCGCCCCGGGCCGTCGTCATCTGGCGGTTGGGGAAGTGGCACTGGTACACCATGCCGAGCGACTCGACCGTGCGGGTGCGGCGATATTCGGGGTTCGCCTGATGGGGCAGCAGTCGTGCCGGCTCGATCCCGGTGACGTCGGCGCCTGGATCACCGTCGGCGATCCAGTGCGCCACGAGGCGGCCGAGTCCTCCGCCGGTGAGGATGCCGATCGAGTTCAGCCCTGCGGCCACGAAGTAGCCGTCGAGTTCGGGAGCGGGACCGATGATGGGCGACAGGTCGGGTGTGAAGCTCTCCGGGCCGCAGAAGAACGTGCGGATGCCGGTGTCGGCGGCTGCAGGTACCCGACTCATGGCGGCCTCGACGTACGGAGCCATGCGGTCCCAGTCGGGAACGATCGTGGTGAATGACGAGTCGGCGGGGATGGCGGCCACGTTCCACGGGGCGCACTCGGACTCGAACAGCCCGATCATCAGGCCGCCGACCTCTTCGCGGTAGTAGCCGAAGTTCATCGGGTCTTCGATGACGGGCCACGACGGGTCGAGGCCGGCCATCTCCTCGGTGATGAGGTAATAGTGCTCTGCCGCCTGCAGCGGGACAGCGACACCCGAACGCTCGGCGAGCTGCCGTGCCCACATGCCGGCCGCGTTGACCACGTATTCGCACTCGATGGTGCCGTGATCGGTGACCACTCCGGTGACCCGCCGGCCGTCGAGCCTCACGCCGGTGACGGTGACGCCCTGGGCGATGGTGACGCCGAACTGGCGGGCGCCGCGGGCCAGCGACATGGTGGCGTCGACGGGGTTCACGCGGCCGTCGCCGGGTACGTAGAAGCCGGCAAGCAGGTCGTCGGTGCGGGCGAGCGGGAACAGGTCGGCCACCTCTCGGGGGGAGATCTCATGCACCTCGACCCCGCAGTGCCGGTTGAAGGCCGCGACCCGCCGGTACTCCTCGAGTCGCCCGGGGTCGGCGGCGAGCTCGACGAAGCCCACTGGCTTGAAGCCCGTGGCGAGACCGGTCTCGGCCTCCAGCCGGGCGTAGAGGTCGCGGGTGTACTGGCGCAGGGCGGTGGACGTCTCGGAGAGCGAGCCGTAGGTCACCATCAGGCCGGCGGCGTGCCATGTGGTGCCCGACGTGAGCTGGTCGCGCTCGACCAGCACGGTGTCGGTCCAGCCCAGCTGTCCGAGGTGGTAGGCGATCGACGTGCCGATGATCCCGCCGCCGACCACCACGACTCTGGCGCGGCTCGGTAGGCGCTGGGTGTCGAGGGTTGTCATGGCGTGAGATTAGGTGGGCGCACGGGGTGGAGCCCGCGGCGTGTGTCACCTACTGTGGGGACATGAAGGAACTCATCTACCACCGGATGCTCCTGCCCGCAGTCGAGCGAAATGCCGACCGGCTGATTGCCACGAATGCCGGCACGGGCGACACCTCCACTTACGCGCAGCACCTCGAGCGCACGAGCCGTCTCATCGGCGGCCTGCGCTCGCTCGGCGTCGGACGCGGCGACCGCTTCGCCGTGATGTGCCTGAACTCAGCCGAGTACCTCGAGCTGTATCACGCAGCATTCCTCGGCGGTGGCATCGTCAACCCGCTCAACCTGCGGTTCGCCCCGAAGGAGCTCGCCTACGTGCTGCGCGACTCGGGCACCAAGGTGTGCTTCGTCGACGCCTGGTTCGCGCCGCTGATCGACAAGGTGAAGGAAGAGGCTGGCCTCGAGCACGTGGTGCTCATCGGCGCGGGCGCCGAGAACGCTCCGCACACGGTGACGTACGGCGACCTGCTTGCGTCGGCGACGCCGACGATCCCCGATGAGGGCGACGAGACCGACCCGGTGGTGCTGATGTACACCGGCGGCACCACGGGCCTGCCGAAGGGCGTGCTGCTCGACCAGCGTGCCGAGATGCTGAACATGTACCACGTCATGATGGCGTTCAAGCTCGACCGGGCGTCGACCAGCCTGATGCAGACGCCGATGTTCCACGCCGCGTCGATGTTCAGCGTGCTGGGCGGCCCCGCGGTGGGAGCGCACACGGTGATCGTGCCGCTGTTCGATCCCAAGGCGGTGATGGCTGCGGTACGCCAGTACAAGCCCACCCTGACGGTGATGGTGCCGACGATGATCGGCATGACGATGGCGCACCCCGAGTTCACGCCCGATGGCCTCGGCACGTTCGAGCACCTCGTGTACGGCGCCTCGCCGATGCCGCAGGCGCTGCTCGAGAAGCTGCTGGCGATGTACCCGAACATGAACATCTGGCAGGGATACGGCATGACCGAGTGCTCGAGCGTGCTCACCCTCCTCGGCCCCGACGAGCATCGCAAGGGCGGCAAGTACCTGCGTGCTGCCGGCTACCCGCTGCAGGGCGTCGTGCTGAGCATCCAGGACGACGAGGGCAAGGCGCTGCCGCCAGGCGAGGCCGGCGAGGTGTGCGCCCGGGCCGGCAACTACATGATCGAGTACTGGAACAAGCCGGAGGCCACGGCCGAGGCGTTCCGCGGCGGCTGGTACCACACCGGTGATGCGGGCTATCTCGACGAGGACGGCTACCTGTACCTCGTCGACCGCGTGAAGGACATGATCGTCACCGGCGGCGAGAACGTGTACAGCACCGAGGTTGAGAATGCGCTCGCCAGCCACCCGGCGGTGCTGCAGGTGGCGGTGATCGGCATCCCGAGCGACCAGTGGGGCGAGGCGGTGCACGCCATCGTCGTGCTGCGCGAGGGTGCGTCGGCGACCGAGGACGAACTCATCGCTCACGCCCGCGAGTCGATTGCCGGCTACAAGGTGCCGAAGAGCGTCGAGTTCCGCACCGAGCCGCTCCCGCTGTCCGGTGCGATGAAGGTGTTGAAGAAGGACCTGCGCGAGCCGTACTGGGCCGGACGCGACCGCAAGGTGAACTGACCGGCACCTCGTGTCAGCCTGACTGACACTTCGTCGGGCCATTGCTAGGGTGCGGTGATGGCGCTGGGCTCTGTCCGCCATCACGTTCGCATCCACAGGACTGCCGACGAGGTGTGGGAACTCGTGGGCGACGCAACGCGACTGCACGAGTGGTTTCCCGGCATCACGTCGTGCGCCGTCGACGGTGATCGCCGCACGATCACACTCGGCTCGGGGATGTCGATGCCCGAGACGATCCTCGTGCACGATCACGTGCAGCGGCGGTTCCAGTACCAGATCACGGCGCCGATCTTCTCGTTCCACCGCGGGTCGATCGACGTACTCGACCTCGGTGATGGCACATGCGCCGTGGTGTACACCACCGATGCCGACCCTCGCACGATGGCACTCACCATCGGCGGGGGAACGGCAGCGGCGCTCGACGAGCTGGCACGGCAGATGGAGCCACGCTGATGGGGCGCAAGATCCTGCTGATCACGACCGACCAGCAGCGGTACGACACGCTTGGCTGCAATGGCGGCACGCTGGCGCGTACTCCGGTGGTCGACCGGCTTGCCGCCGAGGGGTACAGATACGAGCGGGCGCAGCCGCAGAGCGTGGTGTGCATGCCGTCGCGAGCGACGATCATCACCGGCCAGCACCCCGGCACGCATGGCGTGTGGATGAACGGCGTGCCGCTCCCTGTCGAGGCGCCGTCGGTGGCATCGGTGCTGCACGACGCCGGATACCGGACGGCGCTCATCGGGAAGCCGCACTTCGAGCCCTTCCTCGACCCGTTCCTCAACTTCGCCGAGAACCGCTTCGCCCGCGACGGGCTCAGCGGCACCCATCGGGGATTTGAGCACTTCGAGGCCGCCACCCACGGGGCAGCGGGGTTCTTGCACTATGCGCGCTGGATCGCCGCCACGCATCCCGAGGCGGCGCGGATGTTCTATCCGGTGCTGGATGGAGCGCTGGAGGTGAACGCCCTCGGCGGCGGCGACACGGGTGCACCGCAGGTGTGGCACAACGACGTGCCGCGTGAGTGGTACCACACCGACTGGGTAGCCGACCGCACGATCAACTGGCTCGACTCACTCGATGCCGGTGACGACTGGTTCTGCTGGATGAGCTTTCCCGATCCCCATCATCCATGGGATCCCCCGAAGAGCGAGCTGGGTCGCATCGACTGGCGCGATGTGCCGCTTCCTGCCGGGTATCACGCCAACCCCGCCCTGCGCGAAGCGGTGCTCGATGCCAAGCCCCGACACTGGAGGGCATGGTACGACGGACGGCTGGTCAGCAACTACGAGGCACCGCTGTCGTGGGTGCCGGCAACGCTCACGCCCGACCAGGTGCGCGAGGTGAATGCCGTGAACGCCGTCGAGTGCGAGCTGATTGACGAGGCGATCGGCCGGGTGCTCGCAGCGATTGCAGCGCGCGGCTGGGACAGTGACGTCGACGTCGTGTTCACCACCGACCACGGCGAGTTGCAGGGCGATTTCGGCCTGCTGTTCAAGGGCCCGTATCACGTCGATGCGCTGATGCGCATCCCGCTGGTATGGCGCCCGGCGCCGTCGTCGGGTGCGTTGGCCGCGGCCGTCACGAGGCCGGTCGGACTTGTCGACCTTGCTCCGACGTTCTGCGCCATTGCCGGCATCGAGGCACCGGCATGGATGGAGGGCCGGGCGCTTCCCGTCGACGACGCCGATGCCGATCGGCGCGGCTTCGAGCGGGTGCTCACCGAATGGGACAGCGTGCTCTTCGGCGTCGACGTGCACCTGCGCACGATCACACGCGACGGCTGGGTGTGCACCGAGTACCTGCCGGGCTACAGCCACGATGGGAGCGAGGGCGAGTTGTACTCGCTCGTCGACGATCCGCTGCAAGAGGTCAATCGCTGGGACGACCCGGCGCTGAAGGCTCTTCGCGACGATCTCATCGCCGACCTGCGCGCCCACCGGCCCGAGTCCGCCGGCCCACAGCGACGTGTCGTCGCCCCCGTGTGATGCGCCGACTGGCTGTCAGGTAGCGCACTCCGAGGCACCGACCTCGGCGATGAACGGTGCGGTCTCGTCGAAGTCGACGAAGAATCCGGGATCCTCATCGGGGGTCGGGACGCTGTCGAAGTGGCGAAGCCCGTCGGCCACCGCCGTGGCTCCGCCGGCCCTCGCCAGCCATGCGGTGAACGACTCGCCGGCATGCCGCTCGCCGGCAAAGCGCCCCACCACGGCGGCCACTGCCTGCGGCGCAGTGCGTGCGGGAAGCTTGAGCGCTTTCTGGCCGAACACGATCTGCTCGTCGGCGACATGCCCGCCGAGCAGCAGTTGGTAGCCGGGCAACGCGGTGCCGTGCGCCCGTCGCTCGACGCCGAACAGGCCGATGTCATAGGCGTGGTGCTGGCCGCAGCTGTTGCTGCAGCCGGAGATGTTGATGCGAACGCCACCCACCTCGGCGAGCCCCGCCTGCTCGAGTTCGGCGCCGATGGCCTTGGCGAGTCCGCGCGACTGCGTGATGGCGATGCCGCACGTATCGGCGCCGGGGCACGAGACGACGTCGCGGGCGAGCTCTGCGCCGGGCACTGCCATGCCGATCTCGGCGAGCCGTCCGTACAGCACAGGCAACTGGTCGTCGGTGAGATTGCGGAACACGACGTTCTGGCGATTCGACAGTCGCACGTCGGCTCCGAGGTCGCGTTGCACGGCGGCGAGGGCACGGAACTGCGGTCCGGTGATGTCGCCAAGCGGGGCGTAGGCGATTGCCGAGACGGTCTGCTTGGCGGTGCCGCGGATCACGCTGGTCTGCACCCACCGCTCGTACGGGTCGCGGGCGCGTAGTTCGACGCGCACGCCGTGGCCGATGGGGGTGACCTCGCCGAAGGCGGCGCGTCCGGCGGGCTGGTCGCCTGCGGCGAGCACCTCGGGCGGTATGCCGCCGGGCCAGGTCGACGACGCGGGGAGCGTGTGGCGGACCTTCAGCACGCGCCGCCGAACCTCGTCGATGCCCAGTTGGTCGACCACCCACTTCAGCCGGGCACGCAGCTTGTTGTCGCGGTTGCCGGTCTGGTCGAACACGCGCAGGACGGCCTCGATGGTGGGCAGGAGGTCCTCGCGCCTGGTGAAGTCCTCAAGCGCGAGCGCAGGATGCGGCGTGGCACCGAGGCCGCCTGCGATGTAGACACGGAATCCCTGCTCGGTTGTGCCGTCGTCGAGCTGGCGGGTGACGGCGATGACGCCGACGTCGTTGAACATCGCCTGGCCGCAGTCGGTGGAGCAGCCGGAGAAGTTCACCTTGAACTTGCGCGGCAGCCGCTGGCCGAGCGGATGGCGGACGAAATGCCGGAACACGGCCTCGGCCCACGGCGTGACGTCGAGCTGCTCATTCGGGCATGCACCGGCAAGGTGGCAGGCCGCAATGTTGCGGACGGTGTCGCCGCACGCCTCACGCGACGTGAGGCCGACCTCGGCGATGCGGCGGAGGAAGTCGGGCAGGCGCCGCAGTTCGATGAAGTGGAACTGGATGTTCTGCCGGGTGGTGATGTGGCCCCAGCCCCGCGAGAACTCCTCGGAGAGATCGCCGAGGAGGTGCAGTTGATCGGGAGTGATGGTGCCGGCGGGCAGCTTCACTCTCACCATCTGGTTGGTGCCGCCCTGGCGCTGCCCGTAGACGCCGTTGGCGAGACGGATCACTCGCCACACATCGTCGCTCAGTTCTCCTGCGAGAAATTGTTCGATGGCCTGTTCGAAGCGCTCGATGTCGCGTTGCTGCTCGGCGGCGAGATCGCGCGGCTGCGGCGCCGGGGGAATGCGCAGGTCCTGTGTCGTGGTCATGGTGGTCCTTTGGATCGGGGGTGTGGCTCAGGGGGTGTGGCTCAGGGGGGAGACGTCGTCGGAACGGTCGTGGTGATGGCCGTGCAGCGGGGTGTCGAGGTCGAGTGCTGCCACGGCCCCGATGACGATGGTTGCGGGCGAGGAGACGTCGGTGCTGCCGAGCGCGCCCAGCGTGGTGCGGACTGCGCACTGCTCGGCACGGGTGCCCCACGTGATCGCAGCGACCGGTGTTCCTGCGTCGAGACCGCCGTCGATGAGGCGGCGTGCGATGTCGGCCCGCTCGGCGACGCCCATGAGCACGACGATGGTGCCGCCCACTGCGGCGAGCGACTCCCAGTGCACCTCGGCGGAGGCATTGCGCTGACGGTGTCCGGTGACGACGGTGAAGGCGGCGGCAACGTCGCGGTGTGTGACGGGGATGCCGGCTGCGGCGGGCACGGCGATGGCCGACGAGATGCCAGGCACCACGTCGCAGTCGACGCCGGCGGCACGGAGCGCGTCGGCCTCCTCGCCGCCGCGGCCGAACACATACGGGTCGCCGCCCTTCAGTCGGACCACGTCGAGTCCCTGGGCGCCGAGGTGGACGAGGAGCGCGTTGATGAGGTCTTGCGAGGCCGGTGCACCGGGCCGCTTGCCGACGTCGATCCGTTCGGCGTCTGCTCGCGCCAGGGCGAGGATCGCCGGGTCGGCGAGGCGGTCGTACACGACGACGTCGGCGGCGGCGATCAGCCGCGCTGCCTTGACGGTGAGCAGGTCGGGATCGCCGGGACCGGCGCCGACGAGGTGCACGGTCATGCCGGCAGTCCTGCGGTGGTGCGCTGGCCGAGCAGTGCCGGGCACCGGGTCGGCACGCGCTCGGCGACGATCTGCGAGACGATGGGCTGCCAGTCGGTGTCCTCCGTGCTGCGGCCATCGGCGTGGATGCCGGCGCGGAGCTCGGCGAGGGCGTGGGCGACGTCAGCGAACTCGGGGCCGAGCAGTTCGTCGAGTCGCCCTCTGAGCCATGAGGCGAGCGCCGGACTCGCGCCGCCGGTGGACACCGTCACCATGACGGGGCCTCGTCGGACCACGGCGGGCAGGGTGAACGTGCAGCGGTCGGGATCGTCGGCAGAGTTCACCCAGATTCCCCGCGAGTCGGCCTCGTCGAACACCTGCTGGTCGACGTCGCGGTCGCCGGTGGCGGTGATGACGAGCCGGATGCCGTCGAGGTCGGCTGTCTGCCACCGGCGGCGGATGACGGTGACACCGAGTTCGTCGAATCCGGGGGCGGCCTCGGGGGCGACCACGGTGACGTCGGCACCGCAGGCCACCAGTTGCTGTGCCTTGCGGAGGGCGATGCGCCCTGCACCGACGACCAGGCAGCGCCGGCCGGCCACGTTGAGGTTGGCGGGGAACTGCATGGCGCGATTCCATCAAAATATGATCTACAAAGTCAACATTTGCGATGACGGACAGATCCCAACGGGTTCGGGGACCGGTCGAGCGGTGTCAGTCGCTGGCGGGACGGGCGCCGGAGTCGGGGCGGCGGCGGGCCGCCCACTCGGCGAGGGCCGCGGCAACGGCGAAGAATGGCAGCGTGCCGAGGGCCACCCACACCGCTCGCAGCCACGGCTTGCCGTCGCCGCCGGTGACGCCGACGGGCAGGAGGTCGTCTCCCTCTGCGGCGCCTGCGTCCTGGCCGCCGCCGCTGTCGGCTTCGCCGGGCACGACACTGCCGCCCGGCGGTGTCACCGTGGTGGCCGAGGCTCCGGGGTCGGTGGTCGACTGCGTCGGGGTCGGTGTCGAGGTCGGTGTCGAGGTCGGTGTCGAGGTCGTCGTCGACGGCCGCGTGGTGGGCGGCGGACTCGTCGTGGTGCTCCCGCCGCCTGCCACCACGACGAGCGTCGTGGCGTGATTGCGGAGCCGGTGCGTGGTGCAGATCAGCGAATAGGTGCCGGGAGTGTTGAGTGCCGGCGTGACGTAGGTGGCGCCGATCGGCAGCTGTCCACTGTCGATGCCGAGGGCGGAGATCGTGACCGTGTGGCCGGCACCCTCGACGAACGAGAATCGCAGCTGGTCGCCCTGTCGGGCCGTCACCACGCCGTCGCCCACGGTGCCGTCCTCGAAGTAGTAGTTGCCGACGGCGACGTCGACAGTGGCTGCCAACACCGGCGCTGCGATTGCGGCGGCAACGGCCAGCAACGCCCCGCCAGCAACGACGGTCATCCTGCGGGTCCACTGTGAATGTCGGCTCATGAGTACACCATCTCTCCGGCGAGGAGGCCAGTGGCCACGAGTAGCCAGGCCGTCGTGGCTGCGAGCGACAGGTCGACGATTCGGTTCGGCTTGCCCTCGAAGCGGACACGTACCGCGACGTGCGAGGCGGCGCTCGCCGCAGCGCCGGTCGAGACGAGCGCATGCCAGATGAGCGGCTGGCCGGCATCGGCGTCTCTGAACAGGTCGAGCCAACCTGCATCGCGCAGTCCTGCGAGCATGACAACCGGCAGGGTGATGACTCCCGTGACGAGCAGTGGAGCGATGTAGCGCTCGAGCGCCACTCGGCCAGTGGCGTGTCGAGCGACGATCACTACCGACGCCGTGAAGAGGAACGCAATAGGGAAGTGGACGAGGGCCGGGTGAATCGGCATATCCCACAGTGAGGTGGCGAGCACGCTGCGCAGCATCGCTGGTGAAGAGTACCGATGCAGCGCCGGACGCGGACAGCACCGTCAGTGTTTCGAGTGTGAACGCCTCCGCTCGACGCTACGCGTCGTCGGCAGAGAGTCGACAGCGGCGAATGGGGCCGAGTGCGGTGGACATCGTCAGGCTGGGGGCGGCGCCCGCGTACTCGCCCCACGGTGCGCACGCCTCGAACCCGAACTGCCGGTACAGGTCGACTGCCGCCTCGAGATGACTGGCTGCCTGGAGGCGCAGTTCGGTGATGCCTGCAGCGCGTGCGTGGCCGGCGAGCGCAGCGAGAACTGCGGCGCCCAGCAGCGATCCGGGCGCAGTGGGTTCGACCCACAACTCCTTCACCTCGGCGGTCTCCGGGCGGCCGGCTGCCTCGTCGATCCGACGCCACTCGCCGCGGCCCACGGGCTGGCCGTCGAGCCAGGCGACGGTACACAGGCCGGTGCCGGGTGCGACGTCGTCGGGTCGGTGGAGGCGCATCACGAGCTGTGGCACCCGCTCTCCGTTGCGGAAGGCGAACGGGGTGCTGCCGAACTGCTCGAAGAACCACAGCCGCTGCTTGCACTCTTCGAGGCTCGGCGTATCGCCGGGCACCACCCACCACATGACAGCGGCAGAGCCATCCATCCACTCGTCACGGCGACGGAACACGTCGCGGTGGAAGGCGCGGTAGGCGAAGTCGCGCAGGTGCTGGGGCGACTCCCACACCGAGGCGTTCACGAGCACGAGCGGGTCGTCGTATGCCGTGCTGTCGGTCTCGCGCGAGTCGATGCCATGGCGCCATATGAACCCGGGGCTCGCCTCGGCGCGTGCATTGGTCTCGTCGATCAGGTCCTCGAACGGCTTCGTCGCGGGATGGCCGATGGGATGGCGCAGTCGCGAGATGTTGAACTGCGCCAGGTGGGCGTTCGCGGTCATGGGGCAGCAGCGTCGAAGCGGGGGAGGCTCCACTGGCGGCGGATCGCAACGATGCGGATGACGACCACGATCGCGACACCGAGCCAGCGGGTGAGCTGTGCGGGAGCGCTGATCTCGTCGAGCAACGCCACGGCGGCCGCTCCGGCGAGAGCGGCGAGCGCGTAGATCTGTCCGACGAGGATGAGTGGTCGCCGCTGTGCGAGGACGTCGCGCAGCACGCCGCCACCAGCACCGCTGACGACGCCCAGCACCACTGCGGCCCATGGTGCGATGCCCGCTTCAAGCGCCAGCAGCACGCCGGTGACCGTGAATGCCCCGAGACCGACGGCGTCTGCCACCAGCGCAGCGCGCTGCGAGTCGACATCGGCTCGTGGCGTGCGATGGGCGACGACGATCATCGCCAGTCCGCCGGCAGCCGCGAGGAGCACCGGCCACTCGCGGTCGATCCACCACACCGGCTCAGCGCCGATCAGCAGGTCGCGCAGTGTCCCGCCGCCGACCGCGGTGACCACGGCGAGCACGACGACACCGAGCCAGTCCATCCCGCTGCGTACGGCGACGGCACCGCCGGAGATGGCGAAGGCGAGCGTGCCGATGACCTCGAGCACGGCGAAGGCGACGTCGTTGGCGAGCACGAGGTCAGTCTCTCGCGTGGCGAGCCGTGCTAGCAGGATTCAGTTGCGCTGGGCGTAGCCGACTGCCAGGGAGGCAGCCAGTGCCAGCCACACGTTGTACGGGACGAGGATCGCCCCTGCCCAGGTGCGCACGCCGAAGGCAGCCACCACGATCGGCACCGTCAGGACTGCTGCGGCGATGAGCGCGAATGCTGCAGGCCACAGGCTGTTGCTGACATAGAACAGTCGCGCCCACGCAAGCGCTGCGGCGATGCTCGCCGCCAGTCCTGCCATCCAGACAGTCCGTGCGGCAATGCCGCCGCTTGCGGACACGGCGATGCCCGCGGCGATGAGCGCCGCGAAGTTGTACGGCCAGATGATGCCGAACACGGCGTCAGGCGGCTGCCACGGCGGACGGCTCAGCAGGCGGTACCACGTATCACCGGTACCGACCCACCGCCCCGAGCCGACGGCGTAGACCACGACGAGCAGCACGGCAACTGCTGCAGTGGCGGTGCGCCCAGCACTCATGTCCCCACTGTCCCATACGCGGCGGGGCAGGGGCCGGCAGGTGCGCGCCGCGTGCGGCTGCGATCAGGCGGCGTTCACCTTCGGCATGATCTCGTTCTTCAGGCGCTTCAGGTCATCGAGGGTCTTCGACACCGGGACGCCGC
>JBEGVK010000134.1:0-2670 GCA_041178405.1 Actinomycetota bacterium | reverse complement strand
GCGCTCGGGGGCCTCATCTGCGAGCGTGCCGGAGTGTTCCAGGTCTCTCTCGAGGGGATGATGCTGCTCGGTGCATTCACGGCTGTTGCCGTGTCATATGCGTCGGGGAACGCCTATCTCGGCCTGCTGGCAGCGATGCTTGCGGGCGCATCGACGTCGTTGCTGCTTGCGGTGGGCAACGTCACTCGACACGGCGATCCGATCGTCATCGGCGTTGCCGTCAACCTGTTCGCCGTCGGGCTCACCGGATTCCTGTTGCCGCAGATCTTCGATGTGCGCGGTGTCTTCCTCGATGACGCGATTGTCGGCCTCGAGCGGTTCGCGGTGCCGGTGCTGAGTGACCTGCCGGTTGTCGGCGAGGCGCTGTTCCGGATGACACTGCCCGGGTTCTTCGCCTACGTGCTGGTGCCCGTGCTGTGGGTGGTGCTGTTCCGCACGCCGCTCGGGCTGCGACTCCGCGGTGTGGGCGAACGACGCGTTGCTGCCCAGACCCGCGGCGTACCGGTGACCGCTTATCAGTACGGCGCTGTCGTGTTCTCGGGCCTGATGGCCGGCCTCGCCGGTGCCCAGTTGTCGCTCGGCAATGTGGTGCAGTTCGCAGAGAACATGTCGGCCGGACGCGGCTGGATCGCAGTCGTGGCGGTGCTGCTGGGCCGGGCGCATCCATGGGGCGTGCTCGCTGCATGCCTGCTGTTCGGCACCGCCGAGGGTCTTGGATTCCGCCTGCAGGGCAATGGCCTCGCCGTGCAGGTGACCGATGCCCTGCCGTGGGTGGTGACCCTCGTGGCGCTCATCATCGCCCGCCGCCGATTCGCCCGTCTCAACGACCTCACCGCAGCACGAACATGAGCTTGTCCATGAGCACAGCCACGAGTGCGGTGAGGTTTCGCGCCGAGCACTTGCTCGTCAGTGCCGACCAGTCCGTGGTCAGTGACGGCGTGCTCGACGTTGTCGACGGTGCCGTTGCGTGGAGTGGTGCCGCGAGTGCAGCGCCGTCGTTCGACGGCGAGGTGATACTGCTCGATGGGCTGGTGATGCCGGGACTCGTGAATGTGCATGCCCACACTCCGATGCTGTTGCTCCGCGGTACTGGCGAGGGACTTCCGACCGATCGGTGGCTTACCGAGGTGATGTGGCCGCGAGAGGGCCGGCTGGTGGAGGACGATGTCGAGTGGGCGATGCTGCTCGGCGCGTCGGAGATGCTGCTCAATGGCATCACCACTACGACCGAGATGTACTTCTTCGGTGACGCGGTGGCCCGGAGCGCATCGTCGGCCGGGATTCGGTGCATCGTGACAGCGCCCCTGATCGAGGCATCCGACTTCTCGCGGTTCGGCACGGTCGACGACCAACTCGCTGCGACGGAGGCGATGCGCCGCCGCTGGAGCGGCGATCCGCTGGTCGAAGTGGGAATCGGTCCGCACGCCGCCTACAGCCTGTCGCGCTCCACGCTCGAGCGCGTGGTCGACCTGGTGGCGGCAGATCCGATGCTCGTGCACATTCACGTGGCAGAGCAACCGCACGAGGGTGATGCCATCCTCGCCGAGACAGGTCTCACCGTGCCGGCCTATCTCGACGAGATCGGGCTGCTGACAGAACGCACGATCGCCGCCCACTGCGTATGGCTCACGCCCGACGACATCAAGCGGTTCTCGCGTACCGGCACCTCGGTGGCGCACTGTCCGGTATCGAATGGGCGACACGCCAGCGGTCTCGCCCCTGTCGGCGACCTACGCGCAGCGGGGATTCCGGTGGGGATCGGTACCGATGGCCCGGCGTCGCATGATCGTCTCGACATGTTCGACGACATGCGCACGGCGATTCGCTTCAGCCGCATCCGTCAGATGGATGCATCGGCGCTGTCAGCGAGCGCGGTGCTCGGGATGGCCACATACGAGGCGGCCGCTGCCCTCGGCCGCGCCGACATCGGCCGTCTCGTGCAGGGAAGCCGTGCCGACTTTGTGCGACTGGACATCGTCGGCCCCGGATTCGAGCCCGACTTCGGCCCCGAGCATCTCGTGGAACGCGTGCTGTGGCTGGGCGCCCCCGAGTGCGTACGCGACGTGTGGGTCGAGGGCCGTCAGGTGGTTGCCGACCGTGGGTGCCTCACCGTCGACCGGGCCGTGGCGCGCCGCGAGGTGCAGCGCCGCTCGCTGCGGCTCATCGAGGGCTGACGCGCCCGATTCGCCCTTCACGTGGCGGCGCGGTAGAACTAGGGCGTACCGCCGTGCTGGGTGCGCGTTGATCGGATGACGATGAGGCTGTTGGTAATCGGAGCGGGCGGAGTCGGTGCCTCGATGGCATCGATTGCCGAGACTCGGTCGTTCTTCTCCGAGTTCGTGCTCGCCGACCTGCACCTGGCGTCGGCCGAGCGGGCGGTGGCAGAACTCGACGATCCGTCGCGCTTTCGGGCGGTGTCGCTCGACGCTCGCGACCAGCAGGCCGTGGTGCGGGCAATCGCTGAGGCAAAGGCCGATATCGTGGTGAATGCGTGCGACCCGCGGCTCAACGAGCCGATCTTCAACGCCTGCTTCGAGGCACGCACGAACTATCTCGACATGGCGATGAACCTCAGCACTCCGCACCCCACTGATCCGTATCACAAGATCGGCACACCGCTCGGGAAGGCACAGCTCGATGCCGACGAGCAGTGGCGCGAGCGAGGACTGC
>JBEGVK010000133.1:0-4070 GCA_041178405.1 Actinomycetota bacterium | reverse complement strand
GTTCCCGCGCCGCAGGCGACACGGTCCTGCGCGGCGGACAGCGAAGCGCCCTCGGCGGCGACGACGGCCTCTGGTACGAGCCCACGCTCATCGAGCCGCGCAGCAACGACAGCGAGGTCGTACAGCACGAGATCTTCGGCCCCGTACTCACCTTCCAGACCTTCGGCGACGAGGCCGAGGCCATCCGGCTTGCGAACAGCACCGAGTACGGGCTCAGCGCCATCGTCTACACGGGCTCGGCAGCCCGTGCGGAGCGCATGGGCCGCACCCTGCGGGCTGGCACCATCTGGACGAATTGCTTCCTCGTCCGCGACCTGACGGCCCCGTTCGGCGGCTGCGGGATCAGCGGCATCGGCCGCGAGGGCGGCGACTATGCGCTCGATTTCTACAGCGACCTGAAGATGTTCCAGGTCCTCGACGGCACCGTCGGCTGACCCGCCCCGGCCGCCCCCGACGCCCTGTGCGCCAAGCCCCGTAAGGGGTCCGTTCGGTCTGTTGCATTCTCATGACAGTGCGGCGAGACTTCCCGGATCCCTCCTCCGGGAGGGGGTGCCAGCCATGACCGACCGACCGATTCCGCCCGACGACCTCTTCGACGACCTCGACGAATACGACGGCTACGACGACGTCACCGGCCCTCACTACCTGGCGGCGGGCGACGAGTACGGCGACTACGGCGCCCCCGAGGACCCCGACTTCTGGGTCGACAGCACCCCGACCGCGTTCGACCGGCTCACCGGTGCCGTGCAGACCATCCGTGCCACCCGCACCGACCCCTCCGGCTCCACCCGGCGGCACTCCGTCGCTGGTCGCCCCGCCCGCCCCATCACGCGCCCCGGTGTCCGCCAGGGTCCCAGCGCCTTGGGCGCCCGCCGGCATATCGAGTCGATACCGGGCCTGCAGAGCCCGTTCGCGAGGCGAGTTGCTGTCATTGCCGCCGCAGTACTGCTGGCGGCACCGATCGTGTCGGCGATGCGGCCGACCGACGCCGAGGCCGAGCCGGTACCCAGCGCCGCCCCGACGGCATCGGCATCCGTTCCCGCATCGGCAGCGCCTGCTCAGCCGATCTCCGGCGTCGCCGGTCAACCGCCGTCGGCGACCATCGACATGAGCGCCCTTCCGCTGCTGACCCGTCCGTCGAAGTCGACACCGACCAGCGCTGCAGTTGCTGCACAGGCGACGTGCGGCTCGAAGTACACCGTCGTCTCGGGCGACTCGTGGAGCCTCATCGCCGACAAGGTGTCGGTGAGCCTGTCGTCGCTGCTCGCCGTCAATGACGCCACGACGCGGTCAGTGCTGCTGGTCGGCGAGGTGATCTGCCTGCCGCAGGGAGCCAGTGCACCGACGACCAACGCCCCGCCGACCACCAAGGCGCCGACCACCACCCGGCCGCCCAGCACCACGGTGGCTCCGCCGAGCGGCCCCACCTACACCGCCGCCCAGATCGAGGCGATCATCCGCGAGATCTGGCCCGACGACCTCGAAGACACGGCCCTCTACATCGCCCGCCGCGAGAGCAACCTCAACCCGTATGCGCGCAACTGGTGCTGCTACGGCCTGTTCCAGATCTACTGGGAGGTGCACGACGTGTGGCTCATCCCGAGGGGCATCACGTCGGCATCGCAGCTGTTCGACCCCCGCACCAACACCACCGTGGCCCTGTGGGTGTACCAGCGATCGGGCAGTTTCCGCCCCTGGGGCATGTAGCCGAGGGGCTACGCCAGCCCTAGACTCGGCGTTCGCAAGCGCTCGTAGCTCAATGGATAGAGCATTTGACTACGGATCAAAAGGTTAGGGGTTCGAGTCCCTTCGAGCGCGCCAGAGGCAAACGACAAGCGCGGCGGCCGACTCCGGCCTCAACGGCAGACATGGCCACCCCCACCCTCCAAGGGCAACAGAGCCACAAGAAGAGCCAACCGACGTAGAGCGAGCTGCGGCGCAGTCGTTCAGCATCGGGTCCAGCGATCCACAGGCCCACTGCGGAACGATCTCAACATGTCACCCCCGACCCGCTCGGTCACCCCACTAAGTGCCGGACAACAGGTTCCAAGTTGCTCTGCACTCAGTAAGTCCTTGCCGCTAGTCGGTCGCCGAGTAACATCTCTCTGGTCTCGCTCAGGCGAGTCGATCTACACCCCTACCATCATGAGCGCAGGCTCGGAGAGGACCCCACAATGCGCAAGAGCAGCATCATCGTCACCAGCATCCTCGCAGTCGGCGCATTCGCCGGCGTGGCCGATGCTCGCGGTGCCTCGTTCCCCGACGACGACGTCAACCCGCCCACGTACGGCGTCATCATCGAGGACGTCATGGACGTTCGCCAAGACGGTGGCGGTACCCGCACCAACGACGTCGACGTCTACAACAACAGCGGCCGGGGCTGCATCGAGAACGACCGCGAGAACCGCAACGACGTCGACGGCGCCGACATCAACTGCGACTGATCTCGCGTCGTCACGACGGCGACACCTCAGGTTAGGGGTTTGCGTCCCTTCGAACGCGCTGAGTGGTGTGGGGTGGCTTCGCGGATGTACGCCGTGGCGGTGAACTCGCTGGTCGGGTAGTCGAAGTGACGCCAGTCATGGGCCCCCGCCGATGCTGCTGTAGGCCCATGAGCCGTAGGCGAGGCTCGCCAGCAGTCCGGCAGTTCCGAGGAGCGCAACGAGTAATCGCACTCGACGAGATCCGTGCACTGCGCCCGCTGCGAATGGTGACGCAATAAACGATGTCACGACCACGACCATCACCGCTCTGTAGGCGGGATTCGTCGTGAGGAACGACTCCTCGAGATAGAAGAGGCCGATCGAGGCGGCGGTCAATGCAACCGTCCACCCCGCAGCGATCAGTCCCGATGCGGCCCACGATGCGCGCTGGGGGTCGTCGGCCTGCACGCGGACCATGCCGCACCATAACTCGGCACCCGTGCCAACCCGCCGAGGCTGAGGTACCCGACGCCGAGGACAAGGTTCCTTCGTTCGGGTCGCTGAAGGACCGGACAGGCGCAACGCGGGATGCCTGTCCCCTCGCGGATCGCCGTCAGCACGACCGCGCAGCACTGCGGGCTACTGCGAATCGACGATGTCCCCTGCGGTTCACGTGAACCGCTGATCCGGTGGGCGGATTGCCCGAGACCCGGGCGCTGGCTCCACCAGTAATGTCGCTCTCTGGCATGACCTATCTGGCGATCGACATCGGCGGCACGAACTTCTCGATGGCCCTCTTCGAGGGCGGTCGCATGGTCGAGCACCTCACGCAGGCCACCGACCGCGTCGGAGGCAGGGACTGGATGCTTGCCCGCATCGAAGAGTCGGCCGGCGCCTGGAGTGGATTCACGTCGATTGGCGTGGGCTTCGGTGGGCCGGTGCACTTCCCCACCCAGCAGGTGGTGCTGTCGACACACGTCGGCGGCTGGAAGGATTTCGACCTGCCGGGCTGGCTGCGCGAGAAGTTCGGCGTGCCAGTGCTGATGGACAACGACGCCAACGTCGGCGCCCTTGGCGAAGGACTGCACGGCGCCGGACGCGGCTACCGGCCGCTGATGTTCATGACACTCTCCACCGGCATCGGCGGCGGCATCCTCACCGAGCACGGCCTGCTGAGGGGTGCCGACTCCTACGCCGGCGAGATCGGCCACGTCACCATCCGACCCGACGGACCGGACTGCCTGTGCGGCTCGAACGGCTGCTTCGAAAGGATGTGCAGCGGACTGTGGCTCGAGCGCGACTACGGACGAACGGCCAAGGAACTGATGGAAGAGCCGGAGTTCGTCGAGCGGTACGTCGTCGACCTCGCGCGAGGGCTGAAGGTGGCGCTGATGCTGCTCAACCCGGCGCGGATCGTCATCGGTGGCGGCATTCCGAAGGCTGGAGAGCGGCTATTCGCCCCGCTTCGAGCCGAGTTGCACCGGCAGATGACCGAGTGGAGCAAGGCACGGATCGATGTCGTGCCCGCCGAGCTGGGCAAGGACAGCGTGCTGTGGGGAGCGATGGAGCTGGCCCGCGAGGCCGCCGGAGAGAGGACGCTATGACTGACTTCCTGACGAACTACCGCGACAGCCTGGGTCACTCGAT
>JBEGVK010000132.1:0-7294 GCA_041178405.1 Actinomycetota bacterium | reverse complement strand
CTCACGCCGGAGGCCACCGCCGAGATGGCGCGCAGCAACCCACAGGAGCTGATCCGCCGCAGCCGGGTGAGCATGGCCACCCACTGCCGGGCAATGGTGGGCTTCCTCGACAAGGGCGCCGAGGTGTTCGACTACGGCAACAGCCTGCGCACCGAGGCCAAGCTCGGCGGCTTCGAGCGAGCCTTCGACTACCCGGGGTTCCTGCCTGCGTACATCCGGCCGTTGTTCTGCGAGGGCAAGGGGCCGTTCCGCTGGGTTGCCCTCAGCGGTGACCCGGCCGACATCGCGGCCACCGACCGTGCGGTGCTCGAGGAGTTCCCCGACGACGAGGGGCTGCGCCGCTGGATCACCCTCGCGGGCGAGCGCGTTGCCTTCCAGGGGCTGCCGGCGCGCATCTGCTGGCTCGGCTACGGCGAGCGCCACCGCCTCGGCATGCGGTTCAACGAGATGGTCCGACGCGGCGAGCTGAAGGCCCCCATCGTGATCGGACGCGACCATCTCGACTCGGGCTCGGTGGCCTCGCCGTACCGCGAGACCGAGGCAATGCTCGACGGCTCTGACGCCATCGCCGACTGGCCGCTGCTGAACGCGCTGGTGAACACCAGCAGCGGTGCCAGCTGGGTGAGCATCCACCACGGCGGCGGCGTGGGCATCGGCCGCAGCATCCATGCCGGCATGGTGTGCCTCGCCGACGGCACCGACCTCGCCGGCGAGAAGCTGTCGCGGGTGCTGCTGACGGATCCCGGCATGGGAGTGATCCGCCACGCCGACGCCGGCTACGAGCGGGCGGTCGACGTCGCCGGCGAGCGCGGGGTGCGCGTACCGATGCTGGAAGGCTGACGATGGGTGCGTCGTGGACTGTCGAGGGCGACTTCTGGCGCGACGGCGCCGTGTGCGTGCGCGGCGCGTTCAGCGATGCCGAGATCGCGCTGGCCCGCGCTGCCATCGACGAGAACCTCGCCTCGCTGTCGCCGCTGGCGAAGCGGGCGAGCGGCACCGACGACGGCGCATTCGTCGAGGACTTCTGCAACTGGCAGCGACTGCCGGCGATGGAGCAGTTCATACGCACCTCGCCTGCGGCGCGCATCGCCGGCGAGCTCATGGGCGCACGGTGCGTCCGGCTCTACCACGACCACGTACTGGTGAAGGAGCCGGGCACGCGCCAGCGCACGCCGTGGCACCAGGACATCCCGTACTACAACGTCGACGGGCACCAGAACATCAGCATGTGGTGCCCCGTCGACCCGGTGGCGCGCGAGAGCACCCTCGAGCTCATCGCCGGCACGCACCGCGGCCCGTGGTTCATGCCCCGGTCATTCCTCGACGGCCAGGCGAAGTGGTTCCCCGACGGTGCACTCGCTGAGATGCCCGACTTCGCCGCCGACCCTGAGCGGTATCCCGTGCTGGGGTGGGCACTCGAGCCGGGCGACGCCGTCTTCTTCCACATGCTCACCGTGCACGGCTCGGGCGGGGTGAGCGGCGGTCACCGTCGGCGGGTGCTGTCGGTGCGCTTCCTCGGCAACGACATGGTGCACGCCGTGCGGCCCTGGACCACCTCGCCTCCCTTTCCCGGGCTCGCCGACGAGCTGCCCGACCGAGCGCCCTTGGAGCATCCAATGTTCCCCGTACTGTGGGAGACGGCATGAGCGTGCGCGAGATCCTCCACGTCGGCAACCCGCTGCTGCGCGAGACGTCGCGCGAGGTGAGCCGCGACGAGCTGGCGTCACCGGGGATGCAGCAGCTGATCGACGACCTCATCGACACCATGCACGCAGCCAATGGTGCCGGGATCGCCGCGCCGCAGGTCGGCGAGTTGGTTCGCATCACCACTATCGAGGTGAACAAGAACCCTCGGTACCCCTATAAGCCGCCGATCCCGCTCACCGTGGTGGTGAATCCGGTCATCGAGTTCCTCGACGACGAGATGGTGGAGGTGAACGAGGGCTGCCTGTCGGTGCCGAACATGCGCGGCAACGTGATGCGGCACGTCAACATCCGCGTCCGATACCTCGACCGCCACGGCGTCGAGCACGACGAGGTCAAGCGTGGTCTCACGGCCGGCACCTTCCAGCATGAGATCGACCACCTCGACGGGCTGCTGTTCCTCGACCGAGTGCATGACACGCGCACGCTCACCACGTGGGAGCAGTTCGAGCAGTACCACCGGGCTGCGTTCGTCGAGCGGATCACTGCCTTCGTGGAGCGCGTCGGATCGTGACGGCTCGCTACTGGTGCGAGTCGGCGTGGCTGGGCGGCGACTCGGCCGTCGACAGCGTGCTGGTCTCGGTCGACGACGGGCGCTTCTCGGCCGTCGAGCCCGGGGTGCCGTGTCCGGACGGGGCGCATGTGCTGCGGGGCGTCGTGCTCCCGGGCCTTGCCAATGCCCACAGCCACGCCTTCCACCGCGCCCTTCGGGGCCGCACGCAGGTGGGCAGCGGCTCGTTCTGGACATGGCGAGAGCAGATGTATGCCGCCGCGGCCAGCCTGCACCCCGACTCATACCAGCGCCTGGCGCGTGCGGTGTTCGCCGAGATGGCAATGGCTGGCATCGCCTGCGTCGGCGAGTTCCACTACCTGCATCACGACCGCAACGGTCGCCAGTACGCCGATCCGAACGCCATGGGCGCTGCACTCGTCGCTGCCGCTGCCGACGCCGGCATCCGGATCACCCTGCTGGACACGTGCTACCTGCACGGCGGGCTCAGCGAGGCGGGGGAGTACCTGCAGGTGAACGAGGTGCAGCGTCGGTTCACCGACCTCTCCGCCGACCGGTGGATCGAGCGACTTGGTGATGCAGCACGCCTCGAGTCGTCGCACTGCCGGCTCGGCACTGCCGTGCACTCGGTTCGTGCGGTCGACCCGGATTCGCTGGCCAAGGTGGCGGACCTAGCCCGATCGCGCGGCATGGTGCTGCACGCCCACCTCAGCGAGCAGCCTGCGGAGAACGAGCAGAGCAGGGCAGCCCACGGCCGAACCCCCACCGAGGTGTTTGCTGATGCCGGCGCGCTGACTGCCGGCTTCACGGCGGTGCATGCCACGCACCTCACCGATGGTGACATCGGCCTGCTTGGCGGTGCCCGCTGCTCGTGCTGCTTCTGCCCGACCACCGAACGCGACCTCGCCGACGGCATCGGCCCTGCACGCCGGCTGCGCGATGCCGGCGCTGCGCTGTCGCTCGGCAGCGATTCGCATGCCGTGATCGACCTGCTGGAGGAAGCCCGGGCCGTCGAGCTCGACGAGCGCCTCGCAACCAACGTCCGCGGATCGCATGACGTCCCGTCTCTGCTGCGCGCCGCAACCGTCGACGGGCATCGGTCGCTCGGCTGGGAGGATGCGGGAGCGATCGCGGTGGGACAGCGCGCCGACCTCGTCGCCGTGCGGCTCGACACGGTGCGCACGGCCGGTGCATCGCCTGCTGCTCGCCTCGCCACCGTGGCCTTCGCCGCCACGGCCGCCGACATCCACACGGTGATCGTCGACGGCCGGTGCGTGGTCGACGACGGCCACCACGTGTCGATCGACGTGGCAGGCGAGTTGCACGCATCCATCGTCGCGGTGATGTCGTGAGTGCCGAGCAGCGCGGCACGACTGTGCTCGACGAGATCGGGCTGCTCGTCACCAACGACCCGTCGGCGGGCGAGGGGCCGCTCGGCATCGTGCGCAATGCCTCGGTGGTGTTCGAGGGTGGACAGGTCGTGTCGGTCGGCGCCGCCGGCCAGTCGGCTGATCGGCGCCTCAGCGCCGAGGGGCGCTGCGTCATTCCCGGCTTCGTCGACAGCCACACGCACCTTGTGTTCGCCGGCGACCGCAGCGACGAGTTCGCGGCGCGTATGGCGGGACGCCCCTACGAGGCGGGAGGCATCCGGGTGTCGGTGAACGCCACGCGCATTGCGTCGCCCGCCGAACTGCGCCGCCTCACCACACTGCGGCGCGACGAGGCGCGGCGCGCCGGGATCACTGCGGTCGAGATCAAGTCGGGCTACGGCCTCGACACGCCGACCGAGCACCGCTGCCTCGAGATCGCCGGCGAGTTCACCGCCGACACGACCTTCCTCGGCGCGCACGTGGTGCCGCCCGAGTTCGAGGGCCGTGCCGACGACTACGTGCACCTCGTGTGCCACGAGATGCTGCACGCAGTTCGACCGCACAGCCGGTGGGTCGATGCATTCTGCGAGGTGGGCGCCTTCGATGCCGACCAGACGCGAGCAGTGCTCGAGGCCGGCCGCAGCGCCGGGCTCGGCATGCGACTGCACGCCAATCAGCTCGGCTACGGGCCCGGAGTGCAACTGGCCGTCGAACTGGGCTGCGCCTCCGCCGACCACTGCACCTACCTCACCGACGATGACATCGAGGCACTGGCTGGGAGCAGCACCGTCGCCACCTTCCTTCCGGCCGCCGACTTCAGCACCCGCCAGCCCTACCCCGATGCCCGGCGCGTCATCGACGCCGGAGCCACCGTGGCGATTGCCACCAACTGCAATCCGGGCAGCAGCTACACCACGTCGATGTCGTTCTGCATCGCGCTTGCCGTGCGCGACATGCGCATGACCCCCGAGGAGGCCCTGCTGGCAGCGACGGCAGGCGGTGCGGCGGCGCTGCGGCGCACCGATGTGGGGCGGATCGCCAACGGGATGTCAGCCGACATGGTGGTGCTCGATGCACCCTCGTACACGCACCTCGTCTACCGGCCCGGCGTGCCGCTCGTGCACGCCGTCGTCGAGGGCGGATCGCTCGTGGTGGGAGGCCTGCCGCCTGCGGCGAGTGCCAACTAGGGTGCCGCCGTGGCGCGCACCCCCGACCTCGAGCGACGGCAGGAGCTGCTCGACCGGATTGTGGTGTACCTCGCGGATCATGGACTCGCCCAGGCCACGCTGCGCCCCATGGCGAAGGCACTCGACGTCAGCATCAACCGGCTCGTGCACCACTTCGGCTCGAAGGAGGACCTGCTTGCCGCCGCGATGACGAGGGCGATGGAGCAGCAGTTGGAGGTGCAGGCCGAGTGGCTGCAGCGCTCGCCGGGATGCACCCTCGTCGAGCTGTACCAGCGGTGGTGGAAGTGGATCAACGCCTCGCCGCGCAATCTCGCCCTCGTGCGCCTCAACTACGAGGCCGCAGCACTGGATCCCTCTGTGACCGGACTGACGGGCGACCTGCGCGCCGACCAGATCGGTGCGTGGCGCCACGATGCCGCCCAGCGATTCGAGGCCGAGGGCCTCACCCGCGAGCAGGCGCAGACCGAGGCTGCACTGGCCAAGGCCACGTTCACCGGTCTGGCCATGGACCTATTCGCCACGGGCGAGCGGGCGCGCCTGACGAAGTCGTTCAACGAGTTCATCGACCGCCTCGCCACCCGACTCGACGAGTGCCGGACCGCCAACCGCACCGCATGAGCGGGCGACTTGTGCTGCTGCCGTCACTCGCCGGCTCGTTCGACGACCGCCCGGCTGTCGTGTCGGTGGCCGGTGCCGGCCTGTCGTGGGAGCGCCTCGCAGCGGTAGTGCACGCGACGGCACGCCGACTCGACGGGCAGCAGCCGGTAGCGATCGACGCCACGCCGACGCTCGACACGGTGGTGGCGGTGCTGGCCTGCCTGGCGGCAGGCGTGCCGGCCGTGCCGGTGCCGGCAGATGCGGGTCCGGTCGAGCGCGAGCACATCCGACACGATGCCCATGCCGTCGACATGCCGCCGATCGCATGGGATGCCCCGAGCGAGGTCGATGCACTGCCCGAGCCAGATGCATCCGCCGCCGGGCTCATCGTCTACACGTCGGGCACCACGGGACCTCCCAAGGGTGCAGTGCTGTCGAGGTCGGCCCTTGCTGCAGCGATCGACGGCCTCGCCGCGGCGTGGCAGTGGGGGCCGCACGACACGCTGGTGCACGGCCTCCCGTTGTTCCATGTGCACGGTCTCGTGCTCGGGGTGCTCGGCGCGCTGCGCACCGGCAGTGCGCTCATCCACACCGGCCGGCCCACCGCCGAGGCGTATGCGGCCGCGTCCTACACGGGGACCCTGTACTTCGGAGTGCCCACCGTGTGGGGTCGCGTCTGCGACGACGCAGCAGCCGCGTCGTCGCTGCGCAGCGCCCGGCTGCTGGTGTCGGGCAGCGCGCCGCTGCCGGTGCCGGTGTTCGAGCGACTGCGGTCGCTCACCGGCCATGCGCCCATCGAGCGCTACGGCATGACCGAGACGCTCATCACCCTGTCGACGCGCGCCGACGGCGAGCGCCGGCCGGGATGGGTGGGCCTCCCAGTTGGGGAGACTCGCACCCGTCTGGTGTCCGACGACGGGGGTGCCGTGCCGCACGACGGCGAGACCATCGGCGAACTGCAGGTGGCCGGACCGTCGCTGTTCGACGGCTACCTCGGCCGGGCCGACACGACGGCAGCGTCGTTCGATGGCGACTGGTTCCGCACCGGCGATGCGGCAGTGATCGACGCTGACGGGTTCCACCGCATCGTCGGCCGCCAGTCGATGGACATCATCAAGACCGGCGGGTTCAAGGTGGGCGCCGGCGAGGTGGAGACCGCGCTGCTCGGCCATCCCGCGGTGCGCGAGGCGGCCGTGGTGGGCGTGCCCGACGACGACCTTGGCGAGCGCATCGTCGCCGTCGTCGTGGTGGGCGAGGCAGTCGACCCCGCTGCGCTGCAACAGCACGTGGCTGCCACGCTGTCGGTGCACAAGCGCCCGCGCGAGGTGCGCGTCGTCGAGAGCCTGCCGCGCAACGCGATGGGCAAGGTGCAGAAGCATCTGCTGCGCTGAGTCCCGACGGGACACCCGTACCCCTAGGGGTATAGTGCAGATGTGCAGCTGCCCGACGAGACCACCACCGACCTCGTCCGCCGCCTCGCTCGCATCGAGGGCCAGGTGCGCGGCCTGCAGGCGATGATCAAGGACGGCCGCGAATGCCGTGAGATCGTCACCCAGCTGTCGGCGGCCGGCAAGGCCCTCGACCAGGTGGGCTTCAAGCTGCTCGCGGCAGGCATGGCCACCTGCATGAACGATCCCAAGGGGGCCGCCGCTCAGGGCTTCGACCCCGACGAGGTCGAGAAGCTCTTCTTGAAGCTGGCCTGAGCGCCGGTCCCGCCGCTGGCGAACCCGGGCCGGTCAGTCGGCGCGCAGCGTCGACATGGTGGTGGGTCGCACCCGCTGTGCGATCGCGGACGCGACGGTGGTGGATGCAGCTGCGACGAGTGGCACACCAATCACCAGTGCCCCGAGGGTGAGCCACGGAATGGCGATGATGTCGGAGATCGCCCGATCGGAGCTCTCCTCGACGTACAGCACGACGAAGAC
>JBEGVK010000131.1:0-5746 GCA_041178405.1 Actinomycetota bacterium | reverse complement strand
GACCGAATCCAGCGATTCCACCGCCACCTCGACCGGGACGGGTGTGATGGCACCCCGGTCAGTGTGCACCACGTGCACCGAGCGGCCTTCGATCCAGAGTCGTCCGGCAGCATCGAGGTGGCCAACGTCGCCCGAGCGGTGCCACACGCGACCCTCCACGTCGCGTGGTCGTGCCTCGCGCTCGGTGCCCCAGCGACGGTCGTAGCCGTCCGACACCCATGGTGTGCGCACGAGCACCTCACCGGTGACGTTGCGTGTCACGTCAATGACGGCGTCGGTCGCATCGAAATCGAGAGGCGCGATGAGGACGTGTGCTCCATCGACGGGACGACCCACGCACACGCCTCGGCCAGTTCCCGCGGCATCGATGCCCTCGAGCGAGATGTCGGCCACCGGCAGACACTCGGTCATGCCGTAGGGCGTGTGCACCTCGACATCGGCGTGGCGCTGCGCCACCTGTCGGAGCGTTGTGACAGGAACGGGTGCACCCGCCGACAGCACCAACCGCAACCCTGCAGTTCGTCGGTCGGGCGCTGTCGAGCCCGTGCGCAGGACGTTTGCGAGCGCCGCAGGCGAGGCGAAGGCGATGGTGGCATCGATCGATGCGCACGCTGCGCCGAATGCATCCGCCGTGAGCGCTCCCGGGGTCGTGACGTCGACATCGGGAATAGTGGACGTGATGCCGAGGGCGGGACCGTAGAGAGCGAACGGCGCGAAAGCCGCCACCAGACGATCGTCGGCGGTGATGCGATAGGTGCGGGCCAGCGCGTCGCGTTGCGCAGCCAACTGGCGATGCCGGTACCGCACACCCTTGGCGGGGCCTGTCGCTCCCGAGGTGAAGAGCACCGCTGCAGGATCATCGGGGCCGGGCTCGGCAGGTAGCGGGCCGTCGAGGCGCTCGAGTTCGGCGAGTGTGGCGACTGACCCCGGCGCTCGGCGGGCGCCGACCGTGACGTGACGAGAACCTGGGGCCCAGCGAAGTGTGCGCGCTGCGGCGATCGCCAAAGGAGGACCGATCACCCAATGTGGCCTTGCGCTTCGTACCGCCCCGCCTAGCCCGCGAAGACCCAGTCCCCGATCGGCGATCACCGTCACGCCACCTGCTCGCCATACGCCGTAGACCGCAGCCACGAGGTCGGCGCCGGGCGGAGTCAACATGGCGACGCGGTCGCCGGGTCGTAGTCCGAGAGCGGTCAGGCCACTGGCAATACCTTCCACGCGTCGGTTCAGTTCGGCGAACGAGGTGTGTGCTCCGCTGGTGCCGTCGACGAACGCGACGTGTTCGGCGGTCGTCGATCGGGCTGTGAGGGCCGACCATGTGGGGACGTACTCGTCGATCGGATCGGTGCTCGTGTCCACATGTTTGTCTGCTGTGGTGTCGTGGTGGGACAGCGCCGTCTGTAGCCAGGTGTCGATGACTCCCGCCACGTCCACCTCGAGAGGGGACAGATGGCCGGCGTCGCGGAATCGATGCAGATCGGCGTGTGGCAGTCGATCGCTGAGATCGAGCGCGAACGAGTCGTCGAACACGGGATCGTTCGCACCCCACACGATGAGCGTGGGTCGGTCGAAAGAGCGGATGGCTTCTGCCACGTCAGCGATGTTGGCAGAGGACCGATGGCGTTCGTCAAAGGGCACGTCGGCGACGAAGTCGGCGATTGCCGAGCGCTCCGCTGCGTGCCGATACGGGGCGCGTAAGGCCTCGCGAACGGGCTTTGCGAGGCGTCGCCACGAGAGAGCGATGGTGCCATCGACGAAGGTGCGGGTGCGACGACACATCAGGTCGGTCATGGGGCCGGTGGCTGCAACACGGATGAGCCGAGGTGCGTGACGGCCCTGGGGCACGGCGATGCCGGTGTTGCAGAGCGCGAGGCCCGACAAGCGATCGGGGTGCGCTACCGCAAATCCCATGGCGATCGCTCCACCCCAGTCATGGCCAACGAGAGTGAAGGGACCGTCGATGTCCAGCGCATCGACGACTTCTTCGAGGTCACGGACGCGGTCGGTGTAGACCCGTGTGGAAGCGCGTTCGCTGAAACCCATTCCCCGTTGGTCCACTGCGATCACGCGATAGCGGTCGCCGAGACGATCGAGCAGTCCGCGCCACAGGAATGACCACGTAGGGTTGCCGTGGACGCACACCACGGTGCCCGCCGGATGCGCGGGGGAACGTTCGAGCAGATGCCACGTCGACCCATCCACGGTGAGTGTGCGCGACCACGACGGTTCAACACCCCATGCACGCCACTGCGCCTCGGTGGGTGTGGCCCTCATCACCAGATGATTTCGGTGAAGCTGGTGTTCAGCCCCGAGCCGATCCCCATGCACAAAACCCGTTGGCCAGCCGCCAGATCTGCCGAGAGACCAGCGAGCGTGATGGGAATCGCCGCCGGTCCGACGTTGCCAAATCGGGGATATGTGAGCGGCACGAGCGCGGGGTCGATGCCGAGCCGCTCGCAAAGGAGCGCCGTGTGCACAGAACTCACCTGGTGCACGACGTATTGGTCGATGCCAGTCGCCCACTGGAAGTCGGCAGCAGCATCGATCCACGCCGCATGGGCGAGATCGAGGCCCGCTTCGAGCAGTCGCTTGGTGTCGGTGGTCATGCGATCGAGATCGCCGATGCAGAGCTCATGATGCTTGGTGCCTGCACGAGTGATCCCGCCGACGACTCGGTGGGCATCGGGGTGTCGATCAGTGCTGCCGAGCACCATTGCTGCCGCGCCCGAACCAAGAGTGAGTGACGCGAACTCGTCGAACACGTCGGCAAAGGTCGTGGACTCGCGTTTCAGGCGCGCAATGGTGGCCAACTGCGTGTGGCGACTTCCCTCACCGTCGACCACGAGCGCGTAGTCGATCATTCCGGCATCGATCGCGGTTCCTGCAAGTTGTATGGCATTCACGAACCCCAGGCATGCGTTGGCCACATCGAAGTTGCTGCAAGACGACGACAGGCCGAGTTGGTGGTGCACGGCGCAGGCGACCGACGGTTCGAGGTGATGCTTGCAGACCGAGGTCGAGATCAGCATGCCGATGCGATCGGGGTCGATGCCAGACGCCTCGATCGCACGCTGTCCAGCCATCGCCGCAGCTTGGTCGAATGTGACGTCCTCGGGCCACCAGCGGCGCTGTTCGATTCCGGCCAGTTCCGCGAGCAGCCCTGACCGGACCCCGAGGCGCTCGAAGGTGGTGGAGAGCTGTTCGTCGATCCACGACGACGTCACGACCTCGGGGGCCTCGACGGCCTGCACTGCCAGGATGCCCGTGCGCAGATGCCGATAGGTGGAGTTGCCAGTCACTTTTCGCTCCATTCTGCTCTAGGAGACGCTACCGGCTGAGTTCGGGCATCGAGTTCTGGGGGTCAGAGCAGGAAAGACTCGATCAGTGCCCGAAGGAGAGCCCGTTCGGCTTGGAGTTGACCCCGTTTCCCGGACGGTGATGGTTGGGTGTTGATCATGCCGCATGGGCGGATTCGAAGTCGTCGAGGTCGACTTCCGGCTGCAAGTCACCGAGACACGCCTCCAAAGCGAGAAGAAGATCTGCCATCAGCGGATGCCGCGTCACACAGGTCGATGGTGGGAAGCATGTCGCGTAGTTCCTCGGGGACGGTTCCTGTCGGTGGGATCGTGCCCTCCTCTGCGTTGGGATCCCTGCGATTTGGTCACGGGATCGACGTGTCGATCACTCCGTCGACACGCGAACACCTAACCTGACGACATGTCTAACGAACCCGAATTCGACGAAGTCGATGACGGAGACACGGTCTGGCGCTTCGAGCGCTCGTTCATGACATCGAACTGGACGTGCATTTGGGGTCGGGGCTGTTTGGGAGTCGGTGAAACTCGCGACGCCGATACTGGACATGGATGTTGCTCGCTCGGCGCCGAACTCGATGGTGAACAAGAAGCCATGAATCTGGCCGCTCTGGCGTCCACTTTGTCGCCGGAGATTTTTCAATTTCATCATGAGGCGTCAATGAACGGAATTTTTCGCGATGCCGACCGGAACGCGACGCGCGTCATCGATGGGGCCTGCATTTTCCACAATCGTGTCGGATTCCCGGGGGGTCAAGGGTGCGCACTGCATCTTGGTGCTCTCGCCCATGATGAGTCACCCATTGACTGGAAGCCGTCGGTCTGCTGGCAGTTACCCATCAAAGTCGATTGGGTGATGCGCGACGATGAGATCGAAGTCGCCACCGTGCGCGGATGGCAACGTGCCGACTGGGGCGACCACAGCACCAAAATGGCTTGGTGTTGCACCGAAGAACCCGAGGCCTATGTCGGAACTCGACCCGTCGTCGAAAGTCTGGCTGACGAACTCACCGCCATTGTCGGCGAAAGAGTGTTCGTCGAGTTGCGCAATCGCTTCGAAGCCGGATAGCCCAACACTGAGTCGCCTACCCGACGAAATCAACCACAACCTCACCCGGGAATCCGGGAAGCACCGAACGGTCGTGACGCCGCGACTGGACCATTGGCCTTCAGGTGATGCGCTCTGTGTCGGCGTGGCGTCGCATGATGCCGTGATCTCGAAATCTTGGAAGCCGGCGACGACCAACAGCGCGCTGTGGCGATCGATGAGGCCAACGCCGATCGCCGGCGGCACGGACTCGACGAGATGAAGACCGAGACGGAGTTCCATCGGAAGGCGGCCGAGCGTGGCCTCACCCTCTCGAGCTGAGAGCGAGCCGGCGAAAGGTGGCAGGTGCGTTCTCAGGTCAGATCGAGGCGTTCTGTCGGTTGGCCGGTGAGTTCGGCGATAAGTTCGAAGTCCTTGTCCAAGTGCAGGACGGTGAGGTCTGCGAGCTCGGCAGTTGCGGCGATCAACAGGTCGGGGATGGAGGGTGCCCGATGGTGGCCTCGTTCTGCAAGTGCAAATTGCAGTTCGACGGCGCGGTCTTCGATCTTCGGAGTCAGGTACTCAACGGGCATCGATGAGATCGGTGGCTCGGTGAGCAACGTGCGGAGGTCGGGCGCCGTACGCGCCGAGTATCCGACCTCGAGCCGGGTGACCGTGGAGATACGGACGAGGCCTCTCTCGATGCGGCTCGCCCATTCGGCTGCAGCGGAGGCGTTGCTCAGTCGAACGAGCGCCGACTTGTCGATGAGCCAGCCGGTCACGACCAAGCGTTCGCCATCACGTCAGGGTCGTCAAGGTCGGCCGCTAATGAGGCGACCCGGTGGAAGTGGTCGAGCGTGATTGGGCCGACGCTGCCGACCCGTTCACGTTCGAGTGTTCTGCGCAAGTACTCGGTACGTGAGAGTCCGATGCGCTTGGCACGCGCATCGATCGCAGCGATCACCTCGTCCGGGATGTCGCGTATGAGGATGTTAGTCATCAAGCCCTACCTCCTGATATCTGACGATATCAAACTGCCGTGTCCGCGCAACCGGGTGTCAGGTCATGCTCCGGCGACTCCGTCATGGAGGTCTCTTCGATCGTCGGCGTCGTGCTGGCGACGGGGTCACTCACGGAGACGATTTCAGAGTCGTCGACCCTCTCGTCGTTACTGCATCCGAGGGCAACCGCAACAAAAACAATCGGCCATGCCCGATCTTGGCGCCGAATCTGGTGCACGATCTCGATCCATGTGGTGAAGAAACCTCACCGGATCACTAACTGGTGGGCGAGGGGGGACTTGAACCCCCACGATCTTACGATCACTGGCACCTGAAGCCAGCGCGTCTGCCATTCCGCCACTCGCCCGAGCAACTGAGCCTTCAGAGTAGCCATTACCAGGACA
>JBEGVK010000130.1:0-2857 GCA_041178405.1 Actinomycetota bacterium | reverse complement strand
CGCTGTCGATTACGACGATCATCCTCTGGCCGCTGCTGGTGGAGAGCATCGTGGGCGCGCTGATCGCGCTCAGCACCGACAGCATGACCGTGGGGGCGTGGATGCCGTTCCAAGCCGGCTTCCGAATGCTCGAGTACGGCCAGCTTGACCTCGGCGGAGGACCCGGACGTCTCGCTGCTGGGGTCTACTTCGGCGGCGTCGCGCTCGGTGTCACGCTGCTGTCGAGCGCAGTTACCGCACGTCGCGACGCGTAGCGACGTTCAGTACGTCAGCGGCTCGAGATAGCCCTTGATCCACTCGGCCTGGCTGGCGAACACCGGTGGTATCTGGAAGTCGTGGCCGAGCTTGTCGTACGGCTCGTCGATGGTGAAGCCCTCCGGCTTCGACACCGTCGCCTCGAACAATGCCCCGCCGGGGGTCCGGACGTACACCGACTCGAAGTAGCCGCGGTCCTTGCGGTCCGAGACGTCGGTGTAGCCGAGTCCTTCGAGATGGCCCTTCACCTCTGTCTGAATGTCGAGATTGTCGACTGCGAATGCGACGTGGTGCACGGTGCCTTCGCCGAATGTCCAGGATCCCGCGGGTAGGTCGGGGTCGATGCGGAAGTCGACGATCGTGCCGCTGCCGCCCTCGCCAACCTCGTAGCGGAGCTCACTTCCCTCCGTACGGGTATGGGTGCCGTTCCAGCCGCTCTCCATGAAGTCGATCGACGACTCGATGTCGCGCACCGTCACCGTTACACCGTGGGTGCCGCGGATGCCCATGTCGGCTGGCACGCCGCTGCCTGTCCACGGCAGGCGGTCGTCGTCGTCGATGCCCACCAGCTCGTATTCGATGTGTCCCGGGTTCTCGAAGACGAGCATCCGCTCACCGAAGCGCTCGCGCTCGGTGTAGGGATATCCGGCGTCGTCGAACCTCGAGCGCCAGTAGCCGAGACTCGACGCCGGCACTGAGAGGCTGACCGCTGACACCTGGCCACTTCCCTTTCGGCCCATTCGACCGCTCTGTCGCATCGGGAAGCAGGTGATGATCGTGCTCTCGTCGCCGAGGTCGTTGGCGTAGTAGAGGTGGTAGATCGGCACGGTGCCGTCGTAGAGCGCCGTCTTCTTCACGCTCTTCAGACCGAGAAGGCCGGTGTGGAAGTCGTAGTCCTCCTGGGCAGTGCCGGTGCACAGTGTGAGGTGGTGGTGGTGCTTGATGGCTGACGCCGCGTCCATGGTGATCACTCCGCTCGCGAGCGCGGTCCCCAATCGCCGCGGTATTGGCGAGGGTACGCTCATTTCGGCGTCCTGCCAAGAGGATTGGACATTCGTCCATCAGGCGGACGCGGCCGTGGGCGAATCCTCAAGGGGGATGTCAGCTATCGAGTTGGTCCTCGTTGTCTCCACTATTGGTGTGCGATGACCGCGTCCCGGGAGTGATGGGGAGTCCTCGCTCGCCGAGCGGCGACAGCGCCGGTCACAGGCACCTACGAGTCGTGCGTCAGAGTCGAGTGGCTGGCAGCGGCCGCCCGTCAGGAGGATCTATGACCGAATCGCCGGCGTCGCCGACCCGTTCCGAGCGGGCCGCCTTCTACGTCACATCCGACGACGCACTCCGTTATGTGCACTACTTCAATGCCGTTCCGGGCGGGCGCGGCTGGTCGCGGGTGGTTATGGAGGAGAACCTGCCGGGTTGGACGCTGAACGAGTTCATGGCGCTCTGCACACGGCACCGGCTCTTCGAGACGCATGAGACGGGCGGCCGAGTCTGGCGATTCCCCGAGGTGGTCGGCGTGCTGCTCGAGGGCGAGTCGCTCGTCAAGGACAGGGGCGACCTGGTGCACCCGGCAAAGGCGGCAGCCCGGCGACGAGTCGAGATCGGCCACACCTCTCTGCACGTACGGCATCTGCGTGGTGATGATTCGCCGATCGTGGTCCACGTGCGGATGAGCGCAGCGACTCCCGACGAGCAACGTCTGCACAGCGTGGCGCGTGCGGTGTATCACGCATCACCGGTACGGCCGTCGTTGGTGCTGAACATGAGCCGCTCGCTCATTGACCCGTTCGACCCGCCGTACCCCAACGTGGCAATCGCCGGAGCGCCCCTTGATGAGGCCGTGGACACCATGGTTCGCTGCTACAACGCCGATGTCGTGCACATGCTCGAGCACGAGCGATCGCGCCACCCCGTGCTTGCAGTGGTGACGCTCGCCCTGCACGAGGGTGGTGAGCCAGTAGAACTCGCACGCGCCGACGCAACTCAGCTGCCCGAACTGCTGCGATCGGCCACGTCGGGCATCGTGTCGAACGTGCTCAGCATCCGCTCCGACACGCTGCACGATCCCCACAGGGCTGGCACGGTCGCCGACCTCGTCGGCGTGCTCGGCGAGTCCGACTCCTTCGCCCTGCTGGCACGAATGCAGCGACGCCCGGTCGAGCGGATTGGCCGAGCGGGCCGCTAGCGGTCGACGAGCATCAGGCGGATCGTCGCCTCGTCGGTGCTCGGCGCGATGCAGACGCGGACCCGTGCCCGGTCGCCGATGCTGAGCGACACGTCGAATCGGTCGACCTCGCTGCCGGAGACTGAAGTGGCAAGCGCGTGGTTTACCTGAGCCCTGTCGCTCGATGCCACGAACTCGGTGAAGGCGTGACCGATCAGTGCCTGGCGGTCGCCCCCGAGCAGCCGAAGGGCTGCCCGATTGGCACTGGCGACCGACCCGTCTGCGGCCACCACCAGGTAGGGAAGAGGGGCAAGCTCGAACAGCTCGTCGCGGCCGGCGGCGGCAGTTTCCTCTGCCGCCCACGCCCGCTGGAGCTCATCGTTCTGCATCTCCAGCTCGATCTGGTGCACCTGCAACTGGTGTACGAGACGGGTG
>JBEGVK010000129.1:0-6430 GCA_041178405.1 Actinomycetota bacterium | reverse complement strand
CGGCGCCCTTGTCGAGGAAGCCCACCATTGCCCGGCAGTGGGTGGCCATGCTCACCCGGCTGCGGCGGATCAGCTCCTGTGGGTTGCTGCGCGCCATCTCGGCGGTGGCCTCCGGCGTGAGGTCGGCCGGCACGTAGCTGAGCGGGTCGTGGGCGCTGGTCTGGTCGGTGACGATGTCGGCCGGGAAGTCCATCTCGAGCAGCTTCGGCACGAGCACGGCCGCATTGCCGACGAGACCCACCGACAGAGCTCGCTTCTCGTCGCGGGCACGCACGCAGCGGGCAATCGCATCGTCGAGCGAGTTGGCGATCTCGTCGAGGTAGCGGTGCTCGTGGCGGCGCTCGACGCGCCACTGCTCGACGTCGATGCACAGTGTTACGCCGCCGTTCATCGTCACGGCGAGCGGCTGGGCGCCGCCCATGCCGCCGAGGCCTGCGGTGAGGGTGATGGTGCCGGCCAGCGTGCCGCCGAACTTCCGTCGGGCGATCTCGGCGAAGCACTCGTAGGTGCCCTGCAGGATTCCCTGCGTGCCGATGTAGATCCACGAACCGGCGGTCATCTGCCCGTACATCGTGAGGCCGAGGGCCTCGAGGCGGCGGAACTCGTCCCAGTTGCCCCACTCGGGCACGAGGTTGCTGTTGGCCAACAGCACACGCGGCGCCCACTCGTGGGTGCGGAACACGCCGACCGGCTTGCCCGACTGCACCAGCATCGTCTCATCGGCCTTCAGCGTGCGCAGCGTGCGCGCCATGGCGTCGAAGGCGTCCCAGCTGCGCGCTGCGCGGCCGGTGCCGCCGTACACCACCAGGTCATCAGGCCGCTCGGCCACCTCGGGGTCGAGATTGTTGTGCAGCATCCGGTAGGCGGCCTCCTGCGGCCACCCGAGCGTGTTGAGCTGCGTGCCGCGCGGGGCGCGGACTTCGCGGGGACCGGACATGTCAGACCTCCAGGGCGCCGACGACGGATTCGGCCGCGTTCAGCACACTGCCGTCGGCAAGCAGGCGCTCTGCGGTTCGGAGATCGGGCGACAGCCACCGGTCGGGGCCAGGCCCGGCGACGTGCTGGCGAAGCACTCGCAGCACTGCCGCCGATGCAGGCGACGGCGTCAGCGGCGCGCGCAGGTCGATGGCGGCGGCAGCGCACACGAGCTCGACGGCGAGAATACGGCGAAGGTTGTCGACCGACCGGCGCAGCTTGCGTGCAGCGGCCCAGCCGTTCGACACATGGTCCTCCTGCATTGCACTGGTGGGCAGCGACTGCGTCGATGCGGGCACGGCAAGGCGCTGGTTCTCCATCGCCATCGCTGCCTGCGTGTAATGGGCGATCATCATCCCGCTGTTCACACCGGCATCGGGCGAGAGAAATGGCGGCAGACCGTACGAGCGGGCACGATCGAGCATGCGGTCGGTGCGCCGCTCGGAGATTGCCGACAGCTCGCTCACCGCTATCGCGAGGAAGTCGGCCACCATGGCGAGGGGCGCGCCGTGGAAGTTCCCGCAGCTCTCGACTCGGCCGTCGGGAAGGATCATCGGGTTGTCGATCGCCGCAGCGAGTTCGCGGTCGACGATGGTGCGAGCGTGGCCGAGCGTGTCGAGTGCTGCGCCGTGCACCTGCGGCGTGCACCTCAGCGAGTACGCATCCTGCACGCGGTCGTCGCCCTCGCGGTGGCTGGCGACGATGCCCGAGTCGGCCATCACGCGCTGCAGGTTGCGGGCACTGGCGGCCTGGCCGACCTGCGGTCGCAGTGCCTGCAGGTCGGCGGCGAACGCGCGGTCGGTGCCCAGCAGGCCCTCCACCGTCATCGCCGCGACGATGTCGGCAATGCGTGCCAAGCCTGCGAGATCGTGGACGGCGAGGCACAGCATCCCGAGGATGCCGTCGGTGCCGTTGATGAGGGCAAGGCCCTCCTTGGCGCGCAGCGTTGCAGGTGCGAGCCCCGCCGCCGCGAGCGCTGTCACTGCGGGCACGTGCTCGCTGCCGCTGCCCCACACCTCGCCTTCGCCGATCAGCGCGAGCGCACAGTGGCTGAGCGGTGCCAGGTCGCCGCTGGCTCCCAGTGAGCCGTGCTCGCGCACCACCGGCGTGATGCGGGCATTGAGCATCGCGATCTGGAGGTCGACAAGTTCGGGACGGACGCCGCTGTACGCCATTGCGAGACTGCGGGCACGCAGCACCAGCAGTGCCCTCACCACCTCGGGCTCGACCGGATCGCCCATTCCGGTGGCGTGCGACCGCACGAGCGCCACCTGCAGTTCGGCGGTTCGATCTACCGGGATCACCGTCGCGGCGAGTGAGCCGAAGCCGGTAGTGACGCCGTAGACGGGTGAGTCGCTCGACACATAGCCGTCGACGAGGGCTGCGCTCGCCGCCATGTCGGCGCGCGCCTGGTGCCCGAGCCTCACCGTGGCACCGTGCCGCGCCACGGCCACGACATCGTCGACGGTGATCGGCGCGCGTCGCCCCTCGAGCGTCACCTTCCCTTCGGCAGACCTGCTGCCGCTCGCCGCGTGATCTGCGCCGTTCGGATCGTCCACGTCCCCCACGTCCACCACGTCCCCTGCGTCACCCATTCATGGTCCCCAGAGTATTTCACTCTGCGCAATACTCTGCCATACTACGCAACATGGCAGAGCGAGTCCAGCCGCCTCCGAGTGACGGCGACCGCGCCAGCACCGAATCCGGTCGCCGCGCCACGCCACGGGCCACTGACCGCGGCCTTGCCCTCGTGCGAGTCGTCGCTGACGCAGCGAGCGAGGAGGCCGGCGGTATCAGCCTCGCCGATGCGGCCCGTCGCGTCGGCCTCACCCCGAGCACCGCCCTGCGCCAGCTGCGCGCCCTCGAGGCGGCGGGCTTCGCCATGCGCGACGACGAGGGCCGCTACGTGCCGGGTGTCGAACTGCTGCGCATCGCCCGCGCCCTGTCGAGCTCGGCAACCCTCCCACGGCTCGCCGCCCCGGTGCTTCGCATCCTCGCCGAGGAGACCGGCGAGTCCGCCTACCTCGCCGAGGCACTCGACGAGGCGACCGCCACGTATGTCGCGATGTACGCCGGCAGCCACACGGTGCGACATGTCAGCTGGCTCGGCCACGAGATCCCGCGCCGAGGTACCGCAGTCGGCGCAGCGCTCGCCGGACGCACCGACGACGACGGCGTCGCCTCGCGCATCAACGCCGTGGAGGACGGCACGACGGCGGTCTCGGCCCCCGTGCGCGATGCGACCGGGCACGTCGTCGCTGCGCTGAGCGTGGTCGGACCCTCATATCGCTTCGACGGACACACACTGCGGCGCGCCCGCGTCGCCGTCGGACGCGAGGCGGTAGCGCTCAGCCGCCACCTGGGGGCGCCATCGCCAGCAACCGCTCGAAGTCGCCGCGCTCGAACGGCACGAAACCCCTGATCCGCAGCACGTGCAGCGTCGGGGCCATCTGCGGGTCGGCGACCACTGCGCCGAGCGCACCACGCAGCGCAGGAACGGTGCTGGCACGGTCGAGCGAGCAGATGAGCGGCAGTGATGGCACCACAGGCCCGTGCCCGACGATGTGCACCGACGACACCTGCGCCGGCTCTGCGAGCACGAGGTGCTCGTACGAGACGGCATCGATGCTCGCCAGGTGCGCCCTGCCCTCGGCAACGGCTCGCATGCTCTCGCGGTGAGCCCCTGTCTCGAGAATCCGCGGCGGCCGCCCGCCCCACGCATGGCAGAGGCTCACCCAGCCGGAGAGGCTGTCGAGCGAGTTCACCGCCACCACGGTGTCGCCACTGCTGCGCAGGTCGTGCACCGACACCGGTCGACGAGCGACGAGCACCGACCGGTAGCGACCGCCCGAGGCCCACGGTACGTCGACGTCGAATGAGCCAACCACTGCCACCCTGCCGTCGAGCACCGTGGCCAGCGGCCAGCCGCATGTCTGTCCGAGCACGAGGTCGGGCTCGAGCCACGACGCGTGCAGATCGCGGCCCCAGTCGAGCGAGTCCGGAAGCGACACATCGGCAAGGTGGCGACGCAGCGCCATCCAGAGGTGGTCGTAGTGGGCGCGCAGATGCTCGAAGGGATACATCCCCAGCATCGCGAACGTCATGGCCGCGGCAGAGGGTGCACCGGCTGGTGGAACGGCCGGAAGAAGTAGGTGCGGATCACCTGCAGATAGCCGCCCGGGTAGAAGCCGGCGCCGTCGGCAGCAAGCGCGTCGCTGCCGAGACGGCGGTGCGCTGCCGGCAGCCGATACCACGCAAGGTCGGGCTGCGCATGGTGCGTGTGGTGCAGGTTGTTGTTCAGGAACAGCAGGCTCATCACCGGCCCTGCCTTCACCACGGCAGAGCGCGTGCCCGATGCCACCGCCTGGTGCTCGACGAACGACCGCAGGTGCGTGCACGACGACCCGCCGATGACGAAGCACAGCACGTACTCGAGCCACGGGTAGCCGACGATGCCGAAGATCCACCAGCCGAACGAGACGGCAAGCACAACCTGCACCAGCCACTGGCTCACGATGCGACGCTCGCCGAGGCAGCGCACCTCACCGAGCCAGAAGCGCGGAATCGCCCTCCACGGCCCGAGCAGCACGCGACCGGGCGCCGTTCGCAGCAGCAGCGTCCACGCCCGACCGAGACGCGTGCGCCGTTCCCAGTCGGAGGGCGTCACGTAGAAGCTCTCAGGGTCCTCGATCGGGTCTGTCAGGTCGGCGAAGTGGTGCACGACGTGCCAGTACTTGTAGCGGCTGAAGGGCAGCCACATCGAGAGTGGCAGCCAGCCCACGGCGCCATTCACCCAGTTCCATCGCGTCGGATGACCGTGCAGCAGCTCGTGTCCGAACGACATCCACAGGCCGCCCATGTACACCATGGCTGGTGCCGCAGCCCACCACGGCACCGACTCATGCCCGAGCACGAGGGCCAGCCACGCGGCGGCGAAGCTCGCCAGCAGCGCGACGGTCGGCCATTCGACTGTCCGCCGTCTCGACTCAGTGCTCATCCCCGCCGACGATACACAGGCGTTGCGGCTGCGTGCCATGCACGCCACAGGTTCATGAAGCACTCGGGGATACGAGCGCCGCTGCGCGGCAGAGCACGTCGTGCGGGATGGCGTGCACCGTGCGACCCCGCTGGCCGACCATCGTCGTCGCTGCCACGAGCGCATTCCACACCGCCTCCTCCACCGCTTCCGCGACTGCCTCGAAGAGCGGCGTGAGGTGGTCGTGCGGCAGGGATCGCACGGTGACTGCCGACGCCGCATCCTCGGGCACCTCGTTGCCGGCGCTCCAGGCCAGCACGATGTCGCCACTGCTGTCGGCGGCAATGCTGCCGACGCGGGCAAGTCCGATCGTCGCGCGCTGGGCGAGGCGTCGGCACTGGTCGGCCACGAGCGGCGCATCGGTGGCGACCAGCACGATCACAGAACCGGCCTCAGGGACGTGGGGCTCGGACGGCAGTGGCACGACGTCGTCGCCCACGAGGTGCCCGATACGCGCGCCGTCGAGGCGCAGCAGGGCTCGACGCCCGTAGTTCGCCTGCACGAGCGCGCCAACGGTGAACTCGCCGTCTGCCGATCCCGGCTCGCCGGCACGGCGCGACGAGGTGCCGATACCTCCCTTGAACTGATGGCAGACCATCCCGGTTCCGCCGCCGACGCATCCCTCGACGACCGCTGGCTCGCCCGGCAGGCGCGGCCGGTCGGCATCGGCCAGCGCAGCGCGCACGTGCGACGCCTCGAGGTGGAAGGCGTCGATGTCGTTGAGGAAGCCGTCGTAGGTCTCGCCCACCACCGGCAGGCACCACTGTGTCGCCGGATTGCGCTCGACCTGCCAGCGGACGAGTTCGTCGCGCACGAGCCCGACCTGGTGGGTGTTCGTGATCGCCACCGGTCCGGCCAGCAGGCCCGACTCGGCCAGCCAGTGCGAGCCGGTGAACTCACCGTTGCCATTGAGCGAGTACATGGCGCCCGGGCACAGCATTCCCCGTCGGCCGGGCGGGCGCGTGTGCACCACGGTGACTCCGGTGCGCGCGACTCGTGGCCCGTCGTGGACGACGGTGGCATGCCCCACCGAGACTCCGTCGACGTCAGCGATCGAGTTCGTCGGCCCTGTCGGCAGGCGCCCGATGGCAAGTCCGAGGTCGCGAAGGCGTGTCATCAGGGTGGTTCTAGCCCATCGCGCCGGCTGCCGCAGGTGGTCGATTCCGGTACGTCTGTACAAGGAATGAGCTCGCCGGTGTAATGTCGGAGGCCGTGACCGACACCTCCAGCCCTGCTGAGGCACCCGAGGCAGGGGGACGCCGGCGGGGCCGCGACCGGACCGAGAGCCGCGGCCCGAAGCTCCCCGAGCAGCGCCCCTTCCGCCAGCCCACCATGCGCCTCAGCCACACCGAGGTGCTCTCCGCCGACGAACTCGAGTCGATCCACGAGGCATCGCTGCGCATTCTCGAGCAGACCGGG
>JBEGVK010000128.1:0-11996 GCA_041178405.1 Actinomycetota bacterium | reverse complement strand
GCGCCGCCCCGACGAGGTCATCGACCCCGTGTGCGGCATGACCGTCGCAGCCGACTCGGCCAGCTTCCCGGTCGACCACGAGGGACGCACCTACTACTTCTGCTGCGCAGGCTGCAGGTATTCGTTCAAGAAGGACCCCGACTCGTTCCTCTCGCAGGAGGTCTCATGCTGATCAACCAGAAACTCGAAGTGCCCCAGCCGCTCGACGCGGTGTGGGACTTCTTCGGCGACATCCCGCAGGTGGCCGCCTGCCTGCCGGGCGCCAACCTCTCCAACCAGGTGGGCGACACCCGCTACGAGGGCGACGTGCTCATCAAGGCCGGCCCCGTGAAGCTCGAATTCGCCGGTGCCGCCGAGATCAAGGACCGCAACCAGGCCACCCGCACCATCGTCGTCGACGCATCCGGCGCCGAGAAGAAGGGCCGCGGCCAGGCGACGCTCGCGCTCACCGCCGTGCTGTCACAGGCGGGCAAGGGCACCCGAGTCGACATCGCGCTCGACCTCGTGCTGTCAGGTGCCGCCGCCCAGTACGGCCGCGGCCTCGTCGCCGACGTCACCGCCGTGCTGCTCGACGAGTTCTCGAACGGCATGCAGCTCCGCCTCGATGCCAAGGCACGGGGAATCGATCCGTCGATGATCGGTGCCCCCAAGCCGGCAAGCGGCATCTCGATCGCCCTGCGCGCGGCGCGCATGGCGCTCGCCCGAGTCGCACGCCGCTTCTTCCTTCCGTATCAACCGCAGCCCACGGGCCGCTGAGGAGGTTCTGATGACACTCTGGGGACTGGGAAACATCATCCTCGTGGTGGTGGTCGTTCCCGTACTGGTCGCTCTGCTGAGCCGGCTCCTGGGCGCGCTCGAGCGCATCCGGGCCGCCGCCGACGACACGCTCGCCGGTGGCGTGGCGCTGATCGGCGAGCTCGATACGGCACCCGACCTGCTCGCCACCACCGACCGCACCATCGCCGACGTCGCCAACGGAGCCGTGCGCTATGCCGGCTCCGTCGGAAAGCTGCTGGGCTGAGGAGGGCCACGCCATGTCTGCTGCTGCAATCGTCACGCTCGTGATCACTGCGCTCATCGTCGCTGCGGCGGCGCTGGGACTGTTCCGGGCCGTCATGCACCTCGTCGCCGTCAGGCGCACGCTCGCCGCGCTCGAAGGCGGTGTCGCCGTCATCGTCGCCAAGACCAGCACGGTGCCCACCGTGCTCCCGTCGGTGAACGCCAGCCTGAAGCCCGTCCGCGACTTCTGCGAAGGCATCTGAGGAGGCCACCATGCTCGCCCTGCTCGCTGAATCGAATACCGGCTGGGTCATCGGCTACGTCATCGGCATCGTCGTGGTGCTCGTCGTAGTCGCCCTCGTCGTTCCCATCCTGCTCCTCGCCCGCTCCATCGGCGGCCAGGCGCAGCGCATCAACACCGGCCTCAGCGCCGCCGTCACCAACACGGCAGCCCTTGCCGAACTGCACACCACCATCGAGTCCGCCGAGGTCATCGCCGCTGGCCTCACGCGCGGTCGCACCAAGCTGGGAGGCTGAGATGATCGCCCTGACCGACACCCAAGAGACCCTGTGGTGGGTCGCCATCGTGGCCGGCTTCGTCGTCGTGCTCGCCGTGGCCGGCCTGCTGACCACCCTCGTCGTGCTCGTGCGCACCATCGAGCGCCGCGTCGCCGTCATCAAGGCCACGCTCGAGCAGGCGAAGGCCAACACCGACGACACGGCGCTGATCGCACAGACAGCCGCACGTGTCGATGCCGTACTCGCCGAAGGCCTGGAGCACCACCTGTTCCTCGGCCGTGTCCTCGACAAGGTTCGCTCATGACCACGCTCGTCGTTCTCACCGTCATCGACATCGTCCTGCTCATCGCAGGCCTGGCGATCTACCTGTACATCGTCGGCGGCCAGCTGAACCGAGTCGGCCAAGGCCTCGAGGAGGCCGCCAACCTCGTCTGGGCCATCAAGAAGAACGCCGAGGCAATTGAGCCGGGCGTCGAGCACATCAACCGCTCGGGCGGTGTCGTGGCCGGTGCACTGCCGCTGCTCTACGGCTTTGCCGAGGGCATCGTGCGCGGCGCCACCTATCAGCCCGAGCCCGAGGGCACCGAACGCGAACCTGCGAAGCCCGCCATGGGCACACGCCGCTCGCGCCAGCTCGAGGGTGTCGGCTACCGCAGCCCGAAGTGACGATCAGCCCGGCCGATCGCCCTGGCGATCGGGCGGGTTCTCGGAGGTCGTCAGCGGCCCGGTTGTCGGCGCCGAATACGAGCCGATCCACTCGGCCTTCCACGTCGAGTCGAACTGCTCGGGGTTGCAACTGGGCCCGTAGACCGAGATCAACTCGCGGGCGATCTGCTCGCGGTGCGAGCGCAAGCCGCCCGGCACCTCGTAGACGCAGATGTGCAGGTTCCACTTCGTGCCGGCTCGCTTGATCCAGTCGGGTGCGAAGGGGTGCTTGAAGGGGAACCGCTCGGCGCTGAGGTCGTCGGCGTGCCCGACATAGATCACCGAGTACTCCTGCGGCTTGCGCTCAGGGTCGTTGCGAGTGAGCACTGCATACACCGCAGCACATGACGGCGCGGTCCAGCCGGCCAGCGTGCGCGGCCCCTCGAACGGGTAGCCGGCGAGCGAGCCGAGCCGGATCACTGGTCCCAGTGCTCCAGGTCGTCAGTCTCGCTGATCGTCTCGGCACGGGTGACAGGCCACTCGGGCAGACCAGCACGGCGGACCGCCTCGGCGAAGGCCACCAGCGCCAGGTCGACCGCCGTGTCCGAGTCGGCAGCGTCGATCACGATCTGCGCTCCGTACGACATCGAGCCGGCTCCGCTGGCAATGCCGTCGAGCGGTGCCACGGCATCGGCGAGCTCGACCACCTCGGCGAGCGTGACCTCACGGTCACCCTCGGCCACCACCGACACACTGAATCTCATCGCTGACTCCCCTCGTCACCTCGGTGCGTACCACTGCCGCTCATCGCAGCCCCGGCAGTGCCCTGGCGAACTCCTCGAGACTCGCCAGATTGTGGCCCGACTGCACGTCGTCGATGTACGGCTCGGCCACCAGCATGGCCATCGACGTGAGCTGACGGTCGGGATTGTCGCCGCGGTGCGGATTCACCCACACGATGCGGTGGCACAGTCGGTCGAGCTGCGCCATCGCCCGGTCGAGCGTCTCGGGATCCCCCCGGTCGAGTCCGTCGGAGCAGATCACCACGATGCCGCCACGCGTGAGGCCGCGACGTGCCCAGCGGCGGACGAAGGCGGCAAGCGAGTCGCCGATGCGCGTGCCGCCGTCCCAGTCGAACACGCTCTCGGCAGCACGAGCCATCGCCTCGTCGGGCCGCCGACGGTCGAGTTGCCGGGTGATGCGCGTCAGCCGGGTGCCGAAACAGAACACCTCGACTCGGCCCGCCGACCGACGAGCCGAGTAGGCGAACTGCAGCAGGTTGCGCGAGTAGTCGGACATCGAGCCCGACACGTCGAGCAGCAGCACCAGCGGGCGCACCTTGCGACGGCGCTCGCTGAACACGAACTCCACCGGGTCGCCCTGGCGCCGCATCGTCTCGCGCGCCATTCGCCGCATGTGCAGGCGCCGACCCTCGCGTTCGGGACGCACGCGACGGGTACGGCGACGCGGTGGCGTGAGCCTGATCGTCGCCATGATGCGCCGCAGGGCCGCCAGCTCACCGGGAGTGCACTCGTTGAACCGCTTGGTGCGGTACACGTCGACAGGCGACGCCATAAACCCGAGGTGCACCTCCTCGTCGTTGCCGCCGCCCTGCGACTCCGGCTCGCTGTCGGGGATCTGCAGCACCGCCTGCCCGTTGGCCGACGACTTCAGCGTCGAACGCGGATCATCCGGCGCTGCCGGGTGCTCGTCGAGGAAGAACTGCCGGAACACGTTGTCGTAGACGGGGATGTGGTCACGCTTCGACACGAGCGCCGTCCGGCCAGCCCAGTACACGTCGAGGATGTCGGTGGGATCGAGGTGCAGCACCGACTGGCAGAACGCCATCACGTCGTCGGTGCCCACCGGCAGGTCGGCTGCACGCAATGCCTGGCCGAACTCGACGAAGAGCTCGACATAGCCACCGTCGGCCAGCGCAGCCTCAGGCATCGCCGACCACGCGCCCCAGCGAGCCGGCAACCAGCTCGAGGTCGTCGCGGTCCTTCACCACTGCGCCCAGCGTGTCGGCGGCGCTCTGCTCGTCGAGCGAGTCGGCGCCGATCGCGTCGAGGGCCGATACCCAGTCGAGCGTCTCGGCCACGCCCGGCGGCTTGGCGAGGTCCATGTCGCGCAGCCGGTTCACGGCTGCCACCACGCGCGCCGCCATCGCCTCGCGCACGGCGGGGATGCGGGTCGTGACGATGTCGATCTCGCGGTCGGCGGCCGGGAAACCGATCCAGTGGTAGAGGCAGCGCCGCTTGAGCGCATCGTGCAGTTCGCGGGTGCGGTTCGAGGTGAGGATCACCAGCGGCTTCGACACCGCTGTCACGGTGCCGCGCTCCGGGATCGTCACCTGGAAGTCGGAGAGGATCTCGAGCAGGAAGGCCTCGAACTCGTCGTCGGCCCGGTCGACCTCGTCGACGAGCAGCACGCACGCTGCGCCGGCACGGATCGCCTGCAGCAGCGGCCGCTCGACGAGGAACTCGTCGCTGTAGAGGTGGTCGACGGCATCGTCGGCACTCGCACGCGACTCGTGCATCGCCCTCACCTTCAGCATCTGGCGGGCGTAATCCCACTCGTACAGCGCCTGCCCGGCATCGATGCCCTCGTAGCACTGCAGTCGGATGAGCTGTCGGCCATAGAGCCCGGCGAGTGTCTTGGCGAGCTCGGTCTTTCCGACGCCCACCTCCCCTTCGAGCAGCAGCGGGCGGCCGAGCGTCAGCGCCAGGTAGGCGGCGGTGGCAAGTCCGCGGTCGGCCAGATACCCGACCCCGCGCAGTTCTTCCGTGAGCGCGGCAACCGTCGGCGGGGGGAACTGGGCCACGCGGCGACCGCTCAGCCCTGCTCGCCCGAGCCGAGCACCAGGTCGCGGATGCTGCCGCCCGAGGTGTTGTACTTGCCCTCGCGCTCGAGCGTGGCGCGCCAGGCGCTGCGGATGTCGGTGCCCTCCTCGGCGAACCCCTCGAAGGTGATGCCCTGCATGTTGCGGCACACCTTGGTGGGGCTGCACTCGTCGTCGAGCGCGACCTCGGGGTCGCCCTGGGCATCCCAGACCGACTTCAGGACTTCTTTCGCAGCTGCGGGATCAGACATGGTTCCTCCACGACGACAGAGTCGAAGTGTACGAGCGGCCGAGGCGGGGTGCCCAGCCCGGCGGCGGGGTCAGGACACCCGATTGAGCGTGGCGACCGCCTCGGCAAGGATCGACACCGCTACCTCGGCGGGGGTCCGGGCGGCGATGTCGATGCCTGCAGGTCCGTGCACCCTCGAGAGGTCGGTGATGCCCCGGTAGGCCAGCCAGTCAGCGCGGTTCTGCTGCATCCGCAGCGAGCCCAGCGCCCCGATGTAGCCGGCCCGGCTCTCGAGGGCTGCTGCCAGGACGGTGCTCGATGCCTCGACGTCGTGACCCATCACCACGGCCGCATCGATCGGCGAGAGGCCAGCCATCAGCCCGCTCGCCGTGTCGACGCTGCCGGCACGCTGCACCTGCCATCCCAGGAGCCGGGCAGCGGACTCGAGGGCATCGGCGAACGGGCCACCACCCGAGATCGCCAGTCGGGTGACCGGCACGAGCACGGTAAGGAGGCGGGACTCGGCTGCCTCACTCGTCGTGGTGCCACCCTCGAGCAGTGCGACGACGCGCTCGTCGGCACCCTCGAGTCCTCCACCGCCGGCGTCGTGGACGGCGCGCACGCCGACGATCTGTCGACCCTCGAGCGCCACGTCGAGGCACACAGGGCGCCGTTCGAGCAGCGCTCCCCAGAGGTGCTCGGGCATCTGCTCGGCCGGGACCACCGCAAGTGTTGCCCGAGCTCCCTTCGGCGCGCCGGAGATCAGCGCCTCGACCTCGCCCACCTCGACATCGACCAGCCTGCCCGTCGACATCGACGCGAGATCGACGAGGAAGGAGTCGAAGGCGCCGCCTGCGAGCGAGCCCATCCGTCCGCCGCCCGGCGTCAACGCCACTGCCTCGCTGAGATCGAGGCCAGGCACGCCCTCGGCCGACACGGCCCACACGACATTCACCCGGGTTCCTGCCCGAAGGCACGACACCACGCTGAGAGCGACCGAGTACACGCGCCGAGCGTACCGATCGCCCGAATCTCCGGCCGCACCGTGCGGATCAGTCCGACGAGGTCCGCCGAACCACCTCGACGCCGCCGGCATCGATCTCGAACGTGTCGAGGTCGCGTCCGATAGTGAGCGCGCCGCTGAATCCCCCTGCGCGTACGTCGTCGGCGAAGCCCTGCTCGTCGACAGGCGAGCGCGGCGACGGGATCAGGTGCGTCACTGCGAGGTGACGCACGCCCGCACGCTGTGCGAGTCCACCCAGAGCGACCGCATCGGCGTGGTACGAGAAGATCGTCTCGAACACCGTGCCCTTCACGGACTCGGCCATCGACGTCGCACGGCACGCCTCGTGCACCAGCACATCGGCACCTGCCGCCAGCGACTCGACTTCGGCGCACACTCGCGTGTCGCCAGAGATCACCACGACGCCAGTGGGCGTGGTGACGCGATAGGCCACCGCATCCCTCACCGGCTCGTGGTGCACGCACTGTGCCTCGACGCGCACGGCTCCGTCTGCCGAGCGCCACACCTCGACCGGTGCGGTGGGCGGCGCAAATGCATGCACCACCACCTCGGGTGGCTTCGAGCCGACATGTCCGGTGCGCACCGCGATGTCGTCGTGCCAGACATCGAACATGTGGCCCACGAAGCCGGCCACCTCACCCTCGGTGCACACGATGTGCAGCGGCCCGGTGGCGTGCACCTGCTGCTGCAGCCAGCGAGTCATGGCCACGTCGGCCACGTCGCACAGATGATCGCTGTGCACGTGCGTGAGGAACAGCGCCGACAGGAAGGCCGGCGTGCACCGCGCCTCGGCGAGGCGGATCACCGTGCCGCGTCCGGCATCGAACTGCAGGGCCACGTCGCCGTGTCGTACCAGTGCGCCGGGGCCGGCGCGGCCAGGCGTCGGATGGGGAATGCCGGTTCCCGTCAGCACGACCTTCGTGCGATCGTCGCTCATCTGAGTGCCTCCATCAGCGAGGCGGTATGTGCCGCGAACTCAGCAGGCGCCGCCGACACTGCCGCCACATAGCGGTCGGGCCGCACGATGACGGCGGCGTGCGCGCCGAACGCTACGGGCTCCGCAACGCTGACAACGGCAGCGCCGATCGCCTTCCATGCGCTGAGGGCAGCCGCATGGCCACCGTCCATCGGCCAGCTGTCGGGCACCGCCACCACGATGCCAGTGTGACCGTCGCGCAGCGTCACGTCATCGAGCCGGCCACCGACGGCACACGGCACATTGGGCATCTGCCGTCCCACGAGTGGATGGTCGCCGGTGCGGAAGCCATCGACGAGGTGCGGGAACGGGCGCTGCCCCCCGTACGCGCTGTCGAGTCCGTCCTGCCCGCCGCCGCGGCCCGCGAGTTGGTCGATCAGCCGGCCGGTGTCGACCGCATGTGCCACCACGCCAGCGGCGTGCGGCCGCCGCTCGAGGTCGTAGGTGTCGAGCAGACGGTCGCCCGCCGAACCGGCCTTCACCATCTCGAGCTTCCATGCGAGATTGGCGGCATCGCGCACGCCAGAGCAGAGCCCCTGGCCGAGGAACGGCGGCATCTGGTGCGCTGCGTCGCCGGCGATGAACACGCTGCCGCTGCGCATCGTCGATGCCACCGTGGCATGGAATCGATACACCACTGCTCGCACGAGCCGCGCATCGTCGGGTGTCAGCCACGGCGACAGCAACGACCACACCCGTTCGGGGGAGGTCATCGACTCGCGGGTCTCGCCCTGCTGCAGCTGGAACTCCCACCGCCGGTAGCGATCGTGGCCGGGCACGAACGTGGTGGGTCGCGCTGGATCGCATACCTGGCGCACCAGCAGCGGCAGCGCCGGCTCCGCGCCATCGTGCAGTCGGACGTCGACGACGAGCCAGTCCTGGTCGAAGCCCTGGTCGTCGAAGGCGATGCCGAGCGACTTGCGAATCGGGCTCGCAGCGCCGTCAGCAGCGACGAGCCACCGGCCGTGCTCGATCGATCCATCGGCACAGCTGACCGTCACGCCCTCGGCCTGCTGTTCGAACGACACAGCCTCGACGCCGAGCTGCAGCGACGCGCCGGCAGCGACTGCGCTCGATCGCAGGAAGTGCTCGAGGTCGGGCTGGTAGTAGCGCGCCACCGGCGGGAAGCCGAGCGGCGACTCGAATCCATCGGGTATCTCGAGGCCGATGATGCGGGTGCCCGCCGCATCGACGAACTCTGCACCGGGCAGCGGGCTGATCACGGCTCGCAGCCCGTCGCCCGCACCCGCCAGCGCGACGGCACGCTGGATCTCGTCGTCCATCACGATGGCCCGTGGCAGGTCATACACCGCGGTGCTCCGCTCGAGCACCACGGCCGACAGCCCGCGCCGAGCGCACATCATGCCCATCGCCACGCCCACCGGCCCGCCGCCAACCACGACGACGTCGCGCTGCTCCCCCATCGCCCCATTCTCTCGCATGCCGCTACCGGCCACGAACTACGGTCGGGGCGTGGCCCACGCGCCTGCACCGTCAGTTGCGGCACTGCTCGACCGCCTCGGCCCCGACATCGTGATGGTCGCGCCGGTCGACGATCGCTACACCGGCGACTGGAGCGATGCACCCCGCTGCCAGCCGCTCGCCGTGGTCCGCCCGCGCTCCACCGACGACGTTGCGGCGATCATGCGCATCTGTCACGAGTTTGGCCAGTCGATCGTGCCCCAGGGCGGCCGCACCGGCCTCGCCGGCGCAGCAACCCCACGCGCCGGCGACATCGTGCTGAGCCTCGAGCGCATGGCCGGCATCGAGGAGATCGACACTGCGGCGGGCACGGCCACCGTGCTCGCCGGCACCGTCCTCGAGCACGTGCAGCAGGCCGTTGCCGATGCGGGGTGGGAACTCGGCTACGACCTCGGCTCCCGCGGCTCGTGCCAGGTGGGCGGCAACCTCGCCACCAACGCCGGCGGCAACCGGGTGCTGCGATTCGGCATGGCTCGCGAGCAGGTGCTCGGCATCGAGGTGGTGCTGGCCGATGGCACTGTCGTGTCGAGCATGCACAGCATGCTGAAGAACAACGCTGGCTTCGACGTGAAGCAGTGGTTCATCGGCTCGGAGGGAACGCTCGGCATCATCACGCGCGCCGTGCTGCGACTGCACCCGCGGCCGGCGGCGCGGATCACCGCCCTCGCCGCCGTGCCCTCGTACGGCGCTGTCGTCGAACTGCTGCGTCACGCCCAGCGGACTGCCGGCGGCATCACGGCATTCGAGGCAATGTGGCCGTACTTCTACCGCTATGTCACCGAGCAGATCGGCGCCACTCCGCCGATTCCGGCACACGAGTCGATCTACGTGCTCGTCGAGATGAGCGGCGACGACCCCGAGCACGATGCGGGCCGTTTCGAGGGAATGCTGGCAGACGCCGCACGTCGGGGTCTCGTCGTCGATGCCTTCATCGCCCAGTCCACCCGCGAGACCGGATCGCTGTGGCGCATCCGAGAAGGCGAGCCGATCGACCGCCTTCCATCAGTGGTCAACTTCGATGTCAGCCTGCCCATCGCGACCATCGACGACTTCGCAATGCAATGCGAATCACGCCTCCATGCCCGCTGGCCCGACGCGCACGTCTTCGTCTACGGCCACATCGGCGACTGCAACCTCCACCTCAGCGTGTCGATCGGACCGTCGACACCCGAGCAGCAGCACGAGATTGACGAAGTGGTCTACCAGACGGTGCGCGAGTGGCAGGGCTCCGTCAGTGCCGAGCACGGCATCGGCACGCTGAAGCGCGACTACCTCGGCCATTCGCGCTCAGCGGCAGAGATCGAACTGATGCGGCAGATGAAGAATGCGCTCGACCCCACCGGCATCCTCAACCCCGGCAAGGTGCTGCCGGCGCCGGTCGGCGATCAGCCGACGACCAGGTAGTCCTCGAGTCGCGCAGTCGTGAGGCCGAGCCCATAGAGATGGGCGAACACCATCAGCAGGTCGTCGTACAGCGTCGGCCGGAAGTGCATGAGGATGATGTCGCCGCGCTGTATGGGCTGGTCGCCCCACGTGCTGAGGATGCCCTCCGAGGCCGTGACCCTCCACGACACGATCGCCACGCCACCGCACTGGGCAACGGCCTGCGCGGTGTTGGCGTCCCATACCCCCCACGGAGGCCGCACGAACGGGCCTGCACTGCCGAAGACCGACCGCAGGTAGTCCATCGACGAGCAGATCTCATCGACCTGTGCAGCAAGGCTGAGACCGCGCAGATCGCGGTGACGCATCGTGTGCGAGTTCACGCTGCCGCCGAGTGCAGCGATCTCGCGGAAGTAGTCGGGGTCCTCGTCGACATACCCGGGTACCGGGAACAGGTTCACGACAGCACCGGCGTCGCGCAGCAGTCCGGGCACCCGTGGATCGCGGTAGAAGCCGTCATCGATCGTGATGAACACCACCGGATCGTCGGTGTCGATCTTCGACACGGTGATGACCTCACCGGGCACGAGCGGCTCGACCTCGCTGAGCGGGAACCGCTGCCACGGCATCGTCGTGGTCGTGGACGCCACGACCGTGGTGGTTGCAGCAGTGGACGTGGTGGACAGTGCCGACGTCGTCGTCGGCACAGCCGAGGAGGTCGTCGTGGCGGCTTGCTGCGTCGTCGCAGGTTCGGTCGACGGCGGGACGGTGGCAGGCATCGACGACTGCGACTGGGCCGAGCACGCCGCCACCAGGATCGCGCCGAGCATCGCACAGCCGATGCTGCGGCGGACCGTCATGCGACGACCTTACCCGCCGACTGGCATCGGCTCAGCCGGGCAGGGTGTACGAGTTCTCGAACTCGTCCTGCAGCACGGTCGCCAGTCGATCCGTCGTGTCGACCACCAGTTCGGCATCGAGCGTGCGAACTCGGTACGACCATCCCTTCGGCATCGCCAGCCGGTCGCCGAGCGCCGACAGCGACGCCTCCGACATCGATGCATCGACGCCCATGCACAGCGCCTGCATGACGTAGGCCACGCCGTCGGGCCGCACCAGTTCGTAGACGGGCATGCCCGCATCCCAGAAGAAGACGGCACCGCGGTCGACATGCCGCTCGGTGTACGGCACGGCCTGCGCCTGTCCGCCGAGGTTGATCTGCGCTATCCGACGCATGGTGATGCCATTGAAGTCGCGCAGCACTGGCTCGAGCGGCGCAACCTTCGTGCCGAGCCCGTCGAGCACCCAGCGCCTCGGCCCGTTCAGCTTCACTGCGACAGCACCGAGCTCGGCGGCGATCGCTGACGAATCGAGGCCGTCCCAGAGGTGCTGCGGACAGTCGTTGAGCATCTGGGTGCCGTACACCTCGGCGACAAGTGCCCCATCGCGCAGGAAGACCGGGATCACCTCGCCGTAGCGAACACCTCGCATCCCGTCGATCAGCCGCTGCGGAGTGGAATGGTCCATGGCCGGACGCTAGCCCTCGGCAGTCACACGCGACGCCGCCACCAGCTCCGTGGTCAGCAGTGCGCGGTCGTAGATGCGCAGCTCGCGCAGCGCGCCCGTTGCATCTGGGTCGACCACGAGCTCGCTGCCACCGACCTCGCCCAGCCCTGCGGGGAAGAATGCCCAGCCCTGCGGCTCGCTGCCGCCGTCGTCGAGTCGCTCGTCGACGACAGTAGTCACCACCTTCGGTCCTCCCTCGAGCACGAAGCCCACGAGATGCTCACCACCGTCCCAGACGCCCGTCGACATCGCGATGCGCGTCGTGTGGCGCAGCTCGATGCCGAAGCCGTCCGTGACGAGCAGCTCGAGCTCGCCGTCGTCGGCCCCCCTC
>JBEGVK010000127.1:0-4328 GCA_041178405.1 Actinomycetota bacterium | reverse complement strand
GACGAGGTGACGGTCACCGTCGAAGGCGAGACCGGCACCCTGGGCGCCGGTCCCGACTACGACCTCGGCGCCCTCAACTACACGCCGACGGCCCTGGCCAGCTTCCCGTCCGAGTCGTGGCGTCTCGTGCGCACCGAGCTCGACATCTCGCCCGACGGGTCATCGGCGGTGGAGACATACATCGACCAGCTGCGCCTCACCGAGAGCGCATCCGGGCCGAATCGCATGTACACGGCCCGGTACACCTTCCGTGCCGTCGGACCCGCTGCCTCGACCTCCCTCGTCGTGCCGATCCAGTACATCGCCAGCGGCACGCAGATCAAGCACACCACGCTGATCGAGCCCTATCCGACGCTGCCCACAGTGGCAGGCAGTCTCGACGTGACGCTCGACAAGAAGGCGGAGCCCGACTTCATCCCCGATGAGACCGACGCCATCGTCGACTACACCGTCACTGTCACCAACGACACGGCGTCGGATGTGTCGCTCGATGACGTGACCGACACGCTGCCTGACGGATCGACCTACATCACCGACACGCTGGCCGTCGACGGAGTGTTCGTCGACCCCGTGAGCACCAGTCCGCTCGTGGCGGCTGGGCCGATCGTCGTGCCAGCAGGCGGATCGGTCGATATCACCTACACCGTCGACCTCGGCACCACGATCACCGGCGCCCGCACGAACTCGGCCGTGGGCCACATCGGCGAGGTGCAGGTGGACGCATCGGCCGACGTCCGTGAGTCGTCGCCGGCTTCGGCCACTGTCATCGTGCAAGAGCCGATTCCGGCTGTCGCGGTCACGAAGACCGCGGGCGCTGTGGAGGATGTCGCCGCTGACGGCGTCGATGGTCGCGCCGATGCAGGCGACACCATCACCTACACCTACGAGGTCGACAACACCGGCCGTACCGACCTCTTCGACATCACCGTCGAAGACGACCGGATCGACGACGATGCGACCAACATCGTCTGCCCCGGTGCCACCGATCCCGCAAACGTGATCGGTGTCATCCTCCGCGGTGGCGAGACCGTCACGTGCGAGGCCACCTACACCATCACCCAGGACGACCTCGACGCAGGCGAGGTCGCCAACACCGTGCTCGTCACGGCCTACGACCCGGAGGACGACGCCGTCACTGACGAGCAGACGGTCACCAAGGAACTTCCAGCGGTGCCGGTGCTCACCGTCGAGAAGACGGGCAGCCTCGACCTCACCGTCGTCGACCCTGATGCTCGCATCGATGCAGGCGACACGGCGTCGTACACGTTCGTGGTGACCAACGAGGGCAACGTGACGCTCGAGGGCGTGACGCTGAGCGACAACCGCATCGACGATGCGAGTGTGGCCTGCGGCACCACCGAGGCCGACCTTGTCGACGACAACTCGATCGGCGATCTCGCCGTGGGCGAGAGCCGTACCTGCACGGCCGACTACACCGTGACCCAGGACGACATCGACGCCGGCAGTGTCTCCAACATTGCCACTGCCAGCGGCATCGACGTCACGCCAGACGCCAACGAGGCCGAGGGAACCGGCACGGAGACACTCGATCTCGTGGCCGACCCTGAGCTCACTGTCGAGAAGTCCGCCGATCGCGCATCGGTGAACCTGATCGGCGAGGTGATCACCTACACGATCGTTGCCACGAACTCGGGCAACGTCACGCTCTCGGATGTCACGGTCGCCGATGCCATGCTGGCCGACCTGGCCTGCACCCCCGGGGCCGGCGTGAGCGGACCGATCCCCGACGGGGAGACCGATCCCGTGATCGAGAACGGCACGTACATTGTGTCGCCCGGCGAGTCGGTGGAGTGCACCGGCACGTACACCACGACCGAGGATGACTTCGGCCTCGCCTCGATCTCGAACACAGCCACGGCATCGGGTCTGGCACCCGCCGGCGGGGCGCCGGGCGAGTGGGAGGGCTCGACCGAGGTGATCGTTGATCCACTCACTGCTGACATCACCGGACGGGTATTCATCGATCGGAATGGCAATCGCACGTGGGATGCCGGTGACATCCCGCTGATCGGCAATGAGCTGCAGATCGACCTCGAGGTGCCGCGGGTGGCGCCAGCAGAGATTTCGGCTGCAGCGCTGCCGGCGTATAGCGAGCTGATCACTACCGTCATGAATGGCGCCTACCGCGTCAGTGACATCCCTGCCGGCGAGTACCGGTTGGTTGCGACGCCCGCTCCCGGCGTTCGCAGGGTCACCGACTTTGATGGCGGCATCGACTGGTCGGCCGTCGCCGACGTGCCGGCCGTGACGCCAGCGCTGAATGGCGGCACCACCACGGTGAACTTCATTGGCGTCGGTCTCGGCACAATCGTCGGTCGGGTGTACCAGCCGACGGGCGATCTTGGGTATCCCTATTCATCGGTGAGTTGCACCTGGTTCGGACTTGACGGACTCGAGAGCACTGATGACGACTGGACGATCACCACTCGGGCTGTGGTCGACGGCGCGTACCGCTTCGACTACGTCCCGTATGGCTCGTACCTGTGCACCGGCCTGACGCCCGACGGCGGCGTGTCGCTGCCGTCCCGGCCGGAGGTCGACTCGTCAGCCGAGTCATGGGCTCCGCTGCCGCTGCCCACGATTCCGGAGACGGGCGGCAGTGTCGGCGGGACACTGCAGATCGTGGCCATGCTGCTCGGCCTCGGTGCCGTGCTCACCATGATCGGCTCGCGCCGCATCCGCCGGGCCGTCCGATAGCCTGCTGGACGCCGGTCGGGGCGAAACCTCCGACCGGCGTCGCCGGCCACCCTGGCCGCCGACGACCTCCAGCCCCGGGCTGACACCCGGGGGATGAACACGGAAGGCGGCATCATGCCCGACAAGAAGGCTGTCATCGAGGCGCACAAGCAGAGCGCCACCGACACCGGCTCGCCTGAGGTGCAGATTGCGCTGCTGACGGCGCGGATCAACCACCTCACCGAGCACTTCAAGACCCACGCCAAGGATCATCACAGCCGGCGTGGCCTCCTGAAGCTCGTCGGCCGCCGTCGCCGCATGCTCGATTACGTGAAGAACATCGACGTCGAGCGCTACCGCGCCATCCTGCAGGCCAACGGCATCCGCCGCTAGCCTGACTGGTCGACACAACCCACCGAGCGGCGCCCCTCAGGATGAGGGGACACAGTGTTCGGTTGTCAGTCGCAGCTGCCGATCCCGACGTGGGGCGGCACCTCCGACTGGGAACCGGACTGCCGCTCCAAGTGCCGTGACGTCACTGACGCGCGGCTGAAAGGAGCTCGCCATGGCTGAGGCCATCCGAGTGTCGGGGGTCCTCACGGGCACCGACAAGTCCCTGACCTTCGAGACCGGGAAGCTCGCCCAGCAGAGCCAGGGTGCCGTGGTCGCCTCGCTCGGCCGCACCACGGTGCTGGCCACTGCGAATGCCGCCAAGGACGTCCGTCCAGGTGCCGACTTCTTCCCGCTCACCATCGACGTGGAGGAGCGGGCGTATGCAGCGGGCAAGATTCCCGGCTCGTTCTTCCGCCGCGAGGGTCGCCCCACCGAGGACGCCATCCTCACCTGCCGTCTCACCGACCGGCCACTGCGGCCCGCCTTCCCCGACGGGTTCCGCAACGAGGTGCAGGTCGTGCTGACGATCCTCGGTGCTGACATGGAGAATCCGCACGACGTGCTGTCGATCAATGCCGCATCGGCCTCGCTGATGCTCAGCGGCATTCCCTTCGATGGTCCGATCGGTGCCGTCCGCGTGGCATACAGCCAGACGGGCGAGTGGCTGCCGCATCCCACCTACGCCGAGGGCGCCGAGAGCACGTTCGAGCTCGTCGTCGCCGGCCGTCAGCTCGACAGCGGCGACGTTGCCATCATGATGGTGGAGGCTGGCGGCACGTCCAAGAGCTTCCAGTACTACGCAAACGGAGCGCCCAAGGTCGACGAGGGTGCCCTTGCCCGGGGCCTCGAGGCCAGCAAGGCGTGGATCAAGGACAGCATCGCCCTGCAGCGCCAGCTGGTGGCGAGCGTGATCGCACTCCGCGGTCCGATCATCCCGATGGAGTACACGGTCGCCGTCGACTACGGCGACGATGTCTTCGCGGCTGTCGAGTCATCGGTGAAGGACGCGCTCGCGCATGCCGTCACCATTGCGGGCAAGGCCGAGCGCAATGCCGCCACCGATTCGGCGGCTGCTGATGCCATCGGCCGCCTGTGCGGCGAGGGGCAGCCGTTCGCCGGACGCGACAGGGAAGTGAAGGAGGCGGTTCGCAGTCTCACCAAGAAGCTGGTGCGCAAGCGCATCGTCGACGAGGGACTGCGCATCGACGGGCGTGGTCCTCGCGACCTCCGTCAGCTCA
>JBEGVK010000126.1:0-7135 GCA_041178405.1 Actinomycetota bacterium | reverse complement strand
TTGCGACGATGCGGGCACCCGGGCACAACCCGTCACCGGGAAGGGCACTTGCAATCTCGTCGGGGGTCGAGCCCCAGTTCCGCAGCATCACCCGACGACGGTAACGCAGAGGGTTCTCGTGCGTATTGGACTGCCGCCGACCGCTCAGTTCCGGAGGGCGTAGCCGACCGACAGCGAGGCGGCCAACGCCACCCACACGTTGTACGGCAGCAGGATCGCGCCTGCCCACGTGCGGGTGTGCGACGCGGCCACCACGATGGGCACGGTCAGCGCGGCTGCGGCGATGAGGGCGATGGCGGCCGGCCACAACGAATGGCTTGCGAAGAACAGGCGCGCCCATGCGAGCGCCGCAGCGACGCTGAGCGCAAGGCCCACCAGCCACACCGTTCGGGCAGCGGGCGATCCGCTGAGTGCCACGGCGATACCGGCGGCGATGAGCGCAGCGAAGTTGTACGGCCAGATGATGCCGAACACGGCGTCGGGCGGCTGCCACGGCGGACGGCTCAGCTGGCGGTACCACATATCACCGGTGCCGACCCACCGCCCCGAGCCGACGGCGTAGACCACGACGAGCAGCACGGCAACTGCTGCAGTGGCGGCCCGCCCAGCACTCATGTCTCCACTGTCCCACACGTGGCGGGGCAGGGGCAGGCAGGTGCGCGCCGCCTGCGGCTGCGATCAGGCGGCGTTCACCTTCGGCATGATCTCGTTCTTCAGGCGCTTCAGGTCATCGAGGGTCTTCGACACCGGGACGCCGCTGAACGGGGGCCACAGGAGCGGCATGTCCATGCCGGCCTCCTTGTAGCGCTTCAGATTGTCGGTGATCTGCGACTCGGTGCCGACGAGCAGGTTGCTGAGCTTGCGGTTCGGTGTCTGATCAGTCGGCTCGTCGGTGATGGTGAACCAGATCATGCTGCACATGTCGAAGCCCTTGTCGAGCGTGCGAGCGCTGCCGAGTTCGCGGAGCTCTCGCTGGATCTCGCTCTTCCAGAGGGTGATGTCCTCGGGGGTGTCCTGGATGCCGATCCAGCCGGCGAGCCCATACTTGGCGATGCGGCTCGCGGAGCGCTTCGGGTCCTTGAGTCCGCTGAAGTAGATGGGCGGATGCGGACTCTGTACGGGCTTCGCGCCGAACCCGCAGCTGTCGAAGTCGGCGAACTCGCCGTGGTACTCGAACAGGTCGTTCGTCCAGATGCCCTGCATCACCTCGATGGTCTCGCGCACGTGCTTGTGGCGCTTCGGGAAGATGTGCGCGGCGCTGGCGGCAGCGAACTCCTCGGGCATCCAGCCCGAGCCGAGCCCGACGTTGACCCGTCCTCCAGAAAGGTGGTCGACGGTGGCGATCTCGCCGGCGAGAACGCCGGGAGCGCGGTACGGCGTATCGATGATGCTCATGCCGATGCGCAGCTTCTTGGTCTTGGCTGCGAGCCACGGGATGAGGGCCATCCCGTGCAGCCACTCGCCGCGTGCCGAGACGGGCAGCTGCTTGGGAAACTGCTCCATCATCCCGAAGGGGTGCTGGAGTTCCTGTCGGTCGGATGCTTCTGGAACCACGATGCGGTCGAGTGTCCACACTGAGTCGAAGTCGAGCTCCTCGGCGAGGGCGGTGAGGTCTTCGAGCTCCTTCACCGTCACCTTGTCGCGGAAGTTGGGCAGGTAGAGCGCAAGCTTCATGGGTTGCCTCCTCGGCATGAAGGGCTGGCTTGGCCAGCGCCCCCGTGACCGCTGCCCCCAGCAATGTTGGAGAGAGTATCTCACGCGTGATATACCTTGGCAAGTGGATTCTCTGACGCAGGCCGCCACTCCCTCGGGTCGCCTTGGCGACCAGCTCTGCTTTGCGCTGTATGCCGCCACCAATGCGGTCACCCGGGTCTACCGGCCGCTGCTGCATGCGCTCGGGCTGACGTATCCGCAGTACCTGGTGATGCTCGTGCTCTGGGAGCGGCGCTCGTGCCGCCTTGGCGAGATCGCCGACGAACTCAGGCTTGCGCCGCACGCTCTCTCGCCGATTGTCGACCGCCTCGAGGAGGCAGGACTGGTACGCCGTTCAAAGGACGACGGCGACGGTCGCGTGGTGATCGTCGGACTCACTGCTGCCGGAGAGACGCTCGAGGGCGGTGCGGCGGCGGTGCAAGACAAGGTCCGCTGCCAGACGGGGCTGAGCGCCGACGCGGTGACGTCGCTCCGCAGCGAACTGCAGGCCCTGGTCGAGCGGATGGACCGGGTCTGACGGTCAGGGCTGCTCGGACTGCAACCGCTCGCGGAGCTCGCGCTTGACGACCTTGCCGTAGTTGTTCGTCGGCAGCGAGTCAACGAATCGGTACTCCTTCGGCCGCTTGTAGCGGGCGATGCTGTCGAGGCACAACTGGTCGAGAAGTTCGGTGGAGGGCGGAGCGGCGGGATCATCGGCCACCACGAAGGCCACCACGGCCTCACCCCATTCCGGATCGGGTCGACCGACGACTGAGACGGCGCGGACGGCCTGGTGTCGCAGTAGCGCCTCCTCCACCTCACGCGGATAGATGTTCATCCCGCCGCTGATGATGAGGTCCTTCGACCGGTCGCGCAGTGTGAGGTAGCCGGCCTCGTCGAAGCTGCCCATGTCGCCGGTGTGGAGCCAGCCGCCGCGGAGGGTCTCGGCGCTGGCCTCGGGCTGGTGCCAGTAGCCCGACATCACCACATCGCCTCGCACGATGATCTCGCCGATCTCGCCGACCGGTAGCGCTCGGTCGTCACCATCGACGACGAGTACCTCGACGTCGGTGCGAGCAGCGCCCACGCTCTCCATGCGCTCGCGCCAGGCAGGGTTCGAACGGTCGGCGTGGTCGGCCTTCGACAGCGCCGTGATGGTCATCGGTGTCTCGCCTTGGCCATAGATCTGCGCAAGGCGTGGGCCGAACGCTGCGAGGGCGTCCTCGAGGTCCGCGAGGTACATCGGCGCCCCGCCATAGATGATGGTCTTCAGGTTGCTGAGGTCGGCGCTCGCAAGAGCCGGATCGCCTGCGAGTCGCTTCACCATGGTGGGCGCAGCGAAGAACGACATGCCGCGCCATTGGGCGAGCAGCGCCGCAATCTCGGCGCCGTCGACTCCGCCTGAGTGTGGCACCACGCTGACTGCGCCACGGGCGACATGGGGCAGTCCGTAGAGGCCCGAGCCGTGCGACAGCGGTGCGACGTGCAGCACCGAGTCGAGCGGCGACACCGGGTCGATGTCGGCGAAGTAACTGAGCGACATCGTGAGCAGGTTGCGATTGGTGAGGGTGGCGCCCTTCGGCCGGCCCGTGGTGCCGCTGGTGTAGAAGAGCCATGCAGGGTCGTCGGGCCGCCGTGGCACGAGCGTCGATGTCGTGGCGGCGGTGAGTCGGTCCCATCGCTCGCTGGGAGCGACCACGACGTGGCGAAGGCTCTCGACCGTGCCCGCCAGTGACTCGACATCCGCGGCATGTGCCTCGTCGGTGATGGCGACTGCGGCGCCGCTGTTGTCGAGGATGTAGGCGATCTCGTCACGGTGGAGGCGCGAGTTCACTGGAACTGCGACGATGCCGGCATGCCATGCGCCGAACATCGCCTCCAGGTACTCGGGTCGGTTGGCCATCACGATGGCAATGCGATCGCCGGACTGCATGCCGAGACTGCCGCGCAGGCTGGCAGCGATGGCCGCCGCCCGATCGGCGAACTGCCGCCACGTTGCATGCACGCGCTCGCCGTCGGCGATGGCGGGTTGCTCGGCGAGCCTGCGGCCATTCCGCTCAACCCACGTCGCAAGGTTCATCGCGTCACCTCCGAGTGCGCTGCTCGTGCTGCACGGGCGATGAGCGTAGCGCCAGCAGTTCCGGCGCTGTAGAGGGTGCCCGCACGTGGCATACGCTGCGCTGGGCGTCACATGACGCATGCACCATCTCCCGACCACGATCGGAGTCGTCCCATGAGGCTCGCGCGAGACGAGGCCCTGCGTCGGCTGTCGAAGCATGACCACGGCGTGCTGTCTACGATCCATTCTGAGCGGGGCATCGACTCGGTGCCGGCCGTGTTCGCCGTCGATGACGAGGGCTTTCTCGGAATTCCTATCGACCGCGTGAAGCCCAAGCTGTCGACTCGCCTGCAGCGTGAGGACAATCTTGATGCAGATCCTCGCGCCGTGCTCTTGGTTGAGCAGTGGGACCGCGACGACTGGACAAGGCTGTGGTGGGTTCGCGCCCGCCTTGAACGACACGATGGAGACGCTGCCCGCGAGGACGTCTTGGCGGGCATGCTTGCTGCCCGATACGAGCAATACGCCGACAGGCCGTTCGAGCGCGTGTTGCTGTTCCGCATCACCACGGTGACTGGCTGGTCGGCGTCGGGATAGCACCCTGCGCAACGTGTTCGCATGCCGCCCATTTCCTGCGCATGGCACCTGTCACTAGCGTGATCGGCGAGCGGACGACGGGGGTAATCCGATGGGTGCAGTCGACACACGGCTCGAGACCGATGTCCTGATCGTGGGCTCGGGTCCTGCTGGCGGGGCGATGGCACTGGCGCTCGCCACGTACGGCGTGACGGCGACAGTGATCACCAAGTACGGCCAGCTGGCCGATACGCCGCGGGCGCACATCACCAACCAGCGTGCGGTCGAGGTGCTGCGCGACCTCGGCGTCGAGCAGCAGTTGATGGCCAAGGCGACGCCGTGGGAGTGGATGGGCAACACGACCTTCTGCACCAGTCTCACCGGCGACGAACTGGGCCGCTGCCCCTCGTGGGGCACTGACCCTGCCCGGCATGCCGACTACGTGCTCGCCAGTCCGTGCTCGATGGTGGATGCGCCGCAGACCATCGTCGAGCCGATCCTCGTCGGCGAGGCGCAGGCGCGCGGCGCCAAGATCCGCTTCGACACCGAGTACCTGTCGCACCAGCAGGATGCCGACGGTGTGACCACAGTGGTTCGCGACCGCCTCACCGGCCAGGAGTACGCGATCCGATCGAAGTACATGGTGGGCGCCGATGGGGCGCGCAGCCAGGTGGCCGATGATGCCGGCCTTCCCTTCGAGGGACCGGGCGCGCTCGCCGGGGCGTTCAACGTGGTGTTCGAGGCCGACCTCACCCATCTCGTGGCGCACCGTCCGTCGGTCCTGTACTGGATGCTGCAGCCCGGTGCCGACAAGGACGGCGTCGGCCTCGGGGTGCTGCGAATGGTGAAGCCGTGGACCGAGTGGATGCTCATCTGGGGCTATGACCACAGGGCCGGACCGCCCGACCTCAGCGACGCCGTCATCCGCGACCTCGCCGTGAAACTCGTTGGCACCGACGACTTCGAGATGCGCGTGCTGTCGCGTGCGCCGTGGACGATCAACTACCGATTCGCCACAAAGGTGTCGAACGGCCGCGTGTTCTGCGCCGGAGATGCCATCCACCGTCATCCGCCGACCAACGGCCTTGGCTCGAACACGTCGATCCAGGACTCGTACAACCTGGCGTGGAAGCTGGCGCTCGTGCTGCGCGGAACTGCGGGGCCGGGCCTGCTCGACACCTACGACGCCGAGCGCGCCCCGGTGGCGAAGCAGATCGTCGACAGGGCGAACAAGAGCATCCCCGACACCTCGCGGATCACCGAGGCGCTGGGCCTCGACAACGCCTCGGACGCTGCACTGCTCGAGCAGCGGCTATCGCTGCTGAAGGCGCCCGGTCCAGAGGGCGAGTCGACCCGCCAGCGGATGCGCGAGGCCGTGGCCTACAAGTCGTACGAGTTCAACGCACACGGCGTCGAGCACAACCAGCGGTACGCCTCGTCGGCCGTGGTCGCCGATGGCACGCCGATGCCCGAGTACCGCCGAGATCCCGAGCTGTACGCGCAGCCCACCACATGGCCGGGAGCCAAGCTGCCGCACACGTGGGTCACTCGGCACGGGGCGAAGGTGTCGACACTCGACCTCGGCGGACGCGGCGCCTTCACGCTCTACACGGGCATCGGCGGCGATACGTGGGCGTTGGCCGCGGCGAGCGTCGGAGCGGAGCTCGGCCTCGACGTGCGGGTGGTGTCGATCGGCCACGGCCAGCCCTACGAGGATCCGTTCGGCACGTGGGCGGCGCTGCGAGAGGTGGAGGACACCGGTGCGGTGCTCGCACGGCCTGACCTGTACGTGGCCTTCCGCGCGATGCGGGCACCGTCGACCGCGGCGGCCGCAGAGGAGGCCCTGCGGAACGCCATGGTGGCTATCCTCGCCCGCTGATGGCCGCCACTGCGGGAGACCGCTCCCAGCACTTTCCCGCGATCGAGAAGAAGCACGGCAAGCCCGTGGCGTACTGGCTGAAGGAGCTGGCATCGCTCGGCGACGCGAAGTACGCCGAGCAGTGCGATTTCCTGACAGAGCGGCACGGATTCAGCCGCACGCATGCGAACGCCCTGGTGATGTACGCACGCGGCTCGACGAGCTCGCGCCGGGTCGACAGCCCCGAGGCCTACTTCAGGGCACTCGGCGGCCAGCGCGAGGCAACAGCGCGAGCGGTCTTCGCGGCAATCGCCGGGCGGTACCCCGACCTCGAGTTGGTGATCGCCTGGAACCAGCCGATGCTGCGCCGCGGCAAGGACTACGTGTTCGGCATGTCGGCAGCGACGAACCACCTGTTGCTCGGCCCGTGGGGCGGCATCACTGACACGATCGCTGCGCGGCTGAAGGGGCTGAAGGCGAACAAGAAGACCGTGCAGGTGCCGGTGGACTGGAAGGTCGACGCCGCGCTGCTCCGCCTCATGGTGAAGGAACGCCTCGACCAACTCGGGGCATAGCCTCGCCGCGGCGGCTTGCCGGTGAGATGCCGGAATGCGGGCACGAGTCGCGGGTACCCTGCGGATGCTCCCCAACGCTGCCGAGGCGGTGCCGTGTCGTCCCACCCCACCCTGCCGCTGTCACACCGTTCCCGCCGCCGAATGGTGCTGTGCGTTGCTGTGGCTGCGATGGTGGTTCTCTCGGTGCCGGGAACGGCGGACGCGCATAATGCGCTCGAGTCGTCGTCGCCGTCTCCGGACGAGGTGGTGGCCGCGTCGCCGCCGACGTGGACGCTCGACTTCACCTCGCCGGTGCCGCTCGAGTCGGCGAGCGGGGAGGTGGTGCTCGCCGACGGATCGCGTCTCGACCTCGACGCCCCCGTGCACGGCGCGTCG
>JBEGVK010000125.1:0-4993 GCA_041178405.1 Actinomycetota bacterium | reverse complement strand
AGCCCGGTCCTGGCCTGAGGAAGTCGGACCCGATGCGCTTGTCGGAACCGAGCCCCTTGACGACGTCGGCGATGTCCGCCCCCACAGCCTCGCAGACGGCAGCGATTGCGTTGACAAAGCTGATCTTCGTCGCAAGAAAGGCATTCGCCGCATACTTGATTGTCTCTGCGGATGCCGGGTCGGTGAGCAGCACCGGTGCATCGATCGACTCATAGAGCGCCGCAACGCGCTCGGCTGCCGCACGCGACTCGGAGCCCACGACAACTCGATCAGGGTGGAGAAAGTCGCTGACGGCCGAGCCCTCGCGGAGGAACTCGGGATTCGACACCACCGACACGTCGTCGCGGGCGATGATTCGGTCGACCACGGCAGCCGAGCCGACTGGCACCGTCGACTTGTTCACCACCACGGCAGAGGGTCGAAGTGACGTGGCGATGCTGCGCGCTGCCTCCTCGACAAAGCTGAGATCTACCGACCCGTCGTCGGCCTGCGGCGTCGGCACGCAGAGGAACACGAGGTCGGCCTCGCTGACGGCTGCCGCACCTCCCAGCACGAACGAAAGGCGGCGGGCGGCGACCCCCTCGGCGACCAGTTCGGCGAGGCCGGGCTCGTAGAAGGGCACCGACCCTGCCTGCAGCGTGGCCACCCGAGCGGGGTCGATGTCTGCGCAGATGACCCGGTGTCCGAGGTGTGCAAGACAGGCACCCGTGGTGAGCCCCACGTAGCCCGTTCCCACGATGGCGACCGAGGTGCTCACTGCGGCGTCCGAGGAGCGATCAGGCTGGCGGCATCTGTCATGCGGCCAATCCTATGGCGTTGCGCATATCCTCCACGAAGTGACTGCGTGGCCGGCGGATGCCGACGACGGCATCACGCCACGTGGGATTCGCTGAACCGGACAAGGAGATGCCGATGACGGTGCTGGTCACCGGCGGTGCTGGATACATCGGCTCGCACACCGTACGCGCGCTCCTCCGTGACGGATACGAGGTCGTCGTGCTCGACACGCTCGAGCTCGGCCACGAGGATGCGCTACTCGGAGCACCACTCGTCGTCGGCGACATCGCTGACGGCGATCTCGTCAGCCGTGTCTGCCGCGACTACTCGGTGACGGGCGTCGTCCACTTTGCCGCCTACAAGAGCGTCGGAGAGTCGATGCACTCACCTGGCAAGTACTGGCGCAACAACGTGGCGGGTTCGGCTGCCCTCCTCGAGACACTGGCCGCCTGTGGCGTCACCGCAGTCGTGTTCTCGAGTTCGTGCTCGGTGTACGGAACTCCCGCTGAGGTGCCCGTCGCCGAGAACTCGCCAATCGATCCCGAAAGCGTCTATGCCGAGACCAAGGCAATGGTCGAGCGCATGCTGAGGTGGTACGGCCAGACGAGCAGTCTTCGATCGGTCAGCCTCCGATACTTCAATGCCGCTGGCGCCAGCGACGACGCTGCCATCGGCGAGGACTGGGAGCATTCGATCAACCTCGTGCCAGTCGTCATGAAGGCAGCGCTCGGGCGCCGAGATCCGGTCGAGGTGTTCGGCACCGACTATCCGACCCCTGACGGCACCTGCATCCGCGACTACATCCACGTCGACGACCTTGCGGGCGCCCACTTGGCTGCGCTGTCGTACCTCAGCAGTGGCGGCGAGACCTCGGCCGTGAATGTCGGCACCGGTGTGGGCAGCAGCGTGCTCGACATCATCAGGGCCACGGAGAGGATCTCCGGGCGGCCAGTCCCGCATGTGCTCGGCCATCGTCGCGCCGGCGACCCTGTGGCAACCTTTGCGCTGCCCGACCGCGCCGAGCAGTTGCTCGGCTGGCGGGCACAGCGTTCGCTCGACGACATCATCAGCACGGCGTGGCAGTGGCACTCCACCCACCCGGATGGCTACGGACCACCAGCGCGCTGAGGAATCTGCTGGCGAACTCGGCAGGCCACGCTCAGTCGGCGATGTCTCGCTGGCGATCGAGCCAGCCCAGCAGGACGGCTATCACGCGGGGGTCATGCCGAAGCCGGTGACCGGCGCCGACAACGAGCCGGAGCTCGGCAGCGCCGTGTGCAGCTGCGAACTGCCGCGCATCGGCAGTCGGCACGCTCTCGTCATCGTCCCCATGCATCACCAGCATCGGGCGCGGCGCAAACCGCCGCGCCGCATCGACAGGCCGAAAGCGACGAAGCTCGCGTGCCCACTCATCGAGGTTTCGCGGAAAGCCGGGCGTGCGTATGGCCCCGATCTCGCGTGCGTGCTCGAGAAACCGACGCGGCTGCGCTGCCCAGTCGTCGAAGTCGGCGCGCGGGCCCAGGAGCGCAAGACCGCGGACTCTCGGATCTGCAGCGCCGACACAGGTGGCAATCGAGCCACCCGTGCTCGCGCCGACTATCCAGATTCCCGACGGTGAGACCTCCGCGATCAGGTGCTCGATCGCCGCGCGGAGATCGTCAGCCCATCCCTGCAGCGAGAAATCTCCCTCACTGGTGCCACACCCGCGGAAGGTGAAGGTCATCGCTGCCCAGCGAAGTTCGTGGGCGACCCTGTCGACCAGTTCGGGGAAGGTAGCGGCGCTCTGGCGCGCGTCGATGGGCCCGGTTGGAAAGCCGTGGCACAGAATGAGCGCCGGAAGTGTGCCCGAGCGGCCGGACGGCAGAGCCAGGTATCGAGCGAGGCTGATCCCGCCTGAGTCGAATGTTCCGTTCACCGCTGTCCCGGTCGTGGCTGCGGCGACATGAGCCCCAGGTCAGGCACGTGGCGTTCGGTGCCGGCGGCGAATCCCCGGCGTCGCCAGTGAGTAGCCGCGGTTGCGCGCCTCGGCAAGTGTGTCAGGTCCGAAGCACAGGCCAGCGTCGCTGTCGACGATGTCGTCGATCACCGACTGCTCCGACCACGTGTCGAGGTCGTACACCAACTGAGTTCGCTTGTCGCCGAGGAAGCGAGTGTGCTCGAAGCGGGACGGCCGTTCCATGACTTCAACGTTAGTCGCGCATGGCAGTATGACGGCGTGTCCGTCACCGCTCCGGATCCAGCAGGATCCCCGGTACCGCAGGTCGACTTCTGGTTCGACCCGATGTGCCCCTGGGCCTACCAGACGTCGGTCTGGATCCGGCGAGTGCGACTGCTCCAGCCACTCGACATCCGATGGAGATTCTTCTCGCTGGAGGAGATCAACCGCCCTGAGGGAAAGCGCCACCCATGGGAGCGGCCGATCGCCTACGGGTGGACGCCGATGCGGATCGCTGCGTGGCTGCGGCGCATCGACATGTCGCTCTGCGACCGTTGGTACGAGGCGGCCGGCGAGGCACTGCACATTCACGCCCGGCGGTGCTACGAGCGACAGGTCGCCGACGAGTTGCTGGCATCGATCGGCGCCCCGGCCGACACCTGGGAGGCGGCACTCGCCGACCCCACCACCCACGACGACGTCCGCACCGACCACGAGGAGGCGGTGAACGCACTCGCAGGATTCGGCGTGCCCATCCTGGTCATCGACGGGGGCCGTCCAGTCTTCGGCCCGGTTGTCGTGCCGGCACCCGACGGTGACGCCGCCGCTGCGCTCTGGCAGGTCACGGCGGCCTACGCGTCGATACCAGGGCTGTTCGAGCTCAAGACGCCCAAGACAGACCATGACGTTCGCCAGATAGCCGACCACTTCGCCCCGTATCTCGCCGCTCGCGAGTGGCAGACCATTCAGCGACCGGCACCCTGATACGCGCCTCGCGCCGACGCCCCAAGGAGGAGCCGGATGATTCCCACCGACACGATCGACGCACTCGAGCAGTGCTGGCGCTCACTCACCGACCTGTGCGGCCAACTCGACGAACCACGGTGGAAGCTGCCTACCGACCTACCGCACTGGACAGTGCAGGACAACCTCTCACACCTGGTCGCCATCGAGCGCATGCTCGCCGGCCACGCACCGACCGAGCACCGAGCACAGGATCTGGCCCATGTCCGGAATCCGATCGGCGAGCACAATGAACACGAAGTCGATCTACGACGGTCGCTGCCGGGCGCTGCAGTCCTCGCCGAGTGGACAGAGGTGTCCACCTCGCGGCTCGCCACGCTGCGATCCGCCGACGACGAGTACTTCGACGCCCCGGCCATGACCCCCGTGGGGCCCGGCACTGTCGCCGACTTCCTCCATGTCCGGGTCCTCGACAGCTGGGTGCACGAGCAGGACATTCGCAGGGCGGTCGGGATCCCGGGCAATCTGTCGGGCCCCGCTGCCGAGCTGACCATCGATCGCCTGCTGCGAACTGTGCCCATCGTCGTGGGCAAGCGCGCTGCCACCCCAGAGGGCAGCGCCGTACAACTCGAGATCACCGGCGGCGTCCGGCGAACGCTGGTCTGCGAGGTTGCCAATGGACGCGCCGTGCCCGTCGACCGCCCGTCAACGGAGCCTCTCTGCACGATCAGCCTCGACGTCGAGGGCTTCCTCGTGCTGGCGACAGGCCGTAGGGCCGCCCCCGACGTCGCGGCAGTCGTGCGTGGCGACTCGCGGCACGCCAACCTCGTTCTCGATCAGTTCAACATGATGATCTGAGAAGTGCAGCGTCAGTCGCCAGGCTCAGCGGGTGGGCCGACGGCGCCGATCGCCTCGAAGTAGGCGAGATGTGCAGCGACCACGTTGACGACATCGACATCATCGATGATCACCAGTTCGTGACGCTCGGCCTCGCCCAGCAAGTACGCAACCACCGTGTCTTCCTCGATCACCACCGGCGCCTCGATGTCCTGACGCCGATCGATGACGTTCGCTGGCTGCAGTCCCTTGGCATGCAGCCAGCGCATGTGAAAGCGAAGCAGTTCATCGAGATCATCAGGGGTCAGACGGGCCTGGCTCTCGAGCGGCAGGTACTCCGCAACGAACTCTGCGGCCTCGTCCGGCACGTAGACCGAGCGGGGCGCCACGGCGTCGAGCCGATGCGCCTCACGACCGACTGCGACAGCTGCGATGACAAAGGTGGAGATCGCCGACGCTGCGACCCACATCCAGACCGAC
>JBEGVK010000124.1:0-12703 GCA_041178405.1 Actinomycetota bacterium | reverse complement strand
CACGGTGACGCCGGCGCGTTCCAGCACGGAGTGGCACGCTCGCAGCAGTGTGGGGACAAAGCGCTCGGCGCGTGCGGCGACGGCGTCATGGTCGCCATCGACGCGGAAGGCCTCGACATCGGCGAGGCCCTCGAAGTACTTCACCTGCCGGTGCAGCGGGACGACACGGTCGCGCAGTGTCACCACCACCGAGGCAGGCACGTCGACGTCCGACAGCCACGGTCGGGCATCGAACCTGCCGATCGCGCGGCCGGCCTCGAGCACCATCCGCCAGTCGTGGCGCGCCGCCTCGTGGACGGCCCACGGCTCCCACGTCTGCTGCTTGCGCTGCAGGTAGAACTGGTCGGTGAGCCACTGCTGTGCCTGTCCGGGAGTGAGCCGGGCGAGCGCTGCGAGACCCGACAGCCCGAGGAATCCCATGCGCTCCTGCCGCGACGACGTGAAGTGCGGCGCTGTGGCGCACAGCACGAGTCCGTGCACACGCTCGGCGTGGCGGCGCCACAGCAGTGCGGCGATCGTGCCGCCCATGGAGTATCCGACCGGTACGACGCGGTCGATGCCGAGCACGTCGCAGACCGCCATGGCGTCGTCGGCGCAGTCCTCGAGCGTGAAGGCGCGCTTCGACCGTATGCCGCGTCCGTGTCCGCGGTGGTCGAGTGCGACGACCCTGAAGTGCTCGGCGAGTGCCGAGAAGCACGTGTAGAAGTTGAGGTCGGCGGATGCCGTCCACCCGTGCAGCAGCAGCACGGTGGGCGCGCCCGCCGGGCCGTCGAGGAGACGAGCGAACGTGGTGCCGCGGCCAGGTAGTTCGATCTCCTGGCCGTGAGGCAGCGCAGGATGGCGGATGCGCGTCACGCTCCGGCTTCCACCTCGATGATGCGCACGCGCAGCGTGCCGGTGGGAGCGCTGTATTCGACGATGTCACCCTCGGCCTTGCCGAGCAGTGCGGTGCCGAGCGGCGAGTTGGGGCTCATCACCTGCATGCTCTCGGTCTGCTCTTCGGGATGCCCGATGAGGTACCGCTCGGCCATGTCTTCGTCGTCGCCCTCGTAGAGGATGGTGACCACCGAGCCGGGCCCAATCGATCCGTCGGCGTTCGCCTCGACGATCTCGTGGTTCTCGGGGTCGAGGAGATGCTCGAGGTGGCGGATCCGGCCCTCCATGTGGCCCTGCTCGTCCTTGGCGGCGTGGTAGTCGCCGTTCTCGGAGAGGTCGCCGAGCAGGCGGGCAGTCTCGATCTTCTCGGCGACCTGGATGCGGCCGCGCGTGGTGAGGTCGTAGTGCTCGGCCGTGAGCCGCTCGAAGGCGGCACGAGACAGGTGGTGCTTGGCCATGGTCCTTCCAACCTACCGGCGGCCCGTGCGCACGGCCCATCCCTGCAGCCCTCACCGAGCCGGCCGGGGCGAGGCCGGGGCATGGCCAGCCAGCAGGACCGGCGCCCGCAGCCTGTACCGTGCAGCGCCGTATGTCACACCGCATCGCAGTCATCGGGGGCGACGGCATCGGGCCGGAGGTCATCGCCCAGGCCCTCACGGTGGTGCGTGCCGCTGGCGTGGCGGTCGACACCACCGACTTCGACCTCGGGGGAGCCCGCTACCTGCGCGACGGGGAGATCCTCAGCGATGCCACCCTCGCCGAACTTCGGGCCTTCGACGCCATCCTCCTCGGCGCAGTCGGCACGCCTGACGTCCCACCCGGCGTGATCGAGCGCGGATTGCTGCTGAAGATGCGATTCGAACTCGATCTCTACGTCAACCAGCGGCCATTCGTCGGCACCGCCCCGGGAGGCTCGGTGCCGCATGACTTCGTCGTGATCCGCGAGAACACCGAGGGCCCGTACGTGGGGGAGGGCGGCGTGCTGCGCAAGGGAACGCCCAACGAAGTGGCCACACAGGGCTCTGTGAACACCCGCATGGGTGCCGAGCGCGCCATCCGGTATGCGTTCGAACTGGCGATGGGCCGTCGCCGCCACGTCACGCTCGTGCACAAGACCAACGTGCTGACCTTCGCCGGCGACCTGTGGCAGCGGGCGTTCAACGACGTGGCCGCCGAGTACCCGCAGGTGTCGACTGCGTACAACCATGTCGACGCAGCGTGCATCTACTTCGTGCAGGATCCCCAGCGGTACGACGTCATCGTCACCGACAACCTCTTCGGCGACATCCTCACCGACCTCGGTGGCGCGGTGAGCGGTGGCATCGGCTTGGCCAGCAGCGCCAACCTCAATCCGGCCCGCACCGGGCCGAGCATGTTCGAGCCGGTCCACGGCTCGGCGCCCGACATCGTCGGCACCGGCAAGGCCAACCCTGCCGCTGCGATCCTCAGCGCCGCGCTGATGCTCGACTTCCTCGGCGAGAATGCCGCCGCCGACCGGATTCGCGCCGCGTGCGCAGACCTGCCGGCCGGGACCACTTCCGAGGTCGGCGCTGCCATCGCCTCCCGAGTTGCCGGCTGATCGCCGGTCGGCACACGGCACGCTTCACCCGCCCGCCACGCACACGATCCGACACCAACCACCCACACGGAGAATTCGATGCCCATCACCACGACGCCGAAGATCTGGATGAACGGAACCCTCGTCGACTGGGACAAGGCCCAGATCCACGTCCTCACGCACACCCTGCACTACGGCACCGGGGTCTTCGAGGGCATCCGCGCCTACGAGACAGCCGACGGTCCGGCGGTGTTCCGGCTCACCGACCACATCAAGCGGATGTTCAATTCGGCGCACATCCTCGGCATGGAGATTCCCTTCACCGTCGACGAGCTCGTGCAGGGCGTGAAGGACACGGTGAAGAGCACCGGGCTTCCCGGCTGCTACATCCGCCCGATCGCGTACTTCGGCTACGGCGAGATGGGCCTGAACACGCTGCCCTGCAAGGTCGATGTTGCCATCGCGTGCTGGCCGTGGGGCGCCTATCTCGGCGACGACGCGCTCGACAAGGGCGTGCGGATGAAGATCTCGTCGTGGACGCGACACGACCACAACACGATGCCGCCGGCGTCGAAGACCACCGGCAACTACGTCAACAGTTCGCTCGCCAAGGTCGAAGCGCTCAAGGCCGGCTACGACGAGGCCATCATGCTCGCCCCCAATGGCCTCGTCGCCGAGTGCACGGGAGAGAACATCTTCGTGGTTCGCAACGGCATCATCCTCACGCCGCCGCTCTCGGCTGGTGCCTTGGAGGGCATCACCCAGAACTCGGTGATGGCGATTGCCCGCGACCACGGCTTCGACGTGCGAGTCGACAACATCGCACGCTCCGACCTCTACATCGCCGAGGAGATCTTCGTGTGCGGCACGGCCGCCGAGGTGGGCTCGGTGCGATCGGTCGACGAGCGCCAGGTCCCGTGCCCGGGTCCGATGACGAAGGCGATCGCAGCGACGTACGCCTCCGCCGTGCGCGGACGCGAGCCGAAGTACGCAGCCTGGCTCGAGCACGCCGTCTGAGCTGGCGTCGCTCGGGGCCGGAGGCCCGATAACGCAGAGTGCCCCGGTGGCTGCCGGCGGATGCCAGCGCCGCCCGGGGCGACTCCCGCGAGTGGCCCGCCATCGGCCTTCCCGCCCGGTTGCCCGTGCAGTCGACGCGATGTCACCGCCAGCGGGAGAGTGAGCACCCGCCGGCGGCCCCGTTTCCCCTGCACGATGCCAGTCGCCTGACGTCTCACGCAGGGATGCGGACCCCCCTTGCGCCTGCCCCGCTGGGCGGCCGGAACCCGGTTGGCACTCCGTCTCCCCCTGGCCGGCGTTGCCGCCGGTCCCGGTTCTCCGTCACCAGTCATCGGGCCCCGGTCGACTGCGCCGACCGGCATGGCGCGAACTGTGCGACAGGCCTCATCGCCCGTCAAGCGCGGATTTCGGCGTACACAGGGTTATCCGCAGGGCGATGGCGTGATTCACAGAATTTCTCAGGCCATCCACGCCAATCCCACAGGTTGTGCACAGGCGTGGCGGCTTGCCGGACGGCACTCGCGTTGACGGACACGGCTGATCGGGATTGAATACGGGGCGTGACGTCGACCTGCACGGCCGCCTCGATCATCATTATTCGATAGCGCACGTCGGCGACCGCCGATGTGCGCCCTGAGCCGCCCTTCCGGGCGGCTCTTTCATTTCCCGGCAGTGCGCCACCGGCCACTGCCTGCACCAGCACCGACAGCATGACCAGCAAGAGGATGGACGACGGAATGAGCACCACCACGAACCCGGCCCCCAGCACGACGGTGGAGGTCTTCGACACCACGCTTCGCGACGGCTTGCAGGTGGAGGGCGTGAGCGCCTCTGTCGACGACAAGCTGCGAATCGCCGAGCAACTCGACCACCTCGGTGTGCACTTCATCGAGGGCGGATGGCCTGGAGCCAATCCGAAGGACGTCGAGTTCTTCGCTCGTGCCGCGACCGAGTTGCAGCTCGGCACCAGCACGATGGTGGCCTTCGGCAGCACGCGACGCCCGCGTGGCAAGACCGACGATGACGCAACGCTGCGCAACCTGCTCGATGCCAACACCTCTGCGGTCTGCATCGTTGCGAAGAGCTGGGACTACCAGGTCACCGAGGCGCTGCAGACGACGCTCGACGAGGGAGTGGCGATGATCGCCGACTCTGTCGAATTCCTGGCCGCCGCTGGCCGCCAGGTGCTGGTCGACCTCGAGCACTTCTTCGACGGATACAAGCGCAATCCCGAGTTCAGCCTGCGCGCAGTCGAGGCGGCGGTGCTGAAGGGCGCCACCCATCTCGTGCTGTGCGACACCAACGGCGGCTCGCTGCCGCACGAAGTCGGCGACATCGTGGCGGCCGTGCGACGTCACGTGGGCGGCGATGCCGCCATCGGCATCCACTGCCACGATGACACCGGGTGCGCAGTCGCCAACAGCATGGCGGCTGTCATGTCCGGCGCGCGCCACGTGCAGGGCACGCTCAACGGACTCGGCGAGCGCACCGGGAACTGCAACCTCACGACGGTCATCCCGAACCTCCAGTTGAAACTGGGCATGCAGTGCCTTCCCGAGGGCCGCATCGAGCGCCTCACTGCCGTCAGCCACCACGTGGCAGAGATCCTCAATCGTCCGCTCAACCCGCAGGCGCCGTATGTCGGCTCGTCGGCATTCGCCCACAAGGCGGGCCTGCACGTCAGTGCCATCGCACGCGCCAAGGACGCATATGAGCACGTCGATCCCGATCTGGTCGGCAATGGCACCCGCTTCGTGGTCAGCGAGATGGCGGGTCGGGCAACGATCCAGTTGAAGGCGGACGAACTCGGACTCCCGATGGACGGTCCGGCGGTGAACCAGGTGATCGACGATCTCAAGCGGCTCGAGCACGAGGGGTACCACTTCGAGGCCGCCGACGCGTCGCTCGAACTGCTCATGCGCCGGGCGTCCGGATGGCACCCGTCGTACTTCCGCGTCGAGAGCATGCGCGTCATCACCGACGAGCTTCCGAGCGGCGACTTCACCACCGAGGCCACGGTGAAGGTGTGGGTCGGTCCTGACGGAATCGACGGGGCGAGCGCGCAGCGCCACGTGTTCACCGCCGAGGGCAACGGCCCGGTGAATGCCATCGACACAGCGCTCCGCTCGGCGCTGGCCGCCGTCTACCCGTCGCTCGACCGTGTGCACCTCACCGACTACAAGGTGCGCATCCTCGACGGCGCCACGGCTACCGGCGCGGTCACACGCGTGCTGATCGACTTCACCAACGGCGAGCGGTCGTGGACCACCATCGGCGTGAGCACCAACATCATCGAGGCCTCGTGGCGGGCGCTCGAGGATGGCTTGGTGTTCGGCCTGCTGCACGAAACTGGCTGACCTCCACCAGGGTGGATCGAATCCGCCTGGCACGTGGCTGCGGTCGTTGGCGTGCTAACACTTCACACATGGCCGCGCCGAGATCAGCACCTGCGCCCACCGTCGACGATGCACGCGCCTACTCGTCGCCGCCCGTCGTCCCGGCCTCATGGATGCCGACGCGTCCCGGCGAGGTGCACGGCTTCCATCCGACCGGGGCCCAGCTTGGCTATCCAGGGCCCGACCAGGGCTTTGCGCTGAAACTCGCCAACGGCCTGCGCAGCCGACTCGTGCTGCAGTCCGACGAGGACCCCGACGACGTGGTGGCGGGCTGCCTCGCCATCGCCCTCCGCCGAGCCTCGCTGTTCAGCCGAGCTCCGGTCGTGCACGACCTCACCGTGGCCTTCTCGATCTGGGGCTGCCTCGATGCCGATGCGCCAGCCGACCTTGTCGAGGCTCGACGCCACCACTTCAAGGGCGTGGCGCACCACCATCACTACGCCGAACTCCGCCACCTCGCCGACATCGTGCCTGAGTCGACCCTCAGGCTTGCACCGCACCAGGTCGCTGCTGCGCGTACCGTCGACTGGCGGTCGCTCGTCGGCATCGCAGGCTGAGCAGCCGTTGCCGGCGGTGCTGCAGGAGGCGTGGCGGGCGTGACAGCCGAGCGCAGCGTGGCGGCCGACGCGTCGGCAACCGTGTCGGGGGTCTTCTGGGCGGTCGCGACTGCCTTCTCGTATTCGCTGTCGGCAGTGGTCGGCAAGGACCTGCTTGGCGCGCTCGGTGCGCCGTCCCTTCTCTTCTGGCGCTTCGGGATCGCCACCGTCGTGCTCTGGGCTGTCGTCCTGCTCTCTCGACCGGCGCAGGGGATGCGCGTGCCGGGCGTCGCCCCGTGGCTGTCGCTGCTGATCGGCGTGATGTTCGGACTGCTGGTCTACGTGGGGTTCAAGTCGCTCGAGACGCTCGATGCGAGCGTCTACATCGTGGTCGTCTACGTCTACCCGGTCATTGTCGTCGTGGCATCGTCGCTGCTGGGACACCGCACCTCGCCCGTGATGTGGGTGGCGCTCGCAATGGTGATGGGCGGAATCGTCCTCACCGTGCCCGAACTGTTCGGCGGTGTCGGAGAGATCGACACCCGCGGCATGGTCCTCGCCATCGCCCAGGCGGTGATGTTCGCCGCGTACATGATCGTCAACAGCCGCATCGTGCCGGCCCATGCCGACGGCACGGTGACGGCGGCATGGACGGTGCTCGGCGCAGCGATCGCGCTGGCTCCGATGGTGGTAGTCGACGGCCTCGTCGTGCCTGATACGCAACTGCTTGCCCTCGAGGTGCTCATGTTCGCGCTGGTGCCGACAGTCATCGCTACTGCGTGCTTCTTCCGGGCGATGCGGCGAGTGTCACCCGGCGTCGTCGCGATGATCATGAGCCTCGAAATCGCCCTCGCAATCCTGTGGTCGGTGCTGTTCCTCGGCGAGCGTCCCCGTGCCATCCAATACGCCGGAGCCGGCATCGTGATCGCTGCAGTGCTGCTCGCGCAGTGGGTGGGGCTGCGCGATGAGCGCCAGCGCATCCGCGAGCTCGAGGTGCTCGGCGCGTCGTCAGCGCCCTGACCGATTCCCACTGCCAGTTGCTGGGGTCGAGTGCTACGGTCCGGCGATGGCAGGAGCAGCAGACACCAAGCCAACGATCGGTCTCATCGGACTGGGGAACCTGGGCAATCCGATGGCCGTGAGCGCCATCGCCGCCGGCTACCGCTTCGTGGTGCACAGCCTCTCGAGAGATGAGGCAGCGAACCTCGAGGCGCTCGGCGCGCTGTGGGCCGACTCTGTTGCCGACGTGGGAGCGCGCAGCGATGTCGTCATCACGGTGCTGCCCGGCCCGCAGCAGGTACGCGAGATCATGATCGGACAGGGCGGTGCGCTCGCTCACATGCGGCCGGGAAGCACCTTTATCGATATGAGCACCTCGTCGGTCGAGGTCGCCCGCGAGGTGTCCGAACGCGCTGCGCCGCTCGGTGTTGCGGTCATGGAGGCGCCGGTGTCGTTCCTTGCCAAGGCGCCCATCGGGGGTTCGCGTGCGGCTGCCTCGCTGCAGATATTCGTCGGCGGTTCGCGCGAGCAGTACGACCAGCACCTGCCGCTGCTGCGTGCGCTCGGCGGATTGCCGGGACAGATCTACCACGCTGGCCCGCAGGGTGCTGGCTACGCCATGAAGGTGCTGCTGAACCTGCTGTGGTTCATCTATGCGACGGGCACGTCAGAGGTGCTGGTGATGGCAGCGCGACTCGGTCTCGACATCAGGATGGTGCAGGAGGCGCTCTGCGCGTCACCGTCGCAGTCGAACTTCCTCGAGTACGACGTGAACAGCGTGCTCGAGTCGGGCGACTACGACGAGGGCTTCACGATCGACCTCGTGTGCAAGGACCTGCAACTCGCCCTTGGCCTCGGCAGCGCGACCGGCATCGACATCGAAGTCTCTCGGCTGGTCGAGGCGATTCATCGTCGCGCCCTCGCCGCATACGGACCGAAGTCGGGAGAGATGTCGGTGGTGAAGCTCTACGAGGACGCTGCCGCGCTGCAGCTCCGGTCGCCAGCTCGCTGAGACGCCTCATGCCATGAGGCCGTCGCGGTGGCAGCGCTCAGGTGAGCGCTCCATGGGCGAGGCCGACCACTGCGCCGGCTGCCACGAGCCAGGCGGTGTTGGGTCTCCGCCACATGAGCACGCCGGCGGAAGCGACGCCGAGCGTCCACGTCAGCACGTCGGTGAGCGCAGTCGTGGCGATGCGGGCGAGTGCCGCCGCCATCAGTCCGAGCGACGCGGCGACGACTGCGTCGAGCGCAGCGCTGGCGACACGCGAGCTACGCACCCGCGGGAGGAGACGGTCGGCCATGGCTACGGCTGCAAAGCCGGGCGCGAAGATCGCGACCGTCGCCACCAGCCCGCCGGAGAAGCCGCCGACCTGATAGCCCACGAAGGTTGCCGTGGTGAACAGCGGCCCGGGTGTCACCTGGCCGATGGCGATGGCATCGAGCAACTGCCGCTCGGTGAGCCATCCGAGTGTCTGTACGAGATCGCGTTCAAGGAAGCCGACGAGGACGTAGCCGCTGCCGAACAGCAGGGCGCCGATTCGCAGGAACGCCCAGGCCAGGCGCCATGTCTCGACGCTGTCACCTGCGGCCGCGGCGGGGAGCACCGGCAGCAGGAAACTCGCCATGCCCTGCGGCCTGCGCAGCGCGCACGCCGCACCGAGCACCCCGGCTGCAACCAGGATGGGCAGCTCGCCGAGGCCGGCAGCCCAGGCGGCAGCAGCTGCCCCGGCAGTGAGCAGCGGCGAGCGGCGTCGCCACGTCTCGGTGGCGGTCCTGGCAAGCCCGACCACGGCATGGGCAATCACGCCGACGACGACGGGGAGGATGCCATACGAAAGGTCGACCGCCGTCGCCGTCGTGCCGTATCGCTCGTAGGCCCAGGCGAGTGCCATCACGATCGCCACGGCCGGCAGCACGAACGCAGCGCCTGCGGCTGCGAAGCCCGGCCACCCGGCACGCCGGCGACCGAGCGCTGCCGCCAACTCGGTCGAGCTCGGCCCTGGGAGCAGGTTGCAGGCAGCCACCATGTCGAGGAACTCCCGTTCGTCGAGCCAGCGGCGGCGGATCACCATCTCGTCTCGCATCATTGCGATGTGGGCCACCGGCCCGCCGAACGCTGTGACGCCGAGACGGGCGAACGCCGCAGCGACCTCGCGCGTCGACGCCTGGCTCATAGCAGGGGAACGACGGTGAGTGCGATGCCGGCGAACTGCAGGCCGGCGGCGATGACTGTGAACGCGTGGAAGACCTCGTGGAACCCGACGACGCGGGGCCACGGGTTCGGCCGGCGAGTGGCGAAGCACAGCGCACCGAGCGTGTACGCGACCCCGCCGAGCAGGATGAGCATGAATCCCAGCGTGCCGAGGGCGTCAGCCAACTGCGGCAGCACCAGCGCCGCCGACCAGCCGACGACGATGAAACTCGCCCCCTTCGCAACTGGGTGGATGCGGGGAATCCAGTGGAGCGCGATTCCGGTCGCTGCGCCGCCCCACACCATCGACAGCACGGCGGTACGCCACGCCCCGTCGAGGCAGACCCACGCCACCGGTGTGTAGCCGCCGGCGATTGCAAGGAAGATCGCCGACCTGTCGATTCGCTGGGCGATCAGGCGGGCGGCAGGGCTCCAGCGAAGCCGGTGATAGGCGGCCGAGGCGCCGAGCATCGCTGACGTGCCGCCGACGTAGACCGCCAGCAGCAGTCGTCCGCCGGTCGATACATCAGGCACGGTGACGAGCGCTGCGCCGAGGGCAACCATCAGCGGGAGCGCACCGGCATGCAGCCATCCGCGAAGCACGGGACGCGATGGGAGCGCTGCGGTTGCCTCATCGGCCGCACAGAGCCCGCCGGCGGTTGCGTCGCCGGAGTGGTTGGTCATGACGCGCTGTCGGGAGCGTCGACCGCATGACTGACGAGATCGGCGAGATCGCAGAACTCGAGTGCGGACACGTGCGTGCTGGAGAGCCGGACCCGTGGTGCGGCCCCAGCGTCGAATGCCTCCTGCCACCGACTGGCGCACAGGCACCACTGATCGCCGTCGACGAGTCCAGCGAACCCGTACTGCGGCATGGGTGTGCTGAGGTCGTTGCCCACGCTGCGCGAGAACGCAAGGAAGTCGTCGGTGCAGACCACGCAGACGACGTGCATGCCGGGATCATCGCCGCGGTTCTCGCAGCAGCCGGTGCGGTAGTACCCGGTGAGTGGGTCGAACGAGCAGGGCTGGAGTTCCTCACCGAGGACATTGATCTGGCGCATGCCCCCGACGCTAAACCGTGGAAGGGGTGCTGTGACACACTGGTTGCCACGTACTCGCGACAACGGCGTCGGGAAGGAACGGACAGCATGTCGAACGTGGGACCCTCGGCTGGGTCGACCGTCGGGTCTGCGTGGCTCGAGGAGGTGCGCGCCGGCATTGCCGCAGCGCACGGACCGGAGGTCGCTGATGCCGTCATCAGCCGTGTGTCGCCGCATGTGCCGGCCGGATACGACGAACTGAGCTGGCCGAACAGCGCGACGGTCGACCTACCGCTCGTGGACCGCCTCGCCGGGGAGGGGCCAGATGCCGAGCCGGCGACCGCGATGATGCAGTTCGCCGAGGCCGCACCCCACCAATGGCGGTTCAGGATGTACCACGGCGACAGGGCGGTGCCGCTGGCCGATCTGCTGCCACTTCTCGACTACCTCGGGTTCCGGGTCATCGACGAGCGGGCGTTTCGGTTCGACATGCCCGCGACCGCCGTGTGGGTCCACGACGTCGGTGTCGAGGTTGCCGTCGACCTGGTGTCGCTGTCGCCCGCCGAGGCCGATGCCCGCCGCGCCGAGGTGCAGCGAGCGTTCCTCGCCGAGTTCGCCGGCGAGATCGAGCTCGACGGCTTCAACCGACTCGTCCTGGCAGCGGGCCTGACCGTTCGCCAGGTGTCGGTGCTGCGCGCCTATGGCCGCTACATGCGTCAGATCGGCTTTCCGTTCAGCCAGCAGTACGTCGAGCACACGCTCGTACGCCATCCGACGATTGCCGCCGGCCTGGTCGCCTGCTTCGAGGCGCGATTCGATCCTGCTGCCGAGGCCGACCGCGTCAGCGAGGTCGCTCGCCGGCGGGCCGACGTTCTCGCTGCGCTCGACGAGGTGCCGAGCCTCGACGACGACCGCACGCTGCGCACGCTCATGGCGCTCGTCGACGCCACTACCCGCACCAACGCGTTCCGCCGCGGCGAGGATGGCACGGCACACCGGCCCGTGCTCGCGTTCAAGTTCGACGCCACGAAGGTGCCCGACCTGCCGCTGCCACGCCCGATGTTCGAGATCTGGGTGTGCTCGCCCGACGTCGAGGGCGTGCATCTCCGCAATGGACGCATCGCCCGCGGCGGCCTGCGCTGGAGCGATCGGCGCGAGGACTTCCGCACCGAGGTGCTCGGCCTGGTGAAGGCCCAGATCGTGAAGAACGCCGTCATCGTGCCGACCGGAGCAAAGGGCGGCTTCGTCATCAAGCGGCCGCCCGCCGACCCAGGCGAACTCCGGAACGCCGGCATTGCGTGCTACACGAGATTCATCGAGGGTCTCCTCGACCTCACCGACAACATCGTCGGCGGCGCAGTGGTGCCGCCACCGGACACCGTGCGACACGACGGTGATGATCCGTACCTCGTTGTCGCTGCCGACAAGGGGACCGCCACCTTCAGCGACATCGCCAACTCGATCGCGGCTCGGTACGGATTCTGGCTCGGCGATGCTTTCGCGTCGGGCGGCTCGGTCGGATACGACCACAAGGCAATGGGCATCACTGCCCGCGGAGCATGGGAGAGCGTGCGACGGCACGCGGCGGCACTCGGCAAGAACGCCGACACCGACGGGCTCACCGTCGTGGGAATCGGCGACATGAGCGGCGACGTGTTCGGCAACGGCATGCTGCGCTCGTCACACATCCGGCTCGTGGCGGCATTCGACCACCGACATGTGTTCCTCGATCCCGATCCCGATCCGGCATCGTCGTTCGCTGAGCGCACGCGGATGTTCGCGCTCGATCGAAGCAGCTGGGACGACTACGACCGCCAGCTCATCTCAGCGGGAGGAGGGGTGCACTCGCGATCGGCAAAGTCGATCGAGCTCACGCCGCAGGTTCGTGCCCGCCTCGGCATCGACGACAGCCGCCCTGCTCTCACGCCAAACGAGCTGATCACCGCGATACTGCGTGCACCAGTCGACCTCCTCTGGAACGGTGGTATCGGCACGTACGTGAAGGCGATGTCCGAGAGCCACGCCGATGTGGGTGACCGGGCCAACGACAGCGTGCGGGTGAACGGCGGTGAGCTGCGGTGCCGGATGGT
>JBEGVK010000123.1:0-3561 GCA_041178405.1 Actinomycetota bacterium | reverse complement strand
GGTGGTCGCTGTGCGAGTGGTGATTCAGGCCGTGGGCGGCGAAGATCATCTCGTAGTGCTCGTCGAGGGCATCACGACCGAATGGCAGCGTGGGGTTGGTGCTGCTGCCGAGCACGTTGGGAACGCCGGCGAGACGCAGCACATCGGGCACGTGTCCGCCGCCGCAACCCTCGATGTGGAAGGCATGGATCGTGCGCCCGTCGAGCACGCGCAGTGTGTCGGCCACGCTGAGGCACTCGTTGAGGCCGTCGGTGTGCAGTGCCACCTGCACGTCGTGCTCCTCGGCCACGGTGAGTGCCGTGTCGAGTGCCCGCGTGTGGGCGCCCATGTCCTCGTGCACCTTGAACCCGCACGCACCGCCCTCTGCCAGTGCTTCCACCAGTGGCGCCGCCACCGACGACGAGCCGCGGGCGAGGAAGCCGATGTTCACCGGCCATGCGTCGAATGCGCGGAAGGCGTGGCGCAGGGCCCACGGCGAGTTGACGCCGACGCCCCACACCGGGCCGAACTCCTGGCCGATGATGGTGGTGACGCCTGCTGCGAGCGATGCCTCCATGATGCGCGGCGACAGCAGGTGCACGTGCGTGTCGATCGCACCGGCGGTGGCGATGAGTCCCTCGCCGCTGATGATGGTGGTGCCGGTGCCCACCACCACGTCGACGCCGTCGAGCGTGTGCGGATTGCCGGCGCGGCCGATGGCGCAGATGCGCCCCTCGCGGATGCCGATGCTCACCTTGCCGATGCGGTGCATCGCATCGATGAGCAGCACGTTGGAGATCACGAGGTCGCACGTCTCGCGCACCGCGGCACCCTGCAGGTGCAGGCCGTCGCGCGCGGTCTTCCCGAAGCCGGCGATGAACTCGTCGCCGCGTCGCTGGGCGTCGTACTCCACCTCGACCACCAGCGACGTGTCGCCGAGACGCACCCGGTCGCCCACCGTGGGGCCGTGGATGGCGGCGTAGTCGTCGGGGAGGATGTCGTGGGGCTGCAGGTGCCGGTCGTGGTTCGTGCCGGTCATGTCAGGTAGCCCTCGGTGCGGGCGCGCTCGAGCGCACGCTCCCTCGCCCCGGGCGCGTCGAGCGGTCCGTCGACCAGGCCCGCGAATCCGATCGCCACGCGTTCGCCGCCGATCGGCACGAGCGCCACCTGCACCGTCTCGCCGGGCCCGAATCGCAGCGCCGAGCCGGCCGGGATGGCGAGACGCATGCCGTATGCCGCCTCACGGTCGAAGCGCAGGCGGGGATTCACCTCGAAGAAGTGGAAGTGCGAGGTGATGCTCACCGGCACCTCGGAGGTGTTGGTGACGTCGAGGGTCACCGCTGCAGCAGGTGCCATCGCCGACGGCGGGCCGGTGGCCACGGCTCCGGGCGCGAGCTCGCCGAGGCCTGCCGACCCGTCGGTGTCGCCGAACGGGTTGCGCACCACGACGAGCCGCGTGCCGTCGTCGAACACCGCCTCGACCTTCACTTCGCGCACGATGTCGACCACTCCCGGTAGCACATCGGCCGCAGTGAGCACCGAGGCGCCCGCTGCCGATGCCTCGGCGAGCCGCTTGCCATCGCGTGCCGCCTCGCACACCGTGTCGGCGATGAGGGCCGTCGCCTCGGGCACGTTCAGCTGCAGGCCCCGTGCCCGCCTGGCCCGTGCCAGCTCGGCAGCGGTGAAGATCAGCAGCCGATCGCGGTCGGTCGGCGTGAGGCGCATGGACGAACCCTATTCCGGTGCACCAGCCCGCCGTGGTAGAACAAGTGCACTTACCGCTCATTCGGGGGGAACCATGGGGCCGTACTCATTCCGTCGCGTCGCTGTCGCGGGCGCACTTGTCGCCGGGCTGCTCGTGGGGATCGGTGGCCTTGCCACCGTCTCGACCGCTGCTCCCACTGCCGGAGGCGGCCCCGCCACCGACGGCACGAACCAGGGCAAGAAGCCGCTGCGCGACGAGACGATGGCCATCGTCCAGCTCGTCGGTGCGCCCATCTCCACCGCCGCCTCGATCGACCGAGGCCGCAACAACCGCGTCAACCTGGCCGGCACCCGTACCCGCGACTACCGCGCCCTGCTGTCGGCCTCGCGCAACACCTTCCGCGACTGGCTGCGCGACAACGCACCCAAGGCGCAGATCGTGCGCGACTTCGACGTGTCGGTCCATGCCGTCACCGTGCGACTGAACGGCACCCCACTGGCGACGCTGCAGAAGTCGCCGCAGGTGCTGCGCGTCGAGAACATCGGCCTCTACTACCCGCTCACCAGCGAACCGGTCGATCCCGACCTCGCCCTCATCAACGCCGTGCAGTCGTGGGGCGGCGGAGGTGCGGCTGGCGCCGGTGCCGGCGTGAAGGTGGGCATCATCGACTCGGGCATCGACCAGGACCACGCCTGCTTCGACGACCTCGGCGACAGCGATGGCCCGAACAACTTCACCAACAACAAGGTCATCGTCGCCAAGGTGTTCCACATGCGGGCACGCGTGATGCGCTACACGCCTGAGGCCATCGATTCGCACGGCACGCACGTGGCCGGCACGGTGGCCTGCGACTACGGCACCACCGCCGTGGTCGAGGGCGTCACCATCCCGCACACCATCTCGGGCGTGGCCCCCGCAGCGCTGCTCGGCAACTACAACGTCTTCCCCGGTGCCGAGGGCAGTGCTCGCAGCGAGGACATCCTCAACGCACTCGAGGCCGCCTACAACGACGGCATGCACATCGTGAACATGAGCCTCGGTGGCGGGTCGATGGGCATCCAGGACCTGCTCACCATCGCCGTCGACAACCTCGACCGCGGCGGCATGCTGAGCGCCATCTCGGCCGGCAACGAAGGCCCCGGATTCTCCACCGTCGGCTCGCCCGGCATGGCCGCCCGCGGCCTCACCGCCGGCGCATCGACCGTGCCGCACATCGTGTCGGGCAGCATCGCCACCAGCGCCGGCGAGGCACTCGCAGTGGCGGCAGAGTTCAGCGAGATGACGTACGGCACGCTCGGCCCGATCACGGTGATCGAGGGTCAGGGTCCCACCGGCGTCGACGAGCTCGCCGACGTGTCGCAGGCCTGCACGAAGCTGCAGAACAATCCCAGCGGCGGCGTGGCCGTCGTCGCACGCGGCACGTGCGACTTCGTCACCAAGGCCGACAACGTGCAGGACGCCGGCTACGACGCGATGATCGTGATCAACCGCGAGCCCGGCGCCTTCGTGATGGGCGGCGACCCGGCCGACACGCGCACGATCCCCGCAGTGATGATCGACCTGCTCGATGCCGACGTGGTGCTCACCGCCACCGGTGATGTCACGTTCAACGAGCCGCAGTACTACAGCGACTACGGCACCGCCAACGAGATGGCCGACTTCTCGAGCGAAGGTCCCACCGACGTCGACCGCCGCATCAAGCCCGACCTCGTGTCGCCTGGCGTGAACGTGCTGTCGTCGATTCCCGGCGGCGAGTTCGCCTTCTTCAACGGCACGTCGATGGCCGCCCCGCACCTCGCGGGCGCAGCAGCCGTGGTGCTCGGCCAGCACATGACGTGGACGCCCTGGCAGGTTCGCTCGGCGATCACCAACACCGC
>JBEGVK010000122.1:0-7165 GCA_041178405.1 Actinomycetota bacterium | reverse complement strand
GGCCCAGGTCCCTCGCCGTGGGCGAGCGGGCGCCCGTCGACGGCCGCGACGGGCATGATGCCGCCCGCCGTGCTGCTGAGGAATGCCTCGTCGGCAGTGCGGAGGTCGTCGGGCGACAGGTCGGCTTCGGCGGCATCGATGCCGAGCAGCCCGCAGAGCTCGAGGACGGTGCGCCGCGTGATGCCCTCGAGTGCATTGCCGCGCGGGGTGCGAACCCGACCGCCGGAGACGACGAAGACGTTGAACCCGGCACCCTCCGACAGCAGTCCGTCGGGGGTGCAGAGCACCGCGTTGTCGGCGCCGCGGTCGAGACCCTCGAGCAGCCCCTTGGTGAGGTCGAGCCAGTTGAAGTTCTTCATCGTCGGGTCGACGGCCTCCTTCGGGGTGCGCCGATTGCCGACGGCGACAGCCAGGTCGATGCCCTCGTCCTGTCGCTCGGGCCGCACGATCCAGAGGTAGGGCATCGCATATGCGTAGAACGTGTTGGTGCACTGGCGGGGATCTCGCACCGCAGGATTGAGGTACGGACCGCGGGTCGAGAACATCTGCACGAATGCGGCATCGAGGCCGGCACGGTGCGCGCATTCAGCCAGGATGCGGCGGATGTCGTCGTGGCTGACTGGCGGAGCGAGCCGGCCCTTCTCGCACGATCGGAAGAACCGCTCGATGTGGTCGTCGAGGCGGAAGAAGTGGCCACCCCACACCGACGTGGTGTCGTAGACGGCGTCGCCGCGCAAGAAGCCGGGGTCGAGCATCGGGATCGACGCCTCGGCCAGCGGCACGAACCTCCCGTTGAGCCAGCAGACGCCGGTAGGTGCCGCAGCGGTGGGTGTCGTTGTCATCTGGGTTCCTCCGGGGTCGCCGAGTCGGGAGAGTTGGGGAGCGGCCGAAGGAGCGCGCCGAGATACAGGGCGACGGCCTCCTTGGTCTCGGTGATCATCTGCGGATCGCCCGCAGGATCGATCCGGAATGCCAGGTCGAGTCCCTTGTCGACCAGTCCAACGTACAGTCGCATCGCCATGGCCGGATCGTCGCAGTCGAGGTATTGGCCGCTGTCGCGTCGCATCCGCTCGAGGAGGAGGCGTACGTGCTCCTCGTCACTCTCCTGCATCGTTGCCAGCATCTCGGGGCTGACGAACTGCGACAGGTAGAGCGAGCGGAAGCCCGGTGCAGTGCGGTAGAGCTCGGCGATCGCGTCGATGACGGCCCATGAGGCGGTGACGAAGTCGGAGCCTGCGTGACGGTCGCGCGCCTCGAAGGCAACGACGTCGAGGCGTGCGATCGACCGGCGGACGATGGCGTCGAAGATCGCCGACCGGTCGCGGAAGTACGAGTAGATGCTGCCGACAGAGATCCCGGCGTGCTCGGCGATGAGCGTGGTGGTGACCGACTCGGCACCGCACGAGTCGACGAGGGCTGCCGCGGTGTCGATGATGAGGTCGATCCGCTCGCGGCTGCGCGCCTGCACCGGCTGGCGCCTTCGTTGAGGTGCAGTCGTGCGCTCGGCGGTTGTCGCAGGAGGAACCACGGGCGCAAGTCTCCCAGAAAATGACGTGACGTGAAAGATGTTCACATTCGGGGTGACGAGGCGGTACCTCGCCCGCGCCGGCCGGTCAGTTTGAGACTGCGATCAGGGTCCACACGACGGCAATGACGCCCAGATGGGCAGCGACGGCGATGAGCGACAGTCGTCCTCCGCCCAGTCGGCGCGCCCTGACCGCCCACCAGAGGCCGGCGTACGAGGGGGCGGCCAAGATGATGCCGTTGCCGAGAACCCTCACGATCCACCCGTAGGCACCCTGTTCGGCGATCGGCTCCGACCCGTCGAGGTCTCGGGCGCTCAGCATCCAGAAGCCGACCAGTCCGCCGACGGCGGCCGACACGGCGAGCGCCGGCAGCATCAGCAGCGACCGTCGGGTGAGCACAGCGGCGAATGCCCCGGGAGTTGCGTAGTGCGAGCGGATAGGGCTCATCGTGCTCGATGGCTGGTCTGTTGACGAGGGCAGTTCGTCCCCGCCATCGGGTCAGTTCGTCGTTCGCTCGCCGATCACGGCAGTGAGCGTGAACTGACGCTCGCCGCGCAGCACGACCAGCGTCACCTCGGTGCCGGGAGCGGTATCGCGGATGAATGCGACGAGTGCACCCAGCCCGGTGATGGGCCGGTCGTCAGCCCTGATCACGATGTCGCCGACGCGGATTCCGGCATCGTCTGCCGGCGACCCGTCGCTCACATCGGCGATGATCGCACCTGCACCACCGTCACTGCGTTCGTCGATCCCGACGCCGAGGAATCCCTCGATGATGGGTGTACCCGCCGCCTGGCGGCGGAGCTGCTCGATCTCGAACAGCAGCTCGCGGGCTGAAATTGCGAAGCCGACATTGCTGGCTGCAGTCGACATGCCACCTGTCGCTACTGCGGTGTTGATGCCAACGACCTCACCACGGGCATTGACGAGCGGGCCACCGGAGTTCCCGGACGAGATGGCAGCATCGGTCTGGAGGAGCCCGTCGAGCGCGCCCTCATCGGTGATCAGCGTGCGGTCGACCGCCGAGATCACGCCGGCAGTGACGGTGGCGCCACCGTCGAGTCCCAGAGCGAACCCGATGGCGATCACCGGGTCGCCGACGTCGATGCTCGCAGGATCGGCGATCGTCGCCGGAACGACTGCGGCGCCCTCGACTCGGAGCAGCGCCAGGTCGTTGTTCGGATCGGCGGCAAGCACGTCGACCACGACCGGCTCGGTGCTGCCTGCGAATCGGATGCGGACCTCCTCGGCATCGGCCACGACGTGCTCGTTGGTGATGATCTCACCGTCGTTGGTGATCACCACGCCGCTTCCGATACCGGCCTGCTGGCCGTTGACGATTGCGATGACGGAGACCACGCTGGGGCCAACCCTGTTGGCAATTGCACCCACATCGAGGCCCTCGACGGTGGATGCGTCGGCGGGTTCGTCGTCGTCAGTCGACGCAGTCTCTGCTGTGGTGCCCACGCTGATGGGGCGGTTGTTGCTGACCGTGCTGGAATCGCGGAGACCGCTGCCGATGGCGCCGCCGAGCAGGCCGATCGGCAGCGAGAGTGTCGCCGAAAGAACGACCCACCCCCACGGGCGTCGCCGTGGGGACGCCACCGTCGGTGCCAGCGGCGGCGGGGGATAGACCCGTGGTGAGATCGTCATGGGCGCCGCCTCGCGCGGTAGTGGCGGTGCGGAGGGCGGCAGGGACTGGGTGCCCGGCGAGCCCTGAGGGGGGATGAACTCGTCCATAGGAGCCTCCGAGTGAGGGGGTACTGATGAGTATGTAGCAGCAGTCGCGTCCAATGCCATCCCGAGGGCCGAAGTTGGCCCGAGTTCTCACCCAACTCTCACCGTGGGCGGTGCCAGAACGGGTCAGGACGCCAACGACTCACGCTCGTCGGATTCGTCGGACAGGGTCCGCCTGCTGATGGACCAGTTGATGACGGTGCCGATGCCGGGCACCGACTTCCAGCTGCAGTCACCGCCGAGCAAGGCGGCGCGGCTGCGGAGGTTGGCGAGACCGTCGCCGTGTGTCGCCGATTCAGCAAACCCGACGCCGTTGTCGTGCACCGAGAACGTCACCGACTCGTCGCTCACCCGCAGCGCTACGGTGACCGTGCTGGCATCCGAGTGACGGGCGGCATTCGACAGTGCCTCGCGCAGCGCCAGTTCGACATGCTCGAGGAGTTCTTTGTCGTCGAGCAAGGTGTCGATCTCGCCGATCAAGGTAAGTGTCGGCAGCGAGGACAGCGAGGCGCCGAATTCGGCGACGAGTTCGCTGATCCGCGTCGACGGGCTGCCGGTCGACCGACGACGGAGGTCGAAGACGGTCGATCTCAACTGGGTCACCACACTGTCGAGCCCGTCGATGGCATCCTCGATGCGCTGCCGGAGTGGCGCGGGCGACTCGAGCGCAAGTGCTGCGAGCGTGAGCGAGGTGGCGAACACGGTCTGGATGGCACCGTCATGCAGATCCCGCGCCACTCGCTTGCGATCCTCGGTGAGCGCATCGCGCATCTCGCAGGTGCGACGCATGTCGATCGGCTGCTCTGCGAGACCGGTGTCGATGAGGACGACGAGCTGGCGGTGCCGAGAGTCGACGTCCGAGGCGTGGGCTGTCAGCACCCGGTCGAGGCCGCTGGCTGACCGCATCGTGACCACTGCCGAGGATGATCCGTTGAGATGGGGCAGGGGCGGTCGTCGATAGCCGACGACAAAGCGGGTGGCCACGTCGCCCACCGGCATGTCCAGCTCGGTGAGCGACTCGACACCGAGCATTCCGAGTGCTGCGCTGTTCGCGTAGGTGATCCGATCGCGGTGATGATCGATGACGATGGCGCCGTCGATCATCCCGTCGAGCAGGTAGTTGCCCGACCCAGAGCCGAAGGTGTCCTCGACAGGCTGGGCGGTGTGACGGATGGCGCCGACTGCTGCGCCGAGCACGCCCGCTACTGCCTCGATGGTCAACCGTGTGACGTCCTCGAACTCCTGCGGCCGGTTGAACGGAATCGCCGCCGAGCCGACCAGCCGGGTTCCGTGCCTCAGCGGCAGGGCGGCATATGCCTGCCAGTCGGCAGGAATTGCAGAGAACACCGGGAAACGGCGCGCCACCTGCTCTCGTGAGCCGAGCCAGAGTGGGGCATCCTGGCGCAGCGCAGCCATCGCAGGAAAGCCGCCGTCGACGACAGTGGCGCCGAGACGGGGCGCAACCGTGGAGCTGATGCCGGCGGTCGACATCGTCGTCGCCTGGCCGGAGTCGTCGACGACGATGAGCGCTCCGCCGACTGCACCGAGCGGCGCGAGTGCGTGTGCTGTCCGGTGGATGAGTTCATCGGGTGACGCCGGATCGGAGAGAGCAGCGATCAGCGGCCCGATCGTCGCGCTCGTCGCGCTCGTCACGGTGGACGAGTCTGGATCGCCATCGCTGGGAACCGCAGCATGACGCTGATCCGGTGACTGTCTGGAGACACGCATGCCGACCCCCCCCCCCCTCGCGGCACGCTGCTCCGCCAGGTACCTCGGACGCGAGACTCGCATACACGCAGGGCAGCCGAGTGGACATGTGTCGCTCGTTGCCGGACAAAGGTCACCTGTCGGACAAGTGTGATGCTCGTCGAGCGGGAATCATCAGCGACCACACGTAGTCGGTGCACCAGCGGCCATGATCGGCCGGAGATGCTCCTAGCGGCACCGGTGTCGTCGCCACGACCTGCAGCAGCATCGAGCGCAGCGCCAGCGCGAATAGGCGAGTCCTGCCCGCTGTCTCGAGCGCACCGGGGGCGCTGGGCATCGAGAACTCGCCGGCACGGACAGCCTCGTCAAGCAGTGACTCGAACAGCCCGACGACTGGATCGGAGCAGTTGGGCCGAGGCTCGACGGTGCTGATGTCGGACATCAGCAGCGCCCTGGTCATCGCCCGGTGCTCGGCCGCCCTGGTGGCGACGAGGGTGGCGCAGCGGTACAGCATCGTCATGGAATCGGACTCGCGCAGGGTCATGCGGTCGCGGCTGACCGCATCGGCGAACTCGGGCACCCATTCGTCCCACGCGGCGCGGGCAACGCCGGCGACGCTGCCGAAGCAGGTGGTGATCGCCGCACTTGAGCAGCCGGCGCGGTGAGCCAGTTCGTCGAGTGTGGGCAGCGACTCGCGGTCGAGGGCGAACATGCGGAGCAGTGCTGCGATGATCTCACTGCGACGCGGCGGCGTGCCACCCTCGGGCAGCATCTGGTAGAGCGACTCGAGTGGATCGGTCGTCTCGCCGGGAGCCAGGACGAGACCCGTGGCGAAGGTGGCGATGAATTGGGCATACACCGCTCGGTCGAGAGACGGATCGGCGATCGCCCGCATGGCGAGTCCCTCGGCAAGCGCCATGAGACCGATCGCCATGTGCTCGGCGGTGAACGGCGGCCTCACGCGGTAGCCGAGGAACGCCAGCAGCCGGCCGTATTCGCTGGCGTAGACCTTCGTGACATGTGCGTAGTACTCGCGAAGGTCGGCGGCGATGGTGTCGCTGCTGGCACCCAGTGCGGCAGCGAACAACTGCTCGATGAGCTCCTTGCCGCCGGTGATGTCGAAGTTGTCGGCGGCCGCGCTGACGAGGAACTCAGCAGGCGTCACGCTCCGCCAGCCGGTGCCGATGAAGTCGTCGATCGCCCGCTCGAGCTCGTCGGTGCCAGCAGCCGACTGCTGGAGCGCCCGCCGGAGTGCAGCCTCCAGCACCGTCAGTCTGCTCTCGTCGCCCGTGGCGAGGTCGGCACCGGGGAAGCCCTCGGTTCGGTAGTAGCTCGCCCTCGACTTCCCGGCACGGGCGGTGACATCCTCGGGTTTCAGCGCCCCGGCGACGAGCGCCGAGCCGCGCTCGACCAGCAGTCGTGTCACTGCCTCAAGCAGCCGATCGGCTGCGCCGACGTTCTTGTCGAACGGGTCAGGATCGCGGGAGGGATCTGGGCCGTTGGATGACGTCCGCCGAGACATTCTCCGGACATTAGTCGGCGTCGGGGCGTCGAGCATCTGGCGCCAGCCTGTCGAGTGGCACCTGCGCGTCACTGGCGCTGCGTGGTGCCATGTGACGATGCAACTTCGCTCCCACCCGTCGCCGAGCCTGCTCGCCGAACTCGCTGCATGGTCGTCGCAGCCGGTCGTCAGCCTCTTCATCCCAGTCGACCCGACTCGCCGGCATCTCGACCGGCTCGAACTGAAGGCAGCACGTGGGTGGGCCGAGCACTCGCTCATCCACGACCACGGCCTGCGTCGCGCCGATGCGATTTCGATGCTGGCGCCGGTCGAGGCTCCGAGCGCTGTCGATCCCGGCGCCGGCTCGACCGAGGCATGGTTCTTGGCCCCCGGCCACATGGCAGCCGTCGGCCTCGGCGACGTCGTGGGGCCAGCGGTGTCGGTGGGCGACGCGCCCGATGCGCTCGGCCTGCTGCCGTTCCTCGACGACGGTCCGGCGTATCACGTGCTCGCGTTCTCGCCGCATCGCGTGCGCCTCTTCCGGGCAGACCGCTACGCGATCTCCAGCATCGAGCTGCCCGCGATGCCGCGGACGATCGATGACGCGCTGTGGTACGTGAAGCGTGAGACGACCTTCTCCCGCCATGGCAGCGGCGAGATGCATGCGTCGGGTGGCGGCAATCAGCGCCACAAG
>JBEGVK010000121.1:0-6026 GCA_041178405.1 Actinomycetota bacterium | reverse complement strand
GCCAGTTCGAGTTCGCGTTCGAGGTCGGCCTGGGCGCGAGCGGTGGCGATGCCCGTGCCCCACAACTGGTAGCCGACGAAGCCGAACAGCAGCAGGCCGAGGGTGATGAGCGTGCGGCCGGTGCCGCCGACGAACCACCGCCAGTCGTGGGGCTGGGGCGGGCGCTCGAAGTACGGCACTCGACGGCGTCGGCTCACGCCGCCGGACGCTATCTGAGCCGATGCTCCCGTCGGCGTCGCCTGTCAGCACCCCCGGCAAGGTCTGGCAACTAGCGTGTCGGGCTGTGGAAGCGGTCGTCCGTCTCTCCGACGTGGTGGCCGTGGCGGGCCGGTTCCCCGTGCTGGCAGGTGCGTCGCTCGTCGTCGAGCGAAGCGAGATCGTGTTGCTGCGCGGGCCGAATGGGGCTGGGAAGACCTCGCTGCTGCGACTGTGCGCTGGGCTGCTGCCGATCGAACGCGGCTCGGCGGTGGTGGCGGGTGTCGACCTTGTCGCCGACCGGTGGGCGGTGCGGCCACTCGTCGGGCTGCTCGGACACGCCAACGGCCTGTACGACGACCTCACGGTGGCCGACAACATCGGATTCTGGGGGGCCACCGTCGGTGCCACGAGCGGCGAGATCGCCGCCGCGATGGACCGCCTCGGACTCGCCGGACGGCTGTCGGCGGTACCGGTGAGTCGCCTGAGCGCCGGCCAGCGACGCCGTACGGCGCTTGCCTGCATTGTCGCTAGGCGGGCACAGGTCTGGCTGCTCGACGAGCCGCATGCCGGGCTCGACGCCGCTGGGCGCGACGAGCTCGACGCCATGCTGCGCGACGCCGCTGCCGCAGGGGCGACGGTGATTGTCGCCAGCCACGAGCACGAGCGTGCGGGCTCGCTGGCGACGCGAGTGGTCGAGGTCGTCGGCGGGCAGGTGCGCGCCGCATGAGCTCGGCGTGGCGCATCGCGCGGCTTGTCGCCGCCAAGGATCTGCGCATCGAGGTGCGCAGCCGGGTGGTGGTGAACCAGGTGCTGCCGTTCGCCGTGATCGTGATGGTGATGTTCGCCTTCGCCCTCGACAGCGACGCTGTGCTCGAGCGAGTGGCACCCGGCCTCGTGTGGCTGGCCGTGCTGTTCAGCCTCGTCGTGGTGGTGCAGCGCTCGTTCGCCGTCGAGGTGGCCGACGGTGCGCTCGATGCGCTGCGGGTGGCGGGTGTGCGTCCGGCAGGGATCTTTCTCGGCAAGTCGATGGCGCTCGGCGTGCAGTTGCTGGTGCTCGAGGCGGTGCTCCTTGTGTCGGCGGTGGTGCTGTACCGGGCCGAGGTGCGACCCGCTGGAATGCTGCTGCTGGCTGTGACTGCTGTCTCCGCTACGACCGGCTTGGCCTGCATCGGTACGCTCTACGGAGGTCTTGCCTCTGGGGCGAGAGGGCGCGACACGCTGTTGCCGCTCCTGCTCCTCCCGGTGGCGGCACCCGTCCTCATCGGTGCGACACGGGCGACCGAGTCGGCACTCGGCACCGGAGGTGCCACGACAGGCGAGGGCTGGCCGTGGATCGGCCTGCTCGCGCTGTTCGCCGTGGCATTCGGCGTCGGTGGCTCGCTCGCCTTCGGCGCACTGGTCGACGAATAGCACCCACATGACGATCGCAGCCCCCGCCTCCCAGACGACGTCGAGTCGTTCCGCGCTTCGCCGGCCGACCTCCACTCGCTTCTCGCGCGGCCTCGGTACTGCGGTGCTGGCGGGACTGGTGACGCTCGTCGTGCTGGGGCTTGCGGTCTCGCCCGACGACCGCATCCAGGGCGACGCAGTGCGCAACCTCTACATCCATGTGCCGTCGGCGTGGCTGGCGTACCTGGCGTTCATTGTCACGGCGGTGTCGAGTGCGGCATATCTCTTTCGGCGCACGCGAAGCCTCGCCTGGGACCGCATCGCTGGTGCCAGCGCCGAGGTCGGCGTGCTGTTCATGGCGATCACGCTCGTCACCGGCAGCCTGTGGGGACGAATCACGTGGGGTACCTACTGGGTGTGGGACTCGCGTCTCACCACCACGGCCTTCCTGCTCGTCACCTACATCGGCTATCTCGCTGTCCGCGGCCTCGGTGGCAGCCATCACCAGCGGGCGCGTCGCTCGGCGGTGCTGGCACTGCTGGCGGTGCTGGAGGTGCCGCTCGTGCACTTCAGCGTCAGGTGGTGGCGGCCGCTCCACCAGGGCCAGAGTGTTCGCAACGGCGAGCTCAGCGACCTGATGCTGTTCACCCTGTTCACCGGCCTCGTGACCTTCACGCTGCTCTACGTGTGGCTGGTGCTGCACCGCCAACGCGTGCTGACGATGGACGACATGGTGGCCGACCGCGGGCTCGATGCCGCACTGGCCGAGCGCCAGCGGGAGGGCGGGCAGTGAGCGCGTTGCTGTCGTGGTCGCTCGGCGACATCGACAATGCGTCGCACGTCGTGGGCACCTACGTCGTGGTGCTGGGCGGCATCGGCCTGTTCGTGCTGCGCATGCGCGTCTCGGCGCGTCGGTCGGCCGAGCGGGTGCCGCCGGAGGACCGTCCGTGGACCTGAGCCCGCGCGAGGTGGTGCCCACCGCCGTCGGCACGCGCCGGCGTCGCCCATGGCTCGCGGTCGGCGTGCTGGTGGTCGTGCTCGGCGTGGGCGGTGTGTTCGTCGGCAAGTTCCTCACGTCGGCGGTCGACTACTACTGCAATGTCGACGAGATCGGCGTGAAGGATGGCTGCGACGTCGGTCGCCGCATCCGCATCCAGGGCGTGGTGGAGAAGGACTCGGTCGACGAGGCGGGTAGCTCGCTCGACTTCAGGATCTCCTACCAGGGGGCGTCGATTCCGGTGTCGGTGAGCGGACGGCCGACGGGGATCTTTCAGGAGTGCATTCCCGTCGTCGTTGCCGGCCGGGTGGTGGCAGCGTCTGATTCGCCGTCGGGCCTCCGCTTCGAGGGCGACGAGGTGCTCGTGAAGCACGACGAGCAGTACGACGAGGAGAACGCCGACCGCATCGAGCAGGCTGACTCGGCGGCTGCTGCCTGCCAGTCGGGTTCGTGAGCACGGGCATGCGTCGCCGGTGGGCACCGAAGTGGTGATTGCCATGGAAGGACTCAGTGGGGCGCTGGGGCACTCGGCGCTCATCATCGGATTTGCTGCATCCCTGTTCGGCGCTGCGGCGCTGGTGTCGTCGGTGAAGCTCGGCAAGCATCATCTGCTCCGACTGGTGCAGGGCTACGGCTGGGTGGTGCTCGTGTCGGCGATCGCCGCCGTGGTGGTGATGGAGCGTGCGCTCATCATCCGCGACTGGTCGGTGGCGTACGTGCAGAAGGTCGGCTCATACGACACGCCGGCACTGTTCAACGTCACTGCGCTGTGGAGCGCGCTCGAGGGCAGCATCCTGCTGTGGCTGCTGCTGCTGGCGGCCTACACGTTCGTGGTGCTACGACGGTCTCGCCGCCGCCTCGACGATCCGCTCGTGGTGTGGGCGAACGTCGTCATGTTCGTCGTCACGGCGTTCTTCTTCTTCATCGCGCTAGGCCCGACCGACGTGTTCGCCGCAGGGCCGACGCCTGCGAACTTCGAGCGCTGCTGCCGCGGGCCGAATCCGCTGCTGCAGAACCACGTGCTGGTGATGTTCCATCCGCCGACGCTGTACCTGGGCTACGTGGGCTTCACGGTGCCGTTCGCGTTTGCGATCGCTGCGCTCGTCACCGGCCGCGTCGGCGAGGGATGGCTGCTCGAGACGCGCCGGTGGGCGCTGGTGTCGTGGGGGTTCCTCACGCTTGGCATCATCCTCGGCAGCTGGTGGAGCTACGAGGTGCTCGGTTGGGGCGGCGTGTGGGCTTGGGATCCGGTCGAGAACGCCAGCTTCCTGCCGTGGCTCACCGGCACTGCGTACATCCACTCGGTGCTCGTGCAGGAGCGCCGCGGCATGCTGCGCGTCTGGAACCTGAGCCTGCTCGTGGCCACCTTCTCGTTCACGATCCTCGGCACGTTCCTCACGCGCAGCGGCGTGATCGACAGCGTTCACGCGTTCAGCGACGGCGACATCGGCCCGTACCTGCTGGCCGGGTTCATCGTCACGGTGCTGGTGTCGCTCGGACTCATCGCCTGGCGCGGCGACCGACTGCGCTCGCCCGGTGCCATCGACTCGCCGCTGTCGCGCGAGGGTGCGTTCCTCGCCAACAATGTGATGTTCACGCTGTTCGCGTTCGTGGTGCTGCTGGGCACGGTCTTCCCGCTGGTGGTCGAGGCCATTGACGACCGTCAGGTGTCGGTAGGGCCGCCGTTCTTCGACACGATGGCTCGGCCCATCGGCATCGTGCTGCTGTTCCTGATGGCGGTCGCCCCTGTGCTGCCGTGGCGACGGGCGAGTGGCGAGCTGCTGCGCGACCGGCTGTTCTGGCCGGCGTGGGCCGGTGCCGGAGCACTGCTGGTGTCGGTGCTGCTGGGCGCCACTGGGGTGGCGCCGCTGCTGGCGTTCGGGCTTGGGGGCTTCGCCGGCGGTGCGGCGCTGCGCCAACTGGTGCTCGCCTCGAGGCGGCAGGGGTGGCGCGGCCTGGTGGGCCGGGCGAACGGCGGCATGGTGGTGCACCTTGGCGTCATCCTCATCGCAGTAGCGCTCGCCGCATCGGCCAGTTACACGCGCGCCGGTGAGTTCGAGATGACGGTGGGCGACACCGTCGAGTTCGCCGGGCACACCTTCACGCTTGTCGACGTCTACGACACCGAGGACGTGCGGTCGGTTGGCGTGAAGGCCGACATCGCCATCGACGGCGGGCAGGCGTATGCGCCCGCGATCACGAAGTACACGAAGTTCGGGCGCGACATCGCCACGCCATCGGTGCGAACCGGATTCGACAAGGACATCTATCTCATCATCGAGCCCGGCACGAAGGCGTCGACCGGCGAGGCGCGGGTGAAGATCTTCATCAAGCCGATGATCGTCTGGCTGTGGATCGGCGGGCTGCTGTGCGGTGCCGGCACCGTGCTGGCGCTGTTCCCGGGGTCTGCCCGCCGACGTCCCACCGATCCCGTGTCGGCACCCGTGCCGGTGCCGCATGGATTCGGTGTCACCGACGGAGCCGAGACAGAGCCCGTGCCGCCATCGCCGACCGACAGAGGCTCCCGGCCGTGAGCGACGACCGCCGACGCGTGGCCCCGTACGTGGCGCTCGCCGCCGCCGTCCTGATGGGCGGACTGTTCTGGGTGCTGGCACGGGGCAGCAGTGACAGTGCCGGTGCATCGGGCATCGTCGACAGCCACCTGCTCGGAAGGCCGGCGCCGTCGATGAGCACGTCGACGCTCGATGGCGGGTCGTTCGAGCTGGCGCGCCGCAAGGGCAGTTGGGTGGTGCTGAACTTCTTCCAGTCGACGTGCGTGCCGTGCAAGGCCGAGCATCCTGAACTGGTGGCCTTCGCCACGCAGCAGCGCGTGCTGGGTGCGGCGGGTGCCGAGCTGTACACCGTGGTGCAATACGACGACGATCCCGACCGCGTGCGGCAGTTCTTCGCTGAGCGAGGCGGCGACTGGCCGGTGGCGCTCGACGAGAACGGCCGGGTGTTCGTGTCGTTCGGCGTGGCGCAGGTGCCCGAGACATTCATCGTCGATCCCGACGGAGTCGTTCGGCTCCGCTGGGCTGGCCCCATCGATGCCATCACGCTCTCGCAGTTGGTGCAGCGCGAACGCGATGCCTACGAGTTCGGGCCGGTGGCGACGGTGGAGCAGCCGTGACTCCTGCGTCGAATCGCCTGAAGCGATGGCCGTCATGGGTGCTGCTCGTACTGGTGGTGGCCGGTCTGCTGTCGGTGGGGGCAACCCGCGAGTCGGGGCCGCTGACACCGCAGGAGCGAGTCGAGGAGATCTCGAAGCGGCTGGCGTGCCCGGTCTGCGACGGCGAGAGCGTGTACGAGTCGCAGAACTCAGCGAGCACGCAGATCCGTGCCGAGATCCGCGCCCAGGTGACCACCACCGACGCCACCGACGACGAGGTGATCGCATCGATCGTCGAGGCATTTGGTGCGCGGACGCAGCTGGTGCCCACTG
>JBEGVK010000120.1:0-6373 GCA_041178405.1 Actinomycetota bacterium | reverse complement strand
TCACCCACGACCAGGTCGAGGCGATGACCATGGCCACGCGTGTGGCGGTGGTGAACGCCGGCCGGATCGAGCAGGTCGGCACGCCCCAGGAGGTGTACGACCGTCCGGCAACGGCGTTCGTGGCGCAGTTCATCGGCATGCCGCCGATGAACCTGCTGCCCGACGGCATGCTGTGCGACGCGGGCACGCGGGTCGGCATCCGTCCCGAGCACCTGCGCATTGCCGCTGAGGGGCAGTTGGCCGCCGTAGTGCGCCAGGTCGAGCACCTCGGTCACGAGGTGCTCGTGATCGCCGAGATCGCGGAAGGTGCTGGTCGCGGCGAGCGGGTGGTCGTGCGCACCGTTCCGTCGCTCGATCTGCCGGGCGTCGGTGCAACGCTGCGACTCGACGCCGAGCAGCGGCACCGGCATCGTTTCGCCACGGCCACAGGCGCCCGGCTGCCGTGACCGCTGCCGACACAGCGCCGTCGCACCTGCGCTACGTGCGGCGAGACCTTCGCGACGTGCCTGCGGCCGTGGCCATGCTGCTGCCCTCGGTGGCGCTGCTCGGCGTATGGACCGTCTACCCACTTTTCCGGGCAGTGCAGACCGGCCACCTGCGGTGCGACAGCACGGGGCAGCGGTGCCGTGATGTGGGGTGGGGGCAGTACGCCGATGCCTTCATGAGCCGCGAGTTCCAGCAGGCACTCGGCGTGTCGCTGCGACTCGCCCTGATGACCGTGCCGACGGGCCTGATTCTCGGCGTAGCGCTCGCCGTGCTCGCCGACAAGCACCTGCGCGGCATCGGCATCTTCCGCACCATCTTCTCCAGTACGGTGGCCACGAGCGTTGCGGTGGCGAGCCTCGTGTGGTTCGTGCTGCTGCAGCCCGAGATCGGCATCCTCAGCGACCTGCTCAGCGGCTGGTTCCCGCGGCTGAAGAGCCCCGGCCTGCTCCGCGATCCGGCGACCGCGCTCCCGGCCGTGGCGCTCAGCAGCATCTGGGCCGGGCTGGGGTTCACCTTCATCGTCATCACCGCCGGACTGCAGAGCGTGCCTCGTGATCTCTACGAGAGCGCGTACGTCGATGGCGCGGGCAGCTGGCGGCGACTCACCAACGTGACGCTGCCGATGCTGTCGCCATCGCTGCTCTTCGTGACGGTGGTGCTCACCACCCGCGCCCTGCAGACCTACGGCGAGGTCGAGCTGCTCACGCGTGGCGGCCCGAACCCCGAGCGCAGCACCACCACGATCCCGTACCTCATCTACGGCAGCGACTCGATCATTCGCAACGACCTTGGCCTGAAGTCGGCGGCAGCCGTGCTGCTGTTCGCGGTGTGCCTCATCTTCGCCGTCCTGCAGTTCCGCGGCCTCGAACGGCGAGTGCACTATGCCGACTGACACTGCGGCGCCAACGACTCGTGCTCGCCGGCGCGTGCGGCGGCCTGGCATCGACGCTGCCACGTCCCCGCTGCGTGCTGCGGGTCGATACGTACTGCTGGCGCTCGTCGCCGCCCTCGTGCTGTTCCCGATCTGGGCAGTGGTGCTGCAGGCACTGAAGTCGGGACCCGACTCGCTCGACCACCCGCGGTCGCTGCTGCCGGTCGACCTCACCCTCGACACCATCCGCGCTGCGTGGACCGAAGGCGATCTCGGCCGCCTGCTGCTGAACAGCCTGTTCGTGTCGGCGATGGTGACGATCGGGGTTGCCGTCACCAGTCTCTTCGCCGCCTATGCGTTCGCCTTCCTCGACTTCCCGGGCAAGAACATCGTCTTCGTCGTATTCCTCGCCGCCATGCTCGTGCCGGCAGAGGTCACCGTGGTCATCAACCGCCGGACCATCGACGGGCTGGGATGGATCAACACCTATCAGGGGCTCATCGTGCCGCTGCTGGCATCGACGTTCGGCGTGTTCCTGCTGCGGCAGATGTTCCGCCAGTTGCCGGGCGAACTGCGCGAGGCGGCGTCCCTCGACGGCGTCGGCCACCTTCGATTCCTCTGGGAGGTCGCTGCGCCGCTCAGCAGGCCGACGCTCGGAGCGCTCGGCCTGTTCACCTTCCTCGGCACGTGGAACCAGTATCTGTGGCCGTCGCAGGTGATCACCGACCTCGAGCACCGTACGATCCAGATCGGGCTCGACAGCCTTCGCACCCCCGGCGACATCAGTCGCTTCAACCTCATCACCGGAGGACTCGTGATCGCAGCACTGCCGATCTTCATCATGCTGGTGGCGTTCCAGCGCCAGCTGGTTCGCGGCCTCACCGCAGGCGCGGTGAAGGGATGAGACGCCATCGACTGCTCACGGCTGCAGCCCTCGCCGGGCTCGTCGTCGTCACCGCATGCACCGGTGGCAGCTCGATCACCGACTCGGGAAATGCCACAGGCACCACCTCGGCCGACTCGTCCGGCGGCACGGGCACCACGCTCGCTGCCACGACCACCACCGTTGCCCCCGACACGCTGCCCGACTGCCCCGCCGACCCGCAGTTGCTCGCCGACAACCCCGGCACTGTCGAGCTGACGTTCTGGCACGGCATGAGCGGTCCGCTCGGTGCCGAGCTCGACGAACTCGCTGCCGCCTACAACGCCAGCCAGTCGAAGGTGGCGGTGTCGCTGGTCGGCGGCAACTACGAGGAGGCGCTCGACAAGTACCTGCAGTCGAACCAGGAGGGTCGCCCCGACGTCATCCAGCTGCCGGAGTACACGGTGCAGAGCATCATCGACACCGAGAGCACCGTGCCGGTGGGCAAGTGCATCGAGGCGACCGGGTTCGACACTGCGGCGTTCCTTCCCTCTGCGATGTCCGCCTATGCGACGCAGGGAATGCAGTGGGCGATGCCGTTCAACATCTCCAACCCGGTGCTGTTCTACAACAAGCGGGTCTTCGAAGCGGCCGGCCTCGATCCCGACAGGCCGCCTACGTCACTCGACGAGATGCGCGAGTACAGCCAGGCCATCGTCGACTCAGGCGCATCCACGTTCGGCCTCGCCCTCGAGAGTGGCTTCGACAGCGGCGGCGGCTGGTACGTCGAGCAGTGGTTCTGCAAGGCGCAGGAGTACTACACCGACGGCGACAACGGACGCAGCAGCCGAGCCACCAAGGTGCTCTACAACAACGACACCGGTGTCGGCCTGCTCACGTTCCTGCAGCAGATGGTCGTCGACGGCCTGGCAGTGAATGTGGGCGACAACAGCGGCACCGGCTACGACAACCTGTTGAAGCTCGCCGACCAGCAGCAGGCAGCGGCCATGACGATCGCCACGTCGGCCTCGCTGGGCCCGGTGCTCGACGTGCTCGGCAGCGGGCAGTTCCCGAACATCTCTGCCGATGATGTGGGAGTGGGCCCCATGCCCGGACCCGACGGCGCGCCCGGCGCACTCATCGGCGGCGCCGCGCTGTGGGTCGTCAACCACGACGATCCGCTCCGCACCGCCGCATCGTGGGACTTCGTGCAGTTCCTCGTGGGTGCCGAGCAGCAGAGCGCATGGGCTGCGGCCACTGGCTATGTGCCGGTTCGCAACGACGCCCGCGATCTCGATCCGTATCGCAGCACCCTGGCGGGCGATCCGCGGTTCGGCGTCGCCCTCGACCAGCTGCTGTCGTCGCCCGACGCTCTCACCTCTGCCGGGCCGGTGGTGGGGCCGCTGCGCGAGATCCGTGCGGTGCTGGCGATCGCCGTGGCGGCCATCCTCGACGGAGCCGATGTGCAGACCTCGCTCGACGATGCGGCCGCGCAGGCCAACGGACTGATCACCGACTACAACCTGCGCAACTCCTGACCCGGCAGCATCTCGCCGCGGGGCGACCCGACTGGCACCGATAGGGTTCTCCCATGGCATACACCTTCCCTGCCCTCGATGGCACTGCACCAGTCACCCAGCAGTTCGACCAGGCTCCGGAGTTCGGCATTGATCCGGCCAAGCGCTACACGGCCACGATGGAGACGTCGATGGGCACCATCGTCATCGCTCTCGACGCCATCAACGCGCCGATCACGGTGAACAATTTCGTCTTCCTCGCCGGTTACCACTACTACGACGGCGTCATCTTCCACCGCATCATCAACGGCTTTGTCTGCCAGGGCGGCGATCCCACCGGCACCGGGCGGGGCGGGCCGGGCTACCGCTTCGAGGACGAGCCGGTGAAGCAGCGCTACCAGCTCGGCTCGGTCGCCATGGCGAACGCCGGCCCGAACACCAACGGCAGCCAGTTCTTCCTCATCAGCGGCCCGAATGGCGTCGGCCTGCCGCCGCAGTACAACCACTTCGGCCAGATCGTGAAGGGTCTCGACGTGCTCGACGCAATGCAGAACGTCGCCACCGATCACAGCGACCGGCCGCGTACGCCCGTGGTGATCAACTCGGTCTCCATCGCCGTCGCCGACTGATCGACGAGCGGCGGACGGCGCCACGCCGCTGCCGCGTCACAGTGCCCGAGATGGCTGCCGACCGCCTCTCACTCGACGAGGCCCGCCGCCTCGCACTCGCAGCGCAGGGATTCGCCGACCCCCGGCCCTCGGGACGTGTCGACCGGCGCCATCTGCGCCGAGTCCTCGACCGGATGGGGCTCATCCAGATCGATTCGGTCAACGTGCTCGTGCGCAGCCAGGAACTGCCGCTCTTCGCCCGGCTCGGCCCCCATTCTCGATCGCTCATCGCCGATGCGACGTCCGCCGGCGAGCTGTTCGAGTACTGGGTGCACGAGGCCAGCCACGTGCCGACCGCACACCACCACCTGCACCGCTGGCGGATGAACCGCGAGCACAAGTGGAACCGCTACTGGGATCTCATGCAGCGGCGCCCCGGCTACATCGACGAGGTGCGTCGGCGGATCGAGGTGGATGGGCCGATTGCCGCAGGTGACCTGAGCGAGCGAACCGAGCGCAAGGGAACGTGGTGGGACTGGGATGACGCCAAGGTGGCGCTCGAGAGCCTGTTCTGGAAGGGAGAGGTCACGGCGGTGCGCCGGGCGTCTGACTTCGCCCGGCTGTACGACCTCACCGAGCGAGTGCTGCCGCGTCACGTGCTCGATCGCCCGACACCGTCCGAGAACGAGGCGCGCAAGGAACTGCTGGTACTTGCCGCTGCACACCATGGCGTCGGAACACTCGACGACCTCACCGACTACCACCGGCAGAAGAACGAGCCGTGCAGGCCGCTCATCCGTGAGCTGGTGGAAGAGGGACGGCTGCGCGAGGTGCGCGTCGACGGGTGGGAGAAGCCGGCCTATCGGAACCCGGCGATCCCGCTGCCTCGACGAGTGGATGCCTGCGCGCTGCTCAGCCCGTTCGATCCGGTCTGCTGGCACCGCACTCGCACCGAGCGGCTGTTCGGCTTCAGGTACCGCATCGAGATCTACACGCCTGCGGCGAAGCGCCAGTACGGGTACTACGTGCTGCCCGTGCTGTGGGGGGATTCACTCGTGGGCCGGCTCGATATGAAGGCCGACCGACAGGCCGGGGTGCTGCGCGTGCTCGGCGCCTTCGCCGAGCCGGGAGTACCGGCTGCCGAGGTGTGCGCATCGCTCGCCGCCGAACTGCTCGAGATGGCCGGCTGGCTCGGACTCGGCCGAGTCGAGGTGACACGCCGAGGCGACATGGCGGTCAGGCTGCAGGGTGCCGTGCGACAGTACGCTCGCGGCCGATGAGCGACGAGGTGGGTGGCTACGCAGGAAGCGGTTCGGCGCAGCGCATGCCGCGCTGGGTGTGGAAGGCCGTGGCGGTGCTGTGGCTCGGCTATCTCGGAATGCTCGCCGCCCTCGAGCTGTGGAACAGTCTCTACAGCCTCTTCGTGCTGCTGCTGCTCGCGATATTCCTTGCGCTGGCCATCGAGCCGGGAGTCAACCGTCTTGCGCAGCGGGGATGGCGGCGCGGCGCGGCGACCGGCCTCATTCTCTTCAGTGTCGTGGTGGTGCTGGGTGCATTCGTCGCTGCTGTCGGCGCACTCGTGGGCCAGCAGGTTGCCGACCTGCTGCGCGACTCCGAGACCTACGTCACCCGCACCGTTGACTTCCTCAACGACAACGTCGGCACGAACATCGACGCAGCGTCGGTGATCGCCGAGATCAACGACCCGGACGGCTCGGTGCAGCAGTTCATCGACCGCCAGCAGAGTCGAGTGTTCGACCTGTCGGTGGCAGCACTCGGGTATGTGCTCCAAGCGTTATCGGTGCTGCTGTTCACCTTCTACCTCGTCGCCGATGGGCCCAAGCTGCGACGCGTCATCTGCAGCCGCCTTCGCCCCGAGCGTCAGCGGGCGGTGCTCGATGCGTGGGACATCGCCATCGACAAGACAGGTGGCTATCTGTACTCGCGTGCGTTGCTCGCAGGGTTCTCGGCCCTGCTGCACTGGGTGGTGTTCCAGTTCATCGGGACGCCGGCCCCGGTGGCGATGGCG
>JBEGVK010000119.1:0-8168 GCA_041178405.1 Actinomycetota bacterium | reverse complement strand
GCGGGCCGGCCATCACACCCTTGGGCGGACACCACATCACGACACCGTCGGGACGGATGATCTCGAGGTCGGTGGCATCGCCCACGACGACGGTGCCGGCACGGTGCTTCTCGGTGTGATGGGCAGCGCACAGCAGTACCAGGTTGTTGAGATCGGTCAGCCCTCCCTGGTGCCATGGCACGAGGTGGTCCACCTCGCACCACGAGGCCGGTTTGTCGCAACCGGGCCATCGGCACCCGCCATCTCGTGCCACGAGAGCCCGATACTGATCGTCGGTGGCCAGTCGCACCGCCCGGCCATGATCGAGCACCCGACTTCCGGCGTGCACGATCCGCTCGATCGATGCGTTCTCGGCGAGACGCCGCACGACCGAGGCCGGGATCCGACCGCCGAACTCGTCGATGCCGGGCTGGTCGAGTGACGGGTCATCGTGGCCCACCAGCGACTGGAGATCGATGGTGACCAGCAGGTCGACACGCTGCCGCCCGGTGCCCGGCACTGCTGCACGCGACGGGCGCCCACCCGCAACTGCTGCGTTCGAACTCGCTGCACCCCGACCCTCGATCGACTCTCCAGTGTTGCGGGCGCTCGCAGCTGCGACGGCCCCAGCCAGCGCGTCAGTCGTGGCGTCGACCGCGATACCGGACCGTACGTCACCTGCGACAACGGACCGAGTGCCGACTGCCGCACCCGATGTCGCATCCGATGCCGAGCCGTGCGGGCCCGACGCTCCGCACGCCGCCGCCGGCGTGCCGTGCAGCGCGTGATCGGCCAGTGTGACCAGCGCGTCGGCGAGACGCTGCTCGGTGGTCCGGCGATCGTCATCACTCGGACGGCCGCCCACCGAGGTGAGCGCCTTGCGCAGCATGTGCGCCTCGAGCGTGGGCAGGTCGGCCGTGGTGCGCACGAGTCCATCGACCTCGGGAGCAAACCGCACCGCTCGCCGAGCGAATCGCTGCGCCTCGAGTTCGTCGGGCGCTTCGCTCCGGTGCCCGTCCTTCCAGATCTCGGCGGCCTTGCGCGCATCGGCAGGTGACGCCCCGGTGCATATCTCGACCAGGCGGTCGACGTCGGCCCGCGTGGCACGCTCGGGCGGAGCAGAGATCGTGCGGTGCAGTGCCACCGCCGTGGCGGCCGACATCTCGCCGCCATCGACCTTCGCAGCCAGCGCAGCGCTGGTCTCGAGCGAGTCGCCGAGGCGCAGCAGATCGCACGCAGCGCCGTAGCCGCTGCCGGTGGCGTCGGCCAGCCATCCGGCGGCGTTCTTGCTGCCGGTGCCCTGCCACACCGCCATGCGGTCGGCTCGTACGAGCACACGGGCGAGCGCCACCTGCACCCGGTCGGCGAGCCGCTGCAGTTCGAGAGCACCCGCTGCGAGGTCGGCGACGTGCAGCGCGCCAGGATCGACTGCCGCTAGCGCATCGAGCCCCTGCTCGATACATGCCAGCGCTGACATCAGCTCGCTGGCGACACCCGCGACACCGGCGGCGCCAGCGGTGCTCGGCGAACCCGTCGCCGCGAACGAACCCTCCGACCGTGTGGTCGGCTGGTGGGCCATCGACACGTTGGTGGACATGGCACGGAGTGTATCGAACACCTGTTCGATACACCAGCGACAGACCGGCCATACCCACGGCCTAGCCACTCGTGCGCCGGCGGGTCGGCCCCCCGCCCGTCGATCGGCGCCCACACCGAGTGCCGCCCACCACATCGGTGTCCGCCACATCCCCCGCCCGTCATCTCCCCAGCCCAGCTCGTCGCCGCCGCGCCACGGGCATACTCGGCGCATGGCGACGCTGCCGCACGTCAACCCGGAGTCGATCACGTGGCGGTTCTCGCGCGCCGGCGGCCCCGGCGGCCAGCACGTCAACACGTCGAGCACCCGCGTCGAGCTCGAATGCGACCTGGCGCTCAGCGGTCTCGCTCCCGCAGTGCTCAGTCGAGTCATCGCCGCACTCGGCCCTGTGGTGCGCATCGTGGTGGCCAACACGCGGTCACAGCACCGAAATCGCGAGATCGCCGAGCAGCGACTGCTCGAGATGATCGCCGCTGCATCGAAGCCGCCGAAGAAGCGCCGGCCCACCAAGCCGTCACGCGGTGCCGTCGAGTCGCGGCTCGACGACAAGAAGCGTCAGGCGGCACGCAAGCGCGAACGACGACCCTCGACGTCGTGGCGCAACGACGAATGAGCGGCGCGGCCAACGATGCGACTCCGGTGCCCATTCCAGCGGGCACCCCGTTCAGGCCGACATTCGACTACGTCGTCATCATCGACTGGAGCGCAGCCAGTTCGCCCGTCACGGGAGTCGACTCGATCTGGACGATCATGCTCGACACGCGCACCGGCGACGGCGAGCCCATCAACCACTCCACCCGTGCCGCCGCACGAGATCACCTCGTCGAGGTGCTCGCTGCCACCCCGCACGGCACGCGCACGCTGGTCGGCATCGATGTCTCACTGGGCTACCCCGCCGGGTTCGCAGCGCGTGCCGGTCTCGATGACGGCTCGACACCGCCCTGGCTGTCGACGTGGCAGCACCTCGCTGCCGAGATCGACGACGATCATCGCAATCGCAACAACCGATGGCATGTTGCCGCTGCGCTGAACCGGCGACTCGGCGTCAATCACTTCTGGGGCGCGCCAGCGTCGAGCGCCGGGCCACACCTCAGCCGCACCAAGCCGGTGCGCACGGCGTCGCACCTGCCCGAACTGCGCGCCGCCGAGCAACGGCTGGCGCGCGACGGGCATCGTCCGTTCTCGATCTGGCAGCTGCTGGGTGTCGGATCGGTGGGCAGCCAGTCGCTCACTGCCATTCCCGTGATGCACCAGGTGCGCACACACCCGCTGCTCGAGAGGCGATGTGCTGTATGGCCGTTCGAGACCGGCCTCTGCCTTCCATCGCAACCCGACATCGTGATCGCCGAGGTGTGGCCCAGTTCGCTCGACCGGTCGGTCATCGACGCCGAGCCGTATCCGGTGAAGGACGCCCGCCAGGTGAGCGCGCTCGCCCACCTGCTCGCCGCCGAGCAGGGCGCCGGATCGCTGGCGGCGTGGTTCGAGCCGGGCGACGGCGACGATCTCGACCGCGCCCACATCGTCGCCGAGGAGGGCTGGACCCTCGGTGTCGGTTGAGCCTCGGTAGGTGAGCCGAGGGGCACATACCGCCCGGCCTCACCCTCGCCACGTTGCACAACTTCGCGGATCCGCTAAGTTGTGCGCATGATCGACGGCGGCACGCTTCGCTCGCTCCGCCTCCTGCGCGGATGGACGCAATCGCAGCTCTCGGCCATCGTCGACATCCCCACGTCGGTGCTGAGCGCCTATGAGCGGGGCCGACGCACACCGGCCCTCGACACCGCCGCCCGCATCATCGAGGCACTCGGCTACCGCATCGACCTCGTCGCCCTGCCCGATCCCGTGGCGTGCGGACGCGACCTCGAGCAGGTGCTCGCCCTCGCCGCTGCGCTCCCCCATCGCCCGCGTCCGCTCGCCACGGCCCGCCGATGACCTCACTCGTCGAACAGGTCGCCGCCATCGCCACGGCCCTCGACGATCGCGCTGTCTCGTGGGCCTTCGGCGGCGCGATCGCGCTCGCCTACGCGACACGTGAGCCGAGAGGCACACGCGACATCGACGTCAACGTCTTCGTACCGGCCGAGTCGGCCGACGCCGTCTTTCGATCACTGCCTGCCGGCGTCCGACACACTGCGGCCGACATCGCTGCAGCGCATCGCGACGACCAGGTACGGCTGTACTGGGACGGCACCCCAGTCGATGTGTTCTTCGCCGCCGATGCATTTCACGACGATGTCGCGCAGCGCTGTCGAGTCGTGCCGTTTGCCGGGACGACGATCCGCGTGCTGTGCCCCGAGGATCTCGCCGTGTTCAAGGCGCTCTTCGATCGGCCACAGCATTGGGTCGACATCGCCACGATGGCCGACGCCGGAGCACTCGATGTCGCTCTTGCCGCATCACGACTCGAGCAGCTGATTCCAGGCGACGATCGCGTCGCACGTCTCCGATCGACCGACGGGCTGTAGGACGGCCGCTTCGTGCTGTTGGCGACCGGTCGCATACGCGCCATCGGTCGCAATGGCACGCACGTCGGTCGCTACTCGAACTCACCCTGCCAGGTGCAGATGCACGCCTCATTGCCCTCGACATCGGCAAGTACCCACCACGACGGCGCAAAGGCGTCGGTGAGCAGGCGGCCACCGGCTGCCAGCGCAGCGGCGAGCCGCTCGGGTGCCTCATCGTCTGACACGTACACATCGATATGGGTGCGGCTTCGCTCGGCCCGCGGCGGATCCATCTCCTGAAACCAGAGCGACGGACCCACTCCACGGGGATCCTCGAGACGACCGTTGCGTTCGACGTAGTCGAGTACCGCCTTCCAGAACGGCAGGATTCGACTCGCATCGACGGCATCGACGGCAACCTCGACCGCCTGAGCCGTCGTGGGCGAGGCATGCGCGCCGGCAGCGGCGGCGAGCGACGAGATCACACTTGCCAGCCCGACGTCGTGCACCGTCACGCTGCGCACGTCGTGGGTGGTGAGTCGCACGCGCACCACGCCCGGGTAGCGCAGGTCGATGTCGGGATGGTGGTCGGCTGCATCGGCGGCGGCAGCGATGTCCTGCACGAGCGACGCTGCATCCGAGAACGAGGCTGCGTGGAACGTGGCGGCGATCGACGACGTGATGTATCGCCAGTCGTCGAGACCGGGCAGTGCGGCAAAGTCGGCCGGACTGACGACGATGTAGTCGGGCCGCTGGCGGGCCGGGCTCACGCCGGTCCGACCTCGATAAAGGTGTCGTTGAAGCAGGCGCCGTTCACGAGTTCGTCTCCGGTGTCGGGGCACAGCGCATTGACGCCGACACCTTCGGGATGGTGGCGCAGCCACACTCCCTTTGCCATCACGGCAACGCCGGGCCGCGTGTCGTCGCGCACCTCGAGCGGCACTGCGACGCTGCCCAGCGGGCTTCGCACCACCACGTGCTGGCCGTCGACGAGATGGCGCGCCGCCGCATCGGTGGGATGCAGTTGCACGCCGTGCGACACGTCCTGGAACTCGCCGAACATCGAGTTCACCAGCTTCGGCGAGGCCGGCGTGATGAGCGTGAGCGGATAGCCGTCGGGACGGGTCACCGGCTCGTAGCGCGGCACGCCGAACTGCGGGTCGACAAGGCGCGCCCTGTGGTCGCGGTCGGCGCCGGGTGTGGTGTCGACGGTCTGCAGCGTGGGCAGCACCACCTCGCGCGGTCCCGGATCGTCGATCGCGGCCTGTGCCGGTGGCGGCGACCAGTCGAATCCCATCGCCCTCGCCATCAGCAGGCCTACCTCGTCGTTGCTGCGCGACTCGCCGACCCGCGATATTGCTGCCCGTACGGGCTGCACCACCGTCGAGCCGTAGCCCGTGGCGAGATCATCGATCTCGAACGACGTGGTGGCGGGCAGGATGACGTCGGCATAGCGGCAGGTGTCGGTGAGCACCTGCTCGTGCACGACGGTGAAGATGTCGTCGCGCGAGAACGCCCGCACGACAGCATTCGTGTCGGGGCACATCACCACGGGATTGGCGCCCTGCACGAAGACGACCTCGGTCGGATCAGTTGCGCCTGGTGCCAGCCACCGGCCCACCTGATGCAGGGCCACGCTGCGGCGACCGGTGATGCCGATGGACTCTGCCGGCCAGCGGCGCTCCGCCGACACTGCGCGAGTGCGCACGGCGCCGAGCACGCCGTTGCCGCGGCGTCCCATCGTGCCGGCAAGCACCGGCAGGGCGAGCATGGCGCGGCACGCTGCGCCCCCGTTGGCGTTGCGCTCCTGCCCCCACCCGTAGCGCAGCAGGGTGAGCGGCGTCGATGCCCACCAGTCGGCGAGCACCTCGATGTCGGCCACATCGATGCCGCACACATCGGCGGCACGCTCGAGTGTCCACTCGGCGGCGGCGGCGAGCAACTCGTCAGCGCCTGTCGCGTGTCGTTGCACGAACTCGCTGTCGATGCTGCCGCGCTGCTGCCAGCGATTGGCGATGGCGAGCGCCAGCACCACGTCGGTGCCTGGACGCACTGCGAGGTGCAGGTCGGCACGGACCGCCATCGCAGTGCGGCGAGGATCGACCACCACCACCCGAGCGCCGCGCGCTGCTGCCTGCTGCACGAGCGGTGCGAAGTGGGTGTTGCTCACCGTGGGGTTGGCTCCCCACACCACCACGAGGTCGCTGTGCACCACGTCGCGGGGGTCGGCCGAGTTCATCGACCCGAACACGCTCTCCCAGGCCGCAGCGTTGGTGGCCGCGCAGATGGTGTGCTCGACAACCGTGGCGCGGATCGCAGCGAAGAACGCCTCCGACATGCTGGCCGACTCGACTGCAGGCGACGACGAGTTGTAGGTGAACGCTGCGATCGAGTTGGCGCCGCGGCGGTTGATCGCATCGCGCATGCGACCGACCACGAGGGCGATGGCGTCGTCCCAAGAAATCGGGCGGAATTCGCCGGCACCCTTCGGCCCGGTGCGCACCAGTGGTGTCATCACGCGCTCGGGTGCGTACACGCGCTGGGCGTACTTCTTCACCTTTGCGCAGATCCAGCCGTCGGTGTACGGGTTGTCGGCCGACGCATCGACCCGCACGATCCGCCCGTCGTGCACGGTGACGCTGAGCGAGCAGCCATCGGGGCAGTCGAGCGTGCACGCCGTGTGCACGACGCGCTCGCCTTTGTCGGTGCCGCGCCCCCTGAGAACAGCCGTCACGGCAACGGGTCTATCACGTTCACCGCAGAGAGTTCACCTGCGTCGAAGCGGGTGAGCAGGCTGGTGAACGCGTAGTCGGGCTGTGCCTCCGTGTAGGCGTTCGCCCAGAACGTGATCTCGAAGGTGATCCTGGCCTGCACGTACACCACACCCGGCCCGGGCGGGGTGAACATGCACGGGCCGTTCACGCCCGGCCGGGCAAGTTCCGGCAGGTCTGGCATGGCGGGCACCGACCGGCCATCGAGCAGCGGCACCTCATTGCGGGCCAGGCATGGCACCGACACGAGATAGGGCGTCGACGGCCGGTCGGGATCGGGCTGGAACGACAGTCCGAAGTCGAGCGCCACCGGCCGAGCCAGCAGGTACATCGTCCAGCCACGCCACTCGACGGCGGTCGACCGCTGCGCCCGCCACGCTGGCGGCAGCACGGCGAGCCACGACGGATACCTGGTGATGAGCCCGCCCCAGCGGGCGACCACCGGATTCTCGAACACCACCGGACGAGTCAGCCGCAGCGCGTTGTACATGGTGTCGAGTTGCTGACGCGGATCGATCATCGGGTCGTCGGCATCGACATCGATCGCACCGAGGAAGTGGTACACGGTGTCGCAGAAGATGAGGAAGTGGCGGACGGCGTCAGCGAGCGGCCCCGACGACATGGGATCCTCGGGGGTGGGCTCGCCGAATGACGGCAGCGTGCCCTCGATGAAGATCCACCGCTCGCTGTAGACGATCTGGCCAGCGACGTAGCGCTCGCCGCTCGACGTGGTGCCGCTGCCAGTGGCAACGAACGAGCACGCACCGCCGCCGCCCTCGGTACGGAACACCGAACTCGAGGGAATGGAGTAGTGCCTCGTGATACCGCCATCGGTATCGCGGATGTCGACCACCCGCGCCCCATTCACGTAGATCGGCGGCTGCCCGTCCTCTACGGGGCCACCGTTGATCGCGTGCACCTGGCCCCCGACGAGCAGCGATGCGACAAGCGCTGCGGCTACATGCCGATACATGCCTGCTCCGCTGGACCAACCTGTCGCACGACCCACTCGCCGTCGACCACTTCCATGCGCATTCCGAGTCCGTACGTGCCGACACCCCATCGAGAGCCCTCCGCAAGTGAGCCGTCCGGGTTGAAATAGACGCTGCCATCGAGCGTGCAATCCATCACGAGTGCCGTGGTGGCACTTCGCTCGTCGCCCGCAACCAGGGGCCGGAGCACGACTCCGTCGGCCAGGTCGGCGTACTCGCCGCGATCGCGGCGTTTCGTCAGTCCTACGAGGATCGCCGCGCCGCCGTCGGTGTACCACCTCGACCACTCCGGGCTGTCGAGTTCCATTGGGTTCACAGTGATCGCCCGGTAGTAGACGAGCAGTGCCTGGATGTACGCCTCGATGATGGGGACGTCGTCGATGCC
>JBEGVK010000118.1:0-3780 GCA_041178405.1 Actinomycetota bacterium | reverse complement strand
CCCGCATTAGCAGTGCGGTCCGATCGACCAGACTCCGGCACCTCTCCAGGCGAGAACGGAGGCTATCGCTCAGCCCGTCGGCCGCCCACCGGCCGTCGATTCGTCTCGGTCGGTGCGGCATTGAACCGGCACCCGTGGGCCACAACCCGGTCAGTGCCGGTGCCGGTGCCGGTGCGGTCGACGGTTCGGTCGACGATGCCGTCGACGGTGGGGTGGGCGGCGGGATCGGCGGCGTGGTCGGCGGCGTGGGAGATGGCGCTGGAGATGGCGCTGGAGATGGTGCGTGCGTCGGTGCGGGCACTGGCGCAACCGTGCGAGGTCGGCCTGCGTCGGCGGGCCCATCAAGCGCTCGCAGACCCGCCCCGTGTATCGACCGGATGCCCCTCTCGTTGCCGGTTGCCGTCGGGCGCTCTGGGGTGCGCACAGGGTCGGCGAGGGGAGATTCCGGAAAATTTCGGCGAAGTCGCGTCATGAACGGGCCACTTCACCGTCTCCCTAGCACCGGATTGCGCGCAGGAGGCCGATATGAGGGGCGGGAAACCACACACCGGTGAACACCACGTGGCCGATGCTGCGCCGTCGAGCGCAGGGACTGCCGCTGGATCGACTACTAGGTCGACTACTACAGCGGCTGCTGGGTCGGCTGCTGGCTCGGCTGCTGGCTCGGCCACGAGATCGACGGTGGGGTCTGCTGCACCAGCAGCCGCACGATCCGCGGTACGAGCCGCCGCACCCTCCGCCGAACAATGCGCCAGACGGTGTGGTGCACATTCATCCAAGCGGCTGCCGGAGAGTCCGGCACTGGCGCCGCCGGTGCGAAGGTCGGCACTCCCCGCTGGCGCAGCGGTCGGCGTGGTCACCGGCGCAGTCACCGGCGCAGTGGTTGGTGCAGTCGCTGGAGTGCTGGCGACACGCTGGGTGTTGCCGACCGGCGGGGCCTCTGTTCAGGCCGCAACCTCCGGCATATCGGGCGCAGCGTCCGTGGCGGTCGTGGCAGCGTGCTCGTGGGTCGGTGGGTGCGCAGTCGCCGCTGCGGTGGTGGACGTCGAATGTCGACGGGTGCCAAACCGACTCGTGCTCGGCGTACTCGTGGCCGGGGTGGCTGCGAGTATCGGGCTGTCGTGGGTGGGAAGTGCTAGATCGCCCGCCGTCGATCGTGTGAGCGGCCACGTGGGTGACGTTGTTGAGGGCCTTGCCCTCGCGTTTGCCGGCTGTGTGCTGGCTGGCCTGCCGATGCTGATCGTCCGTCTCATCCGTCGGATCGGAATGGGCGACGTCAAGTTGGCGGGCGCACTCGGTGCGTCGCTGATGGTGCTCGGGTGGTGGGTGCCGCTTGCAGCTGTTGCCATCGCAGCAGCGGCTGCGGCGGCATTCGGCGTGCTGGCCAACCGATCTGCGGCACCGCTCGCGCCGTTCCTGGCGGCGGGCTGGTGTGCAGCAATTGCGTGCGTGCCGATGGCATCGGGGTTCGGGCAATGAGGGCGCTCGTCGCGCTGCGCTCTAGCGGGCGAGTGCGCACGCAGTGGATGGCGATGGCGGCCGCACTGGTGGTGCTGGCAGGGATCGTGGTGACGTGGGCGGTGAGCAGCGCCGGACGCCGGGTGCAGGTCGTCCAAGTGGCGCAACAGGTGGAAGCAGGCACGCCCATCGAGGCCGCCGATCTCGTGACTGCAGCCGTTGCGTTCGAGCCCGGCGTCGACGGACTCGTGCCGGCGGCCTCACTCGATGCGCTGCTCGGCCGAATCGCGGCGATCGACCTTGCGCCAGGTGTGCTGCTGCAGCGCGGCATGTGGCGCGACGGCGAGACGCTCGTCGACGGCGAGCGTGCCGTTGGCGCAGTGCTGAGTGCCGGACGCTTCCCACCAGGTCTCGCACCCGGCGACCTCGTGATCGGTGCACCGCTCGACGGACTGTTCATGGATGGGCTCGACGCTCTGGGGGATTCGGCTGGCGGTGGTGTCGGTGGCGATTCCAGCAGTGGGTCGGGCGATAGCGCGGCGGGCGGATCAACGGGCAATGCAGCGAGCGGCACGTCAGCAGGCTCGTCGAGCGACGCGATGTCGGACCCTGCAGATGGAGTGTCGCCTGAGGGGTCTGGCGGCGTTCTGATGCGAGTCCTCGACGTGACCCTGCTCGAGAACGGTTCCGTCACGGTGTCGCTGGCAGTTGTCGCCGCACAGGCGGTCGCCGTCGCACAGTTGGCGGCGACCGATCAACTCGTCATCGTTCGACTCCCGGCCGCCGACGACACGACGACTGGGGCCGGGCCATGATCGTCGCGGTCGCTGGCTGGCGGGGAGTCGGCACCACGACGGCATCGCTGATACTCGCATCCGCACTGGCCTCGCAGTCGGATGCCGACATTGATGCTGCGTGGCTCATCGAAGCCGATCCGGCTGGTGGGGTGCTGGCCGGACGGTTGCAGGTGTCGTCGACGGTGCTCGGCGGTCTCGAGCAACTGTGCTTTCCCCCAGCCGGCATCAGCATCGAGCCGGTCGCCGTGGCAGCGAGGACCGGATCGCTGTCGATTGTGCTCGCACCAGCGGATCCCTTCCGCGCCGATGCATGCCATCGTGCCCGGTTGCCGCTGATCGAGACATTGGCAAGCCTTGAGTCGCCGGTGGTCATCGACGTCGGACGACTCCGTGCCGCCTCTCCGTCCCGGCCACTGGTGGCTCGCGCCGATGCCGTTCTCGTGGTCACCTCGCCTGAGGTCAGTTCGGCGGTGTCGACCGTTGAGTGGTTGCAGGCAGCGGGCCGCACCTCCTCGCTCGACGCTGCACTCGAGAACGTCGACCTGTCGATGCTGGTGGTCGACTCGCCCTGCGGCGTGGCATTCCCCGAGTCGACGGTGAGATCGGAACTCGGGGACCGCCTTGCGGCGTGGCTGCCGTGGGAGCCCCGCACGGTCGATGCCGTGCATCACGGGACATCGATCGCCGATCGGCACCAGCGCCGCAGCAGGCTCGCCGGTGCTGTCATCGAACTTGCCCGCAACCTCTCTGACCGCTTCGGCAGATCGACGCCTCACGCTCCGATGTTGCGGGTTCTGCCAGCAGGGGAGGACAGCCCGTGAACGATGACGAGCTCGATGCGCTGGTGATCGACATCAGGCGGCAATGGGGAGACCGGTTCCCCGTGCCAGTTCGCGATGAGACACCGGCAGAGCGCGACCGCCGCGAGGCGATCAGCCGCGACGTGCTCGAGCGCATCGTGATACCCGAGCTCGAGCGGCAGCGAATGGTGGCCCGCCAGATGCCGCTCACCTTCGATGAGCAGTCGGCAGTCATCGAACTTGTCGTGTCGGAGATGTTTGGCCTCCCACGGCTCCTGACCGTGTTGCGCGACCCCTCAGTCACCGACGTGCTGGTCTTCGGCTCCGATCCGGTGCGAGTCGAGCGCTCTGATGGCACCGTCGACCTGCTCCCTCCGCTCGTGCGGCGCGACCGCGATCTCGAGCGCATCATCTACGACACCGCAACGGCTCGTCGTCGACCGTTCAACCGAGAGCACCCCTTCGTCGACCTCGAGCTCGAACCTGGGGTTCGGTTTCACGGTGAGGGATTCGACGTGGTGCAGCGGCCACTGGTGACCGTTCGCCGTGCGGCAGTGTTCGGGCAGGGCCTCGACGATCTGGCGCGTCGTGGAATGCTGGTCGAGGGGGCAGTCAGGCTGCTCCGTGCCGCGGTAGCAGCAGATCTGAACCTCATCGTCTGCGGCCGGATGGGCGCTGGCAAGACCACGCTGCTGCGAGCACTGGTGGCTGAGATCGACGCACAC
>JBEGVK010000117.1:0-13487 GCA_041178405.1 Actinomycetota bacterium | reverse complement strand
CGGCCGGCCGGCGTGCGGCGACTGCCTCGTGCAGGCGGCCGTCGGCTCGCACTGCCTCGACTGCGCGAAGGCCAGCCAGCCCGACATCCGCACACGGGTGCGGCACGCCAATGCCCGCGTGCTCACCCCGGCCACCTATGCGCTGATCGGTATCAACCTGCTGGTCTTCGCGGCGATGGTGCTCGCCGACGCGTCGACGCTCGGGGGCGGATCCATCACCACCGCACATGCCGAGCTCGGCCTCAGCCGCGACATCCTCCAGAACGGCCTGCGCTTCACCGACGGCAGCACAGGTGATGCGCATCAGTGGTACCGGCTTGTCACCGCCGGGTTCATCCACTTCGGCGTGTTCCACATCCTGATGAACATGCTGCTGCTGTACCAGCTGGGCATGCTGCTCGAGCGCGAGCTCGGATCGCTGCGATTCTCGCTGCTGTACGTCGCCAGCCTGCTGACCGGGTCGCTCGGCGTGCTGCTCGTCGAGCCGTTCGCGCTGAGCGGCGGGGCCTCGGGTGCGGTGTTCGGCCTGATGGCAGCGGCGGCCGTCGGCCTGCACCGGCGCGGGGTGAACGTCTTCAGCACCGGCATCGGCACGACGCTGATACTCAACCTGGTGCTCACCTTCACCATCTCGGGCATCTCGATCGGCGGCCATGTCGGCGGCGCACTCGGCGGGGCAGCATGCGGCTGGGTGATGATGGCACCGCGCTGGAAGCCGACCGCCGAGTGGGCGCGCTGGGCGATGCCGGCGATGCTGGCTGCCGCCGCCGTGATCGCCTCGGTGGTCGTCGTCGGCTGACGCCCTCACCAGACCCGGGTGTCACACCCCTGTGTCATCGTCAGCGCATGACCGCTGCATCCGCATCTGGCGAACACCCCATCGGCCAGCCGGCCGAACCCGACGTCGAGCAACCCGAACTCGACGTCGATGCGCAGCCCCTGCTGAGCAATCCCGACGCTCATGTGCGCATCGTGCTCGACCGGCACACCCGCGAGCTCGGCCTCGCCAACGTGGCTGCCATCAAGCGAGCCCTGGCGGCCAACGCCATCCGACGGGCCGCCGAGGCCGGCCACCAGCGGCGTACGTCAGGCCGCGCCGCCTGACGGGCTGAGCATCCGCACGGCATCCCAGTACTTCACGTCCGGATCGAACTGCAGGATCGCCAGCGAGCTCGTCGTGACGCCATTGGCGAAGTAGCGGTCGATCGTCGCCCGGCACTGCTCCGGCGATCCGTGCACGACGAGGGCATCCACCACCGAGTCGGGAATCGCTGCCAGTGCCGCCTTGCGATCGCCGGCCTTCCACGCGTCCCACATGGGCTGCAGTTCCTCGCCGCGCCCGAGCCAGCGATGGAACTCGGCATAGACGGGCACGTTGAGGTAGGCGGCGATCGCGTACCGGGCGCCCTCCCGAACCATCTCGGCGTTCTCGCTCGGGCAGCAGAAGATGCGGCACACGATCTCGCGGTCGGCGCCGCCTGCCGCATCGCGCACGACGCCGGCCACTCGGGTCACATCGTCAGCCGAGAGCCAGTTGATGATCGCACCGTCGCCCTCTCGCGCCGCGAGACGCAGCATCCCCTCGCGCAGTGCCGCCACCAGGATCGGCGGGGTGAACTCGGGCCGCACACCGAGCCGGAATCCGCTGATCTCGAACGTGTCGTACTTCTTCGACACCTTCTCGCCACTGAACGCATCGCGCAGGAACCGCACGACGTCGCGCACCTTCTTGTAGGGCTCGACGAACGGCACGCCATTCCAGCGCTCGACGATGACGTTGCTGCTGCTGCCGATGCCGATGGCGAACCGACCCGGTGCTGCATCGGCCAGCGACGCAGCGCTCTGCGCGAGGCAGGCTGGCGACCGTGTGTACGCCGGCACGATCGCTGTGCCGAGCCGCAGACGTGGCTCCCATGCCGAAGCGAGCGTCAGCGGCGTGAAGGCGTCGACGCCATCGCTCTCGGCCGACCAGATGTCGGTGTAGCCCATCTCAGCGAGCTCGCCGAGGCGCTGACGGTGCGAGTGCAGCGGACCGGGCAGCGGCACCGTCATGCCGGGCCTCGTGGGCAGGGTCATCGTTGCTCCTCTGGTGCAGCACCGGTACGACATTCGGCACCGGCGACGACGGCCGTCGCACAACGACTCTACGACGAACGTGGCGGCGGCACAGCGCCACGGCAGACTGCTGCGGTGAGATTCCCCATGCGCTACAGCCGGCTCTCGCGCCTCGGCCTCTCTGCCGCCGGACTCGGGCCGCGGCGCAGTGTCGTCGAGGTCGCCGAGGGCTATCTGCGGATTCGGATGGGCTGGGCCTTCGCGGCCGACATCCCGCTGCACCATGTCCGACGCGCTGCGGCGCGCACCCGACCCGTGCTCGACTGCGGCGTGCACGGATGGCGCGGCCGCTGGAACGTGAACGGGGCATTCACCGGACTGGTCGAGGTCGAGGTCGACCCACCGGTTCGGGCGTCAGCCGTGCGATTCCCCATCACCCTGCGCGAGGTCCGATTCGGCGTCGACGACACCGACGGCCTGCTACGCGCCCTCGATGCAGCGGGCAGCGGGCCACGTGCGATGGCGCCGACGGCCCCCATCGCCTCGCCCTGACCTGCGCTCTCCCACAGTAGGGTGCCACCCCATGGGCGACACGCCGTGGTCTGGTGATGCATGCTCGCTGGTCGACGAATTCCGTGCGCGCCGTCGCTCGCCCGCCGAGGAACTCCGCGCCACGCTCGATGCCATCTCGGCCAGCTCGCTCAACGCCTTCTGCCATCTCGACACCGAGGCGGCACTTGACGCAGCCGCTCGCGCCGATGTCGGGGCCCCGTTCGGCGGCGTGCCGATCGGCGTCAAGGAGCTCGATCAGGTGGCCGGCTGGCCCGACACGCACGCATCGATGCCGCTCCGCCATCAGGTGGCTGACCGCACCAGCATCATGGTGCAGCGTGTGCGCGACCTCGGCGGCGCCGTGCTCGTCGGTCAGACCACGGCCAGCGAGTTCGGCGGGGTCAATCTCACCCGCACTGTCCTGCACGGCGCCACGCACAATCCATGGCAGGCGGGTCGCACGCCGGGCGGCAGCAGTGGCGGGAGTGCTGCAGCAGTCGCAGGTGGCCTCTGCACCCTCGCCACGGCCGGCGACGGCGGCGGCAGCATCCGCATTCCGGCGGGCTTCACCGGCCTCGTCGGCCTGAAGTCGACATATGGCCGCATCCCGAGGGGCCCGCACGCCCAGTACGGAAACCTCACCGTGACGGTCGGGTGCGTCTCGAGATCGGTCCGCGACACCGCCCGCTGGTTCGACGTCTGCAACGGCTTCGATCCGCGAGATCCGCTCAGCCTGCCGCGTGTCGATGGCTGGGAGGCAGGGCTTGGCAACCACGGCGAGGCACTGCGTGCGGCCCGCATTGCGTTCGCCCCCTCGTGGGGCAATGCCGTCGTCTCGCCGCCGATGTGGGACCTGCTCGAGGAGCTCGGCATGTGGCTCGTCGGCCAGCACGGCATGCGACGGATCGACGACGTCGATGTCACGCTGCCGCGCATGGGGGCCGCATGGTCGCTGAGCGGCAACCTCGGCGTCGAGGCGCAGCTCGCCGACCACTGGCCTGCCTGCGCCGACCAGCTGACACCCGAGATCCGATTCGGCATGGAGGCAGCGGCCGGCCGGTACGACGCTGCCGCTCGGGCGAAGATCGAGCGTCGCCGCGCCGAACTCAACGAGGCAATGGCGCGGATCTTCGATCCCGTCGAGGGGGTCGACTTCGTCATCACCGCCTCGAATCCCGACGTGGCCTTCTCTGCCGACGGCCCGCTGCCCGGTGTGTTCGGCGGGATCGATGCCGGCCAGGGCAACAACGGTCGGCTCACCTTTCCCGCCAACCTGCACGGCAATCCAGCCGTGAGCATTCCCGCAGGCAGCCTCGACGGACTGCCGATCGGACTGCAGGTCGTGGGACGGCACTTCGCCGAGCCGCTGCTGCTCGAGATGGCCCACACTGTCGAGCGCGTGCGCCCATGGCCGCTCGTCGCGCCCGGCGCCCCAGCCTGAGCCGTCACCACCATGACCGCACTCACGACCCGTCAGCGGCTGCTTGCGATCGGGCTCATCCTCTCGGTCACGCTCGTCGCCTTCGAGGTGACGGCCATTCTCACGGCGCTGCCGACGATCACCGATGAACTCGACGGCGACTCGCTGTACGGCGTGTCGCTGGCGATCTACACCCTTGCCAACATGGTGTCGCTCGTCGCTGCCGGCGAGCTTGCCGACCGACGCGGACCGGCACTGCCGTTCGTGATCGCCGTGGCGACGCTCGTGGTCGGGCTCGTCGTGGCCGGCCTGGCGCCGAGCATGTCGTGGGTCGTGGCCGGCCGGCTGCTGCAGGGAATCGGCACGGGCGCGTTCAATCCGATCTCGTACTCGCTCGTCCGCCGCGCCTTCCCAGCCGACCGGCAGCCGATGATGTACACCTTCCTGTCTGCCGGATGGGTGCTGCCGAGCCTCATCGCGCCGCTCATCGCCGGCTGGATCACCGAGACCTTCGGCTGGCGATGGACCTTCCTGTCGATCATCCCGGTGGCCGTTGCGGTGGCAGCCATCGCAGCGCGGCCGATGGCCGACTTCGCCCCGCTCGCTGCCGAGCGCGGCCGCAGCAGACTGCCCCTCGCGGTGGCGGCGGCCACTGGCGTCGGCCTGTTCGTCACCGGCCTGCGATTCGGATCGCTCGGCGCAGTGATTCCCGCCGTCGTCGTGGGCCTCGCGCTTGCCGTGCCTGCCCTGCACCGACTGCTGCCCCCCGGCTATCGCATCGCTGCGCACGGCTTTGCCGCCATCCTCGTCGCTCGCACCATGGCGACGATCTGCTTCGGCGCCACCGACAGTTTCATCCCGCTTGCCGCCGACCGTGTGCACGGCGCCTCGCCGACCGTGCAGGGCTTCGTCATCATCGGCGGCGCCCTCACCTGGACCCTCGGCCAGTGGGTCAGTGCGCGGTCGCCGCATCGGCCACCTGCCGCTGTCGTGAGCACCGGCTTCGTCGTGCTCGGCCTCGGCGCAGCGCTGTCGTCGACAGTGCTGCTGGAGTGGTGGCCGCTGTGGGGCACGTTCCTGGCGTGGTGCATCGGCGGCCTTGGCATGGGCCTGCTGTTCAATCCCACCACGGTGACCGCGATGGCCTACGCCGCCGAGGGCGACGAGGGGCGCACGAGCAGCCAGATCGCACTCGCCGACTCGATCGGCTGGTCGCTCACCGGCGGCCTCGGCGGCGCAGCCGTTGCGGTCGCCGACCGGGGCTCGGTGAGCATCGAGGGCGCGCTGGCCGCCACGTTCGCCATTTCGACCGTGGCCGCGGTGATGGGTGTCATCGTCAGCCGGCGCATTCGCACGGCGCCACCAGCGTTGGTTCCTGCACCATCGCCGTAGCGCGGCGACGGACCGGCGGGCCCGGTGCCGTCAGACGTCGAGCACTGCGCGCGCTACGAGGTCGGTGCCGAAGGCAGTGAGGATGGCCAGGTAGAGCAGACCGGTTGCCGCCATCACCGCCGAGTAATAGCGCTCGCGCAACGCCGCACGCGTGACGACGACGAGCACGATGGTGGTGACGGCGCACAGCGCCCAGAACCACCCGAGTTGGCCACCCCACCCGTCGTCGACTGCGCCGCTGAGCACCGAGAGCATCCCCGTCGGCAGCAGCAGCCCGGCCACCTCGATCGGCCAGATCCAGCCGAGCCAGCGCACGAGTTCGTTGAGGTGCCGGCGGGGCAGGCCCGGCTGCACCAGGTACCAGTGGCCGAGCAGCATGGCATCGGTGACGGCACCGAGGAACGCAGCGCCGGCCAGTGTGCGGATGAGGGCCACCGCCGTGTTGCCGCCGGCATCGATGGCCGCAGCCACGAGGCCCGCAATGCCGACCAGTGGAGCGACCAGGTCGAGCAGCGGCGGGAACTCGCGCGTCGACGGATCAACCGGCGCGTCGCCCTCGACGGCGCGCTCGATGCCGGTCATCTCGGCAACCCGCGCCGAGCGACGGTCGTGCTCGGCGAGTCGTCCGCTCACGCCCGCCCGACGGCGCACGACCGAGACACCCAGCGCAGCGAGCGCTGATGCGGCAGTCGCTGCGCCCGCTGCCTCCCGAACCGCAACCGTCCCGTATCGCAGGCCGGCCGCAACCCCCGCCACGGCGATCAACGCGTAGGTGGCCCGCAGCAGCCATCCATAGCCGAGGCCGACCTCTCGGTGGCGGGTGGTGATCCAGCAGAAGGCCAGGCCCCCGACGGCCCACTGCAGCAGAACCGTTGCGGCATCGAGGCGCATCACGCCGACAGGCTAGGGCGGCACCCTTCGAACGGCCGCCTCAGCGCACGTGCCCCATGCCGGTGTCGTGCCGACGGTTACGCTGCCGTGGTGCTCCGCCGTCGTCTCCTGCCCGCTCTCGTCGTCGTGATCGTCGCCTCGGGCTGCCAGCTGGGCGAGCGCCCCTACTTCAGCGACGACCCATTCCCTCCCGGAGCCCTCTCAGGCGACCCCGCCATCGACGCCGTGCTCGAACGTCTCGATGCCGTCACTACGGGGCCGGTCACGGCGGTGTACTCGGTGCTGCGCAAGTACGGCGCTGCCGAGTACACGGCCACCGTGTCGCTCTCGAACGGCCAGCGAGCAGTCACGCTCGGCAACACCAAGTTCCTCCAGACCGACACCGTCTCGCAGACATGTGCACTCGATGCGTCGCGGCCCTGCGCCTTCGGCATCGATGACGCCGCCGCCAGCGACGTCGGCCTCACCATCGACTTCTACGGCGCCGACACGGCCCGTCGGCTGCGCCGCGACGCAACGTCCAAGTCGGGACCGACCACACCGCGCAACGAGACGTTCGCCGAGCAGGTCTCGACCTGTGTCGACGTTCCGCTGCCGGGCGGCATCGCCGTGTACTGCGCACTCGACAACGGCGTGCTCGCCAAACTCGACGACGGTGACGTGCTGGTGACGCTGCTGACGTACTCGACGACGGTCGACCTGGCCGTGTTCGTTCCCGCCAGCTGAGTCAGCCCTCGTCGGCGAACCACGACCCATGGAAGCCGTGGGGAACGCGCTGCGGGAGACGAACTGTGGCGAGCGGTGCCGACGACATGTCGGTGGCATCGAGCACGACGAACCTCGATGAGTCGGTGTCGCTGTCGTACACGAATGTGACGAGGTAGCCCTCGTCCTCCGCCGCAGCCGCATGGGCGGGCACGAACACCGGCTCGCCTGACTGTGCGGCAGGGCCGAGGTCGTGCACGCTGCGGGACCCGCTGTGAAGGTCGTACTTCACGATGCACGTCGTGCCGCCGAGGCCATCGCTGCCGTTGCGTGCCGACAGCGGGTCGCGTGGCGCCACGGCGTACCCGAATCGGTTGCCCAGCCCCGTGCGTCGCTCGTCGATGCGCGGGAAGGCGTGGCTGATGTCGTCGAGCTGCTCCTCGACGACATCACCGGTTACCAGGTCGAAGCGCCAGCGCCACATGAGGCTGGGCTCGAACCGGTCGGGGCCGCCGTCCCACATCGACTCGTGGCGTCCGGCATCGAGCCACACGTACCGAGCCTCGCCATCGGGGCCAGCGCCGGATCCCGCAGACGATGGCCCGTCGTCCCACGCATTCATGATGTGGAACACGTAGCACGGCGGCACATCGAACCACCGTGGCTGCTCACCCGCCCTGGCCCCACTGCGGTGGAGAAGGCCGATCCGCGCGCCATACGAGCTGTCCCACGCGAACGGCATCGATCCGGAGATCGCCAGTCCGAGGTCGAAGGTGACCGGGAGGTCGAGGAAGATCGCGTAGTTGCGGCTCAGGGCAAAGTCGTGGACCATTGTCGGCCCGGGCACATCGATCGGCTGCGAGTGCACGAGCGTGCCGCTCGCGTCGACCACGTGGTAGGTGACGTACGGCGCGTTGACCAGCTCGTAGCCGAAGAAGTGCATCTCGCCGGTCTCGGCACAGGTGTGCGGGTGTGCCGTCATCGGCGTGTGCAACCGGCCGTCGAAGTCGCACGGGCCGAGCGTGTCGAGGTCGAGGGTCACCTCGTTGGGGTAGCTCGCCTCCTCGAGCGCGAGCACCCTGCCCGCATGGCGCCAGACGTGGGTGTTGGCGAGGCCGACGGTGAGGTCGAACGTGCCGGAGGCCGGATCGAGCCGCCGCGCACCCTCGAGTGATCTGGTGCGCACCCACCTGTTGCGGTACCACTCGGCTCGACCGTCGCGGAGCCTGATGCCGTGGAGCATCCCGTCGCCGGCGAACCAGTGGGAGGAGACGCCATGCTTCGGATTGGCGCCGTTTCGCAGGTAGTGGCCGTCGAGCCCGTCGGGAACCTTCCCCTCGACCGCGAGGTCGACCGCGTCGATCTCGTCGAGCACGGGCGCGTAGTTGCCGCGCATGTGCCATGGGAGCCGCCGGGTGCCATCGTTGCCGCGATCGAGGACGTCAGTCGTCATGGCGCCATCCTCGCGCAGTGGGGCTCAGCCGAGGACGACGAGCGAGTGGTCAGCGGCGTTCATCGAGTCGGGTCCGGCCTCGGTGGCCACCACGATGTCCTCGAGGCGCATGCCCCACCGGCCGGCGACGTAGATGCCGGGCTCGACGCTGAACGCGTGGCCGGGGGCGATGGGCAGTCCGTTCCCCTCGACCATGTAGGGATCCTCGTGGGCCTCCATGCCGATGCCGTGGCCGGTGCGGTGGATGAAGTACTCGCCGTAGCCCGCCGCATCGATCACCGCCCGCGCAGCGCGGTCGACGTCCTGGCACGCATTGCCGACCACCCCGGCGCGGACCCCGGCGGCCTGTGCCTCGTGGAGCACGCTGTAGGCATCGGCGACCTCCGCCGGCAGCGGCCCGAGGTGCACGCATCGCGTGATGTCGCTGCAGTAGCCGTCCTTGGTGCCGCCGAAGTCGCAGAGCACGATCTCGCCCTCGCGTATGACCCGGCTTCCGGGATGGTGATGCGGCGAGGCGGCATTCTCGCCGGCGGCGACGATCGCGAAGTTGACGATGTCGTGGCCCTCAGCGATGAGCCGCGCCGAGATGTCGGCGCTCACTGCCGCCTCGGTGCGGCCAACGAGTGGGATCTCGCCACCCTGCAGTTGCGCAGCCACTCGATCGGCAGCAGCGCCTGCGGCGCGCAGCGCCTCGATCTCGGCGTCGTCCTTGCGCATTCGCAGGTCGCCCATGACGTCGACGGAGCGGACATAGCGCGTTGCGCCAGAGGGCCAGTGGCCGAGCAGGTCGACGAGGAACCGGGCCCACATGGTGTCGCCGACTGCAGCGACTGCGGGCGCCGGCACCAGCGAGGCCACGATCGCGACCGGGTCATCGGTCTCGTTCCACGGCCGGAGCGTGAAGACCCCAGGTTGCTCGACGACACGAGGGGCCTCGAGCCGAGGGATCACCAGCGTGGCGTCGGCGTCGCGAGGCACGACCAGCATCGTGAGCCGCTCGAGCGGCATCGCCTCGTACCCGGCAAGATACGGAAGATCGCTGCCGACCGAGACCAGCAGGGTGTCGATGCCCTTGGCGGCCATCACGGAGCGGGCCCGGTCGACCCGAGCCTGGAGGACTGATGTCGGAACTGCGTGGCCCATCGGCGCATTCTGCCGCAGCGGCCGCCCGTATGCTCGCTCGCTGTGCCGATCAGGACGTCGATCGTGGCCGGCGCGCTGGCGGCATCGCTCGCTGCAAGTGCGTCGTGCACCATCGATTCCGGCGTGCGCGCCGTCGAGTCGCAGGCCGCGGGTGTCGGCGGACTCATCCCTGACGCTGGGCAGGATGACGGCAGCGAGTTCATCGTCAGGCCCGGCGTGGTCGACTTCGGCGACGACAAGCCCGAGCGACCCTACGACGGCTTCCTCACCGCCGTGTTCGGCGAGATCGAGGCCTTCTGGGCCGAGCAGTTCCCCGCCGTGTACGGGACCGCGTGGCAGCCACTCGAAGGCGGCGTGTTCGCTGCGTACCCAGAGCGCAGCGATCCCATCCCCGGCTGCGGCACCGAGCAGACCACCTACGACGAGGTGTACGACAGCGGGGCGTTCTACTGCCGGCCCGGCGACTTCATCGCCTACGACGACGCCGACCTGCTGCCATCGCTCGTCGCCGATCTCGGCAAGGAAGCAGTGGCCATCGTGCTCGCCCACGAGTTCGGGCATGCCGTGCAGGCGCGCATCGACGCGTTCGATGAGCCCGTCATCCTCAAGGAGCAGCAGGCCGACTGCTTCGCGGGCGCGTGGACAGCGCACATGGTTGCCGGACAGGGCATCGCCGTCGCCTTCGACGATGCCGACATCAGGGCTGGCCTCATCGCCATGATCCAGATCCGCGATCCGGTCGAGTTGGCCGGCGTGTACAGCACCGATGCGCACGGCACCGGCTTCGACCGCGTCGGCGCATTCCAGGATGGCTTCGCCGGAGGGGCGCAGCGCTGCTCGACGTTCTTCTCCGAGAACCGACTCGACCAGCTCATCGACATCCCCTTCCTCTCAGACCGTGACGACCCGAACTCCGGCAACCTGCCGCTGTTCGACCCGGCCGACGGTGATGAGGACATCGTCAGCCTGATACCCGCCAGCCTCGACCAGTTCTGGCTGCCGCTGCTCGATGGCGCCAGCATCGACTTCACCCCGCCCGACTTCGAGCCGTTCAATGCGGGCGGCCCGTACCCCTCGTGTGCCTCGCTCGACACCCAGCCGGCAGAGGGCAGCGTCGTGTTCTGCGCCGCGGACGGCACGGTGTACTGGGACCGCGATCTCGCGCTCGCCCTCGCTGCCGATCCGCTCACCGGCGACCTGTCGGTGGGCTATCTCTTTGCCATCGCCTACAGCGAGGCAGTGCAGCTCGCCGTGGGCAGCACGCTGGCCGGCGAGAGCCGCTCCCTCGCCAGCGAGTGCCTCACCGGAGCATGGGTGGGGTCGATCGTGCCGCCGACACCGGGCGACAGCATCGTCCAGCTCTCGGCTGGCGATCTCGACGAGGTGATCATCACGGCGATCAGCCGCAGCGATCCCACCGAGGATGCCGACATCGTCGGCGGGGCATTCGAGAAGGTCACCGCGTTCCGGGCCGGCGTGCTCGACGGCGCCCAAAACTGCTGAGGTCCGGCCCTGTCGTGCCGGTCAGGGCGCGACCGTCGTCGAGGTAGGTGCCGGCTTGGTGGTGGTCGTGGGCTTCGCCGCCGTTGTCGTGGGCCGCGGCACCGTCGTGGCGAAGGGCAGTGTCGTGGTGGTCGACGTAGTCGTCGTGTAGGTGGAGTTCGGGTTGGCGAAGTTCCAGGACGGCTGGCTCTCTTCCTCGGTGACGTCCTCGGGTTCCTTCTCGCCGTTCCACACGAAGATGAAGTCGCCGATCTCGACGAGGGTCGGGAAGTAGTCGGCCACCCACTGCGGGATGCGAATGCACCCGTGCGAAGCAGGCTTGTTGGGCACGTTGTCGGCTCCGTGCACGGCAATGCCGTAGTTGAAGTAGACGGGATTCATCATGCCGCCGAGCGGGCCATTGCGCTTGCCGGCGTACTTGCGCGTGAACCGGAACACGCCGCCAGGGGTCTTGGCGTACGCGCACTCGTCGCGTGTCACCGGCACCTCGAGCGGCACACCGTTGCGATCGGTGTCGTAGGTGACGAGTTCGCACCAGAGCTTTGGCTTGCCGAACTCGTCGAGTTCACCGCTGGAGATGTGGGTGACGAGCACCGACTGGTTGTTCTTGAAGACGATGAGCACCTGCAGGTCGAGGTAGACCTCGACGTGTGTCTGGTCGGGGATGCTCTGCACACGACGCGGGTTGAAGATGAGGTTGTCCTGCATCTTCTGCCAGAGGTCGTTCGTGAGCACACCGGTCTGCTGGTCGAAGCGGACGTTGTTCAGCACGCCCTCGAAGGCCCACAGCGCCTGTTCGGTGCCCCCGCCGAACTGGCCGTCGACCGGGCCCGGATCGAATCCGAGGTCGTGCAGTCGCTGCTGCATCGCCGTGACCTCGGGGCCGCTCATGCCGCGCACGAGCGGCTGGCTGAGATTCGTCTTCGTCGCCGGACCACCGGTGCCCACGACAACACCGGGTTGCGTGCTCACCGGCACCGTGAGGCTCGGGTCGTCGACCTGGCCGAGGTTGTCGAGCGAATCGACATCGCCATTGCCGCCGGCAAAGCCGGCGAAGACCACGGCCACCAGCACGGCGACCGCTCCCAGCGCCGGGAGCCACCGCTTCATCGGCGGCGGCGGGGGCGGTGCAGGTTGGCGCGCTGGGCGGCGACGGGCGTTGCTGGCTGGTGGCCGACGGGGGGTCACGGGTACTCCGAGTAGGGCAGGACGTCGAAATCCTACTGACGGTGGCCGTGCGGGTGGAGGCAGGCGGCGTGAAAGCGGGCACGTCGGCGTGGCAGAGGCCGGTGTGCGCCGCGTTGTGCGCTCACCGGGCCGCCCCGACGGTGCTCATGCCGAGGCGGGTGGTGCCGAGTGCTCGACCGGCGTGATCGACCGCAGTTCCTTGCGCAGCGCGAACATCTCGCCGAGGATGCGCTTGATCACCGACCCCGAGGCCAGGGTGCTCTCGCCGCGGGTGCGCGGGAAGTAGTCGACACCGAACTGGATGACGTTGAAGCCGAGCTTCTTGGCCCTGATGATGAGTTCGGCGTCGATGAACGAGCCCTCGCTGCGCAGGTCGATGTGGCGGAAGATCCGCGTGCGGCACAGCTTGAAGGCGAAGTTGATGTCGCGCATGCGAACGCCGAAGAGCCGGCGGATGAGCAGGTTGTAGAAGAACGTGTACACGATCCGCAGGCTGCCCTCGCCGGTGCGATCGAACCGGTAGGCGCTGACGATGTCGGCCTCGTAGTAGCGCATGAGCCTGACGGCCTGCGCCGCCTCGGCCATGTCGAACGGAAGGTCGGCATCGCTGTAGAGGACGACATCGCCCGTCGCCGACGCGAAACCGGTCTTCATCGAGCCGCCGAGCTTGCGGTTCACCGGATGGTGCACCACCCTGATCCGGGGGTCGGCAGCGGCGAGCCGGTCGGCGATCTCCGGGGTGCGATCGGTGCTCGCGTCGTCGACGACGATCACCTCGTAGTCGCGGATGTCGCCCTTGGCCAGCAGCAGTTCGCACTCCTCCATCGCCGACGACACGGCACGCTCGACGTAGAGCTCCTCGTTCCACATCGGGAAGAAGATGCTGAGCTTCTCGAACGGGTCGCCGAACCGTGCGGGCGTGGCGGGGGCAGTCACGACCAGCGAGGCTACCGCCATGGCCGCGGCGACTCCGGTCGCTACCCTCGCGCCGATGGACTCTGTTCCCCCTGCGGGCGACGCGCCTGCTGCGTCGGCGCCGCCGTCGTACCCGCCTCCCTTGCCTGCCCCGCCGGAGCCCGCTCCGTCGCCATGGGCAGCACGGCTCGAGGCGCGGCACCGACGTCACCGGCGACCCGGCGATCTCGCTCCCGGATGGGCGAGCAGCATCGCGGTCGGCTGGCTGCT
>JBEGVK010000116.1:0-20004 GCA_041178405.1 Actinomycetota bacterium | reverse complement strand
AGGTCGGGTCGAAGGTGAAGGCGCGCACGGTGTCGTTGGTCCGCCACAGGTTCATCATCTGCAGGAAGGCACGGTCGTAGGTGGACCGCTGGGCCATCGGCGCGAGTCGCTCGCGCGCCTGCTGCTGGTAGGGCGCGAGCGCTGCGCGCATGGCCGCAAGGTCGAGGTGAGCACCGAGGCCACGCACCACCGTGTGCCCATCGTGTCGGAACCCGTCGACGTCAACGTCCATGCAACCAGAGTAGAGGAGCGGCGGCGTCCGTCGGTGCTGGTCGTGCACATGCGTCGCAGGCACGACTCGTGGTGTCCGTCGGCAGTAGTTCGATGGCGAGGCGACGGTGAGTCGGCCTGTAAGCGGGATCCTGTGACGCTTGCACGCCGGTGGCCATCCCTCTGTGCGGCCTACCCGAGGAGTGCCGGCGAGCCGGCGGACGGGCAGTCCATCTCCTCTGCTTGGCCTTGCTCCGAGCGGGGTTTGCCGAGCCGGGACGATCGCTCGTCCCGCTGGTGCGCCCTTACCGCACCGTTTCACCCTTGCCTGTGACCGGTTGCCCAGCCCATCGGCGGTCTCTCTCTGTTGCACGTCCGTCAGGTCGCCCCGACCTGGCTCTCGCCAGCGCTCTGCCCTGTGGAGTCCCGACTTTCCTCGTCGCAGTCGAGGCTGCGACGCGGCCACCCGGCCGACTCACCGTCGCCCGCAGGCTACCGGCGGACCGTGTCGTGCGACCCCGTGGTGGGCGAGCTCGTGACGGTCAGCTCGCGCAACTGTCGTCTGCGTAGGTGAGCGAGTTGAGGCTCGGGGTCTCGAGGCTGATGCGCTGGCGCACGCCGTTCTCGTCGCCGCGCCCGCCGACGTAGACGATGGCGCCGAGCGAGCCATACGGGGCGGGAAGTGCCACCGGCAGGGGAATGGGGCTCTGGCCAGAGCCGTCATCGAGTTCCTCACCGGAGCCGGGAAGGTAGCCACCCGGGTTCATCACGAGGGCAACGTGTGCTGCCTGGCGCGACGAGCGTGCGCCGATCGTCATCAGCGTCTTGCGGTGAGCGGCCGACGACACCTGCGTGACCATTGCCTGGCAGGTGGCAGTGCTGAGCTGCTCGAGTGAGACGACGAGGTTGAGCATGTCGCGGGCAACGTCGTCGCTGGCCTCGATGGCGGGCGTGGCGTCGGTCGCCTCCTCGCCGGCGAGGCTGCGGTTCATGATCGCCCCGATGTACACCGAGTCGAAACGCGGGTTGCCGCACGTCCACGGCTCGGCACCGGCCTCGGTGGTGAGCGTGTCGATCGTCGCTGCGGCATCGGCATGGTGCTGCTGTAGCAGGCGAACCTGCTCGGTGAGGTCGCCGACACCGGGGAACGCAGCGCCAGGCGTGGCGAGCAGTCCCTCGTCGATGATCCGCTGGTAGGCGGCGACAATGCTGCGCTCGACAGATGCAGTGGTGCGCAGCAGGACGCCGTCATCGACCGTGCCGGGGCCGAGTTCGGGCACTGTGTCGCCGAAGCCGACACGGCCGAGCTCGCCAGCCTCGGAGGAGCCGCACGCTGCCAGCAACGTGGCGATCGCCGCGCTCATGCCTCCGAGACGGAGCAGGTCGCGACGGGAGGTGGTGATGTTGTCGTTCATGGCCGTCACTTCGTGGCGTCGACGGGCGCTTGCTCTTCGTCGACGAGTCGCAGGGATGGGTCGGAGATGCCGGCGAGGTCGGCCAGCGCCGTGCTGTGGCGAGCTTCGGCAGTGATGATGGCCGCAGTGAGTTCGGCACCGTCGGTGCCGACCAGCGAGCCGAGCACCTCGAGGTGGGTGGCCGTGGCCCGCGACTCGACGGCCCATAGTTCGACGATGGCGTCGCCGGGCGTGCCGCCGGTGTCGACGCGCAGCTCGGCGTAGGCAACCTCCGACCGCTTGCCGGGGGCGTCGGTGCCGAGCATCGACGAGAGGGCATTGGCGAATTCCTCGTGGGCCTCGCGCAGCGCCACCATCACGGCGGCCTGCTCGTCGGTCCAGCCGGCGACACCGCTGATGGCGTCGTCGTAGACGTCGCGGAGCGAGAGTTCGAGGCGCTGGGCCACGCCGAGCACCTCGAGGTCGTCGTCGGTGGGCTTCTTCGGCGAGGTGCCATCGGCGGCGGCAGTGCCGGACAGCATGGGCAGCAGGGTGACTGCCGCCCCGAGGCCGACACCGAGGCCGGCGGCAAGCACTGCACGCCGTCCGGTCGGCGACGCAGCACTGGGCGGGATCGCGTCGGAATGCACTGGGGATCCTTTCGACATCATCAGCCCCCAGTGTTCCCGTCGGGGGGCGGGCAGGGCAACTCTAGAAGTCCAGCGCCGACAGATCGGGTATCCACCGGCGTGACCGTTCGACCGCCGCCGCCCACCGGTCACGATCCGCGGAACCGGCGGGGGCTACGACATGGCTGGGCTGCCATGCTGCGCCCACCTCGTCGAGCGACGACCAGGTGCCGACGGCGAGACCGGCGAGGAAGCCGGCGCCCACGGTGGTGGCCTCGGTGTGGCGCGACACCTCGACGGGTCGGCCAGACGCATCGGCGAGGGCCTGGACGAAGGTGGGATTGCGGCTCATCCCGCCGTCGATCCGCAGGGCCTTGGCCGACAATCCGGTGTCGCGCTCAGCTGCCTCGACGAGGTCGGCGCCGCGGTGCGCCACGCCCTCGAGGACCGCTCGCACGATCTGCGGGCGCCCCGAGCCGCGGGTGATGCCGAGCATCGTCCCGCGAGCGCCGTAGTCCCACCACGGAGTGCCGAGGCCCATCAGCGCAGGCACGTACACGACACCATCCGACGACTCGCACTGCGAGGCGACGTCGTGGCTGGCGGCGGGCGAGTCGATGATGCCGAGGTCGTCGACCAGCCAGTCGACGTTGCTGCCAGCCGACAGCATGATCGCCTCGACGCCCCATGTGATGCCGTTGCGGCTCCATGCGACGATCGGGAACGTGCCTGCATCGCCGCGTCCAGCACGCAGTGGGGCGTCTGCGCCGGTGCACAGGTCGAGCATCCCGCCCGTGCCGAACGTGACCTTGGCCATGCCGGGACGGACACATCCCTGTCCGACGAGGCTCGCCTGCTGGTCGCCGACGAGGGCGGCGAGCGGCGGCGCGCCGGGAAGTGCCGTCGCCTCGCCGACGACGCCTGACGTGTCGACGATCGACGGCAGCATCGACACCGGCACTCGCAGGGCGTCGCATGCCCGTTCGTCCCATCCCGTGGCGTCGGCACGGAGCAGGCCGGTGACGGCAGCGTTGGTGTGGTCGGTGATGTGGAGCCGGCCGCCGCTCAGCACCCATGCGATCCACGAGTCGACCGTGCCGATGCGCAGATCGCGCGAGCGGTCGGGATCGTGCTGGTCGAGCAGCCACTGCGCCTTGGTGGCCGTCTGGTTCGGCGCGACACCAATGCCGTGCTCGGCGCGTGCGGTGATGCATGCGAGCACCGTGCGCAGGTCCTGCCAGCCGAGGCCCGGGCCGAGCGGCTCGCCCGTGGCGGCATCCCACAGCACGGTGCTGGCCCGCTGCGCCGTGATGCCGACGGCGTCGACCGGGCCGGCCTCGGCCAGCGTGCGGTGCGCGACCTCGAGCACGGCGGCGGCCATCGCTGCCGCATCGAACTCGACGAGACCGGGGAACGGGGTCGACGGCGGGAATCGCACGTGGTGCAGGGCATCGACGTTGCCGTCGGGCCGCACGATCGCTGCGCGCAGGCCGGATGTCCCGACGTCGATGACGAGGATGCTCACTGAGGGTCCCTCCGAGCCTGTGATCGCGGCACCACGCCGCGACGCTGCAGTCCGCTGCCGAACACGCCCCCCACCGTGCCGACGAACAGTACGGCGCTGAGGTTGAACAGCACGCCGAGCCAGCTGACGTCGCCGCCGCGCCAGAGCTTGACGACGATGAAGACGGCCTGGGCAGCGGAGTACGTGACACCGGCGCATGCGATGCCGTGCAGCAGCGGGAGGCCGGTGCGCTGGATCCATGCGGCGACGCCGGCACCGACGAAGAAGCCGGCGAGTGCAGCGAGCGACAGCAGCGAGGCGAGGCCGCTGCTGTCGGTGCGGTCGGCCACCAGCCGCGCAGCGACAGAGAACGGCACCCCGAACAGCAGCGAGGTGACAGCGCCCTGCATGAGCGCGGTGCGGTCGAATCTGGTCATGGCCACGAATGCTCCGGTGGGGTCGTGCCGGCGTCCGCCCGCCGGTCGGCCGACGGCGGGCCGAAGCCCATCTTGCCGGGATTCATGATGCCCTGCGGGTCAAGCGCGTGCTTGATCCGCGCCAGCACCTCCCACGACGAGCCGAGCGCTTCGCCGACGAACCGAGCACGGTTGATGCCGATGCCGTGGTGGTGCGACAGGTTGCTGCCGGCGGCGAGGGCCGCACGCTGGCCCGCATCCCACAGCGCCACGTAGGTCCGCTCGAACTCGTCGGGCGGCGGCGTAGCAGCGAACGTGAAGTAGAGGCAGGCGCCGTCGTCGTAGCTGTGCGACAGGTGGCAGGTGGCGGCGCGTGCGTGCGGAACCGACAGCAGCGCTGCCTCGGTCTGCTCGACGACCTTCAGCAGGACCGACCACGGCGCAGCAACCTCGAGGGTGTCGACCACGTAGCCCTTGCGCGTGAGCGCCTGCAGCGCACCGGTCTCGTTGCGGTGTTCCATCCACCGTGCCACCGGGTCGCTGCCAGTGCTGTCGGCTCCTGCAGCTGCACACTCGTCGTCGACGATACGCATCGTCGCGTCGACGAGACGTTCGTCGCCCTCATCAAGCACCAGCAGCACGCAGTTGCTCCCGTCGCCGCCATGGCTGCGGGCCGTCTCGGCAGCGTCGTAGAGGCGGAGCACCGCAGGGGTGGCGCCACGGCGGATGATGCGCCGGCAGGTATCGAGGGCTGATGCAAATGCCGCCGCGGGGCCGCTCGCATCGCGGAACGAGTACGAGGCGCGCTGTTCGGCGGGCGGCACCGGATGGCTGCGCAGCCAGACGCGGGTGATGACCCCGAGCGTGCCCTCGCTGCCGATGAAGAGCTGTGTGAGGTCGGGTCCTTCTGCGGCTGCGGGGCTGCCGCCGGTGCGCACCAGCGTGCCGTCGGCGAGCACCGCCTCGAGTCCGACGACGAGATGCTCGATCTTGCCGTAACGGGTGGAGTACTGGCCTGCGCCACGGGCAGCAACCCACCCCCCGACGGTGGAGATGTCGAAGCTCTGCGGATAGTGGCCGACCGACAGGCCGTGGCGATCGCGAAGTTCTCGCTCGAGGTCGGGCCCGAACGTGCCGGGCAGCACCTCGACGATGCCCGACGTCTCGTCGACGGCGACGATGCCCTGCATCGCAGTGAGGTCGAGCAGTACGCCGCCGTGCACGGGTGCTGCGCCACCCACCACGCTGCTGCGCCCTCCCGCAGCGGTCACCGCCACACCGGACGCGCAGCACAGGCGCACGACGTCGGCAACCTGCGCCGCAGTTTGCGGTCGGACGACGGCCGCTGCCCGACGCGGCACGCTGCCGTCGAGGGCCCATCGCAGGGCGAGTGGCCACCAGTCGCGGCTGGCATCGGCGGTCGCCGCCTGATCGGTGTCGACGGGACACACCGACGTCAGCCTGTCGAGCAATCCCGCAGGAAGCGGCTCGGCGGGGCCGAGGCGCGACGCAGTGCCGGCCAGGTCGATCGGCGACTGCGGCAGTGTCACCGCTCGACGACCGACCCGGCACCCGCCGCCGCCCGCTGCTCGGCGGCGCACCGCTCGAGGAAGTCGGCGACCTGGCGCTCGGTCTCGGCGCTGCTCCAGCCGAGCACCGGTGCGATGAGTGCTGCGGTGCGCTGTGCGGCACGCTCGGCCTGGCTGCGCTCGAACAGCCTCGCTGGAATCCGTCTGGTGAGCACGTCGTCGAGCGTGGTGGCCATCTCGTCAGTGACCGCATAGACGGCCTCGGCGGCGACGAAGGGCAGGCCGTCGATGACGTGCTCAGCCAGCGACGGCGTGCGAGCGATGAGTGCCAGCACCTCGGCGGCACTCGAGCCGTAGCGGTGGGCGAGATGCGCCATCGGGTCGGTGCCGGCAGGTTCGGCGAAGCCCTGCGCGCCGCGCAGCGGCAGTCGGCGGGTGCGGCAGCGCGCCGAGCGGCCGAGGTGTCTGAGCACGGCGTCGACGGTGTCCTCTGCCATCTCGCGGTAGGTCGTGAGCTTGCCGCCAGTAACCGTGACCACTCCGCCCGGCGACGGCGTCACCTTGTGGCGCCTCGACAGGTCGGCGGTGCGGCCCGACGAGGCGGCCTTCACGAGGGGGCGCAGGCCGGCCCACACGCCGGTGATGTCGTCGGCGGTCACGCCCGTGGTGACGCTGGCGTTCAGCGCCCGCAGCACATAGTCGATGTCGTCGCCAGTGCACTGCGGGTCGTCGACCGGACCGCTGTAGTCGGTGTCGGTGGTGCCGACATACGTGTGCTCGAACGTGCCATCGTGGCGCGGTCCCCACGGCACCACGAACAGGCTCCGCTTGTCGCCGGGCACGGGGATGACGACGGCGATGTCGTTGCGCACCTTCTCCCAGGGCACGGTGAGGTGCACGCCCTTCGCGGGCCTGATCGAGTCGGGGTCGGCCCCCTCGTCGAGTGCGCGCACGGCATCGCTCCACACGCCGGCAGCGTTCACCACCGCTGCGGTGCGCACCTCGATCCGCCGGCCGTCGGCCTCGACGACCACGGCGGTCACCCGTCCGCCGGCATCCTTCACGAGGTCGACTGCAGGGCATCGATTCGCCACGACGGCGCCGTGGTCGGCGGCAGTGCGGGCCACGGTGAGGACGAGCCGGGCATCGTCGACCGTGGCGTCGTAGTAGAGGTACGCCGAGGCGAGGCGCTCCGACGGCATCGTCGGCATGTGGGCGAGGGCGGCCTGCTTGCGCAGCCGGCGGTGGATGCGACCGATCCGCCAGCCGCCGGTGAGGTCGTACATCCACATTGCCGAGCCGAGCGCACGGGCAATCTTGCGCGACACGACACCATCGCGGGTCAGCACCGGGATCATGAACGGCAGCACCTTCACGAGGTGCGGTGCGTTTCGCCTGAGCCGCTGTCGCTCGTGGAGTGCCTGGTACACCAACCCGACCTCGCCCTGCTGCAGATAGCGCAGCCCGCCGTGAACGAGCTTCGAGCTCTTCGACGACGTACCAGACGCGAAGTCACCTCGCTCGACCAACGCCACGCGCAGGCCACGCGTCGCAGCGTCGAGTGCGACGCCGGCACCGGTGATGCCGCCGCCGACGACCACGAGATCGAACTGGTCGGCCTCGAGTCGGTCGAGCATCGCATCGCGCCTGAATGGAAGGCCGGCGCGGTCGGCAGAGCCCGGATGAGTCGACATGCCCCGCATCCTACGAAGGCGCTGTCGTCGGCGGGGGACGGTGCGATGAGCGAGGACGACGCTGCGAACGTGCCGATCGACTGCGGCTATGGCCGCCATTCAGACAACCGCGGGCGCTCGACAGGCTACGAATGGCGGTTGCGCTGCCGCCGTCGGTACCCTCCCGAAAGCCCTGCGAGGAGCCGACACGGATGTATGCCGCTGTCGGACGCCGGACGGGGTTCCCACGTGGCCGGCAGTGCCGGTCGCCCGTCACAAGGAGCAACGCATGAGCCTGCACGGCACCAAGACCCACGAGAACCTCAAGGAGGCGTTCGCTGGCGAGAGCCAGGCGAACCGCCGCTACCTGTGGTTCGCCCAGAAGGCCGATGTCGAGGGCTACCCCGACGCCGCCGCCCTGTTCCGCAGCGTCGCCGAGGGTGAGACCGGCCATGCGCACGGTCACCTCGAGTTCCTCGCCCAGGTTGGCGACCCGGCCACGGGCGAGCCCATCGGCGAGACCGAGGAGAACTTCAAGTCGGCCATCGCCGGCGAGACCTACGAGTACACCCAGATGTACCCCGGCTTCGCCTCGACCGCCCGCGACGAGGGCTTCGCCGAGATCGCCGAGTGGTTCGAGACGCTCGCCCGCGCCGAGAAGAGCCACGCAGGCCGTTTCGCCGAGGGCCTCAAGGCCCTCTGACCGTCAGCCTCGCCGTGCCGGCGGCCGTCCCCCGATCATCGGGGCGTGCGGCCGCCGGCGCGACGCGAGAGGGGCCGGGCGGAACACCGCCCCGACGCCCGCTAGCGCGACACTGGACGACCATATGACGATCACCTACGACCCGAAGCACCCGAAGTACCTCGACGAAGCGGATGTGCGCGACGAACTCACCCGCGTGTACGACCTCTGCCACGGGTGCCGACTCTGCTTCAAGTTCTGCACGTCGTTCCCGACGCTCTTCGAGATGATCGACCAGCACGACGACCAGGACGCTGGCCGACTCACCCCGGCACAGCAGGACCAGGTCATCGACGAGTGCTTCCAGTGCAAGCTCTGCTACATCAACTGCCCCTACATCCCCGAACTGCACGAGTGGGCGCTCGACTTCCCGAGGCTGATGCTTCGTGCCGACGCGATGCGGCACGCCACCAAGCAGGTGTCGCTGCGCAAGCGCATCACCGACAATGTGATGGGCCGCACGGACCTGATGGGCAAGGCGGCCAGCGTCGCAGCGCCACTCGCCAACAGGGTGGTCGGCGCCCGAGCCGGCTCGGCCGTCCGCAAGCTCGTCGAGGCCACCGCCGGGGTGTCGGCAGTGCGTCTCCTGCCTCCGTACGCACGGCAGCGGTTCAGCACATGGTTCGCCAAGCGGCCGCGTGTGCGCATCGCCAAGCGTCAGGGCCGCGTCGCCGTGTTCCCCACGTGCCTTGTCGAATACCAGCAGCCACAGATTGGCCATGACCTGGTGAAGGTCTACGAGCGCAACGGCATCGAGTGCTCGCTCGCCGATGGAGCCGGCTGCTGTGGGGCACCGTGGTTGCACAGTGGCGACGTCGAGGCGTTCACCAAGGTCGCTGAGAAGAATGTGGTGGCGCTGGCCGCCAGCGTCCGCAAGGGCAACGACATCGTCGTTCCCCAGCCGACGTGCGGCTACGTGCTGAAGAAGGACTACGTCGACTACGTCGGCGGCGACGACGCCCGACTCGTTGCCGAGCACACCTACGACGCCGCCGAGTACCTGATGCGGATCCACAAGGACGAGAGCACGTCGCTCGACACCGAGTTCACGGGCTTCATCCCGGCGACGGTCACCTATCACACCCCGTGCCACCTGAAGGCCCAGAACATCGGACTGAAGAGCCGCGACCTCATCAAGCTCACCGGTGCCAAGGTGAAGTTGGTGCAGCAGTGCAGCGGCATCGACGGCATGTGGGGATTCCGCGCCGAGAACGCAGCACTCAGCATGCCGATCGGCCGGAAGCTCGGCGAGGAGATCCAGCGCGCAGGCGGCGACGTAGTCGCCGGCGACTGCCATCTTGCCAACACAGCCATCAACGAGCAGACCGGCGAGGAGCCGATGCACCCGCTGCAACTCCTCGCCAGGGCCTATGGAATACCCGAGGAAGGACCAACGCGATGACTGATCGCACCACACTCACCCCGTCGCGGAAGCTGACGATTGCCGACATTGCCGATACCCGCGCCTACGAGCGTGAGCGCGACGAGTTCCGCGACCGCATCATCGAGCTCAAGCGTCGCCGCCGCGTGCATGTCGGCACTGTCGTGACGCTCGTGTTCGAGAACCGCGAGACCATCCGCTTCCAGATCCAGGAGATGGCGCGGGTCGAGCACATTGCCACCGACGAGGGCATCCAAGAAGAGCTCGACGTGTACAACCCGCTGGTTCCCGAGCCCGGCCAGCTGCGGGCAACGCTCTTCATCGAGCTCACCAACGACGAGCAGATGCGTGTCTGGCTTCCCAAGCTCGTGGGCATCGAGCGCTCGGTGCTGTTCAGGCTTGCCGATGGCAGCGAGGTGCGCTGCACGGTCGAGGCGCAGCACAGCAGCCAGCTGACACGCGAGCACGTCACGGCCGCCGTGCACTATCTCGAGTTCGAGTTCACGCCGGCGCAGGTCGACGCCTTCGCCGACGGGGTGCAGCTGGTGATCGACCATCCCGAGTACCTCGAGGTCGTCGAGCTGTCGCCCACCACGGTGGCCGAGCTCCGCGCCGACCTGCAGCCCGACCCGGCCTGACGCCCCATTCCCCCGACCCGACCGGCACGGTCCCGGTACGGGCGGCTCGTCCAGGCCGCCTGGCTGTGCTGTCAGGCCTGCGTCCACTCGGTCCGCCCTGCTGGAGTCCGGCCACTCCGGACGGACAAAAATCCTCTGGCGCAGCGGCCCAGCCGACCCTAGATTTCTCCGTGTTGGCCGTGGCGGCCAACTGCAGGCAATGGGGGCAGCGAAGTCGTGTCGGCCAACGAGATCCAGTGGCGGCAACTTGGGGCATGTCGTGGGCTCGACCCCACGATCTTCTACCCGGACGACGACGATGAGGCCCTCGACGCCAAGGAAGTCTGCGCCGAGTGCGGCGTGCGAGTCGCCTGTCTCGAGTACGCGCTCTCGATCCGCGAAAAGGCGGGCGTCTGGGGCGGCGCTACCGAGCGCGAGCGGCGACGCATGATCCGCCAGCGCCGTCGCAGCGCGTGAGCATCGACGACCTGGGCGGCTGGCCGGCGCTGCTCACCGACCTTCTCGAACGCCGTGATCTGCCGGCAGCGCACGCACGTGCGGCAATGGCCACGATTCTCGCCGGCGAGGCGACGTCGGCCCAGCTCATCGGCTTCATCGTCGCGCTGAGGGCCAAGGGCGAGACACCCGAGGAGATCTCGGGGCTCCTCGACGCAGTGCTCTCGGCTGCCACCATCGTCGAACTGCCCGACGATGTGCGCGACAGGGCTGTCGACATCGTCGGCACGGGTGGCGACCGCAGCGCCAGCATCAACGTCAGCACGATGGCTTCGCTCGTCGTGGCAGGGGCGGGCGTGCCGGTCTGCAAGCACGGCGCCCGGGCCGCTAGCTCGAAGTGCGGCACTGCCGACGTGCTCGAGGCACTCGGGGTCGCCGTCGAACTGCCGCCTGAGGGCGTGCTGCGATGCGTGCTCGAGGCTGGCATGGGCTTCTGCCACGCTCCGCGCTACCACCCTGCATTCAGGTTCGCCGCGCCGAGCCGCCGCGAGATCGGCATTCCCACCGTGTTCAACCTGCTCGGACCGATGGCCAATCCCGGCCGCGTCCGGCGCCAGCTCATCGGCGTTGCCAATCCGGCGGTCGCCGAGCGGATGCTGGCCTCGCTGCGGCTCCACGGCTCGACTCGTGCCTGGGTCGTGCACGGCAACGGCCTCGACGAGCTCACCACGACCGGTATGTCGAGTGTTCTGGCGCTCGAGGACGACGTGGTCCGCCACTTCACCGTCGATCCGGTCGCACTCGGCCTCGCCCCGGCGATCATCGACGAGTTGGTGGGCAGCACGCCTGACGTCAACGCGGATCATGTGCGACGCGTCCTCGACGGGGCGCACGGCGCCCACCGCAACATCGTGGTGCTCAATGCGGCCGCCGCACTCGTCGTTGCGGGTGTCGCCGACGGCCTCGAGGATGGCCTCGCCGCCGCCACGACGTCCATCGACAGCGGTGCAGCGGCGAGTGTCCTCGCGCGCCTCATCGAGGTGTCGCAGGCTGCCGCAGCGGAGCTCGGGCGATGACCGTCAGGGTGCCGGCATCGTCGGCCAACCTCGGCCCGGGCTTCGACACGCTCGGGATGGCGCTGACTCTTCACGCCGAGCTCGGCATCGTCGGCACTGATCCGATCAGCGACGACGGGTCGGCTCGAGAGATCGACGAGACGCATCCCGCCATGGTCGCGTTCCGCAAGGGCGGTGGCGAGGGGCATCTCTGGCTGCACTGCCCGATCCCGGCAGGACGCGGCATGGGATTCAGCGGCGCCGTCCGCGTCGCCGGACTCGTCGCTGCGCACGCCCAGCAGCATGGCGACGACCCGGACGCTCTCGAGGCGGCGATGCCGTCGCTGCTCCACGCCGCGTCCGAACTCGAGGGGCACGCCGACAATGTCGCTGCGTCGCTCTACGGGGGTGTCGTGGCAACCGCCGGCGGACGGGCGGTCCGGGTGCCGATGTCGTTCGATCCGGCGATGGTGATGTGGGTGCCGTCGTTCACCACGTCCACCAACGAGTCGCGAGGCAAGCTGCCCGCCGTGGTGCCGCTCGCCGATGTCGTGTTCAATCTCGGTCGTACGGCGCTGCTGGTTGCCGCCCTTGCAGCCGGCGACATCGAGTCGCTGCGCGAGGCGACCCGCGACCGTCTGCACCAGGACATCAGGCTCTCGCTGGCTGAGCCGTCGCGGCACGCCATCGAGGCGGCGCTCGAGGCGGGAGCGTGGGCCAGCTGGCTGAGCGGCTCCGGTCCGACGGTGGCGGCGATGTGCAGCATCGATGCTGCCGAGTCGATTGCAGCTGCACTGCCTGCCGATGGCCACGCCAAGGTGCTGCGCATCGATCACGCCGGCGCGGTGATCGAGATCTCCTGAGAGTCGGCACCGATGGCGGCAGTGACGGCGGTGCTGCCTGCCGCTGCGGCGAGCGTGTCGACCACGCGTACCCGGGCACTGGGCAGCGCGTAGCCGCCGCTGCACCACAGCAGGCGCAGCCGGTCGCCGGCGCGATCGAAGGCCCGCCCGAGGCACCACGTTTCGTCGGCTGCTGCGGCAGGAAGGACTGCCGGGTATGGATCGACGAGCGGCGGCGGCAGGTCGAGGCCGATGTCGAGTTGACCATCAGGATGTGCACCGACCAGCACCCCGTCGCGTACGTGCAGCACGGTGTCGCCGATGCGCACGCCGAGATCGCCTGCAGCGCGGAGCCGGTCGGACTGCTGCTGTCTCGACATCGCCGCTGCGTAGGCGTTGGCGCGGTCGCGGGCGAGTGCTGCCTCCTCGTAGCGCTGCTCGGCAGCGAGCCGCGCTACTCGGGCCCACAGCGGCACGAGGACGACATCGGGGTCGGTGGTGAGCGCAGCGGCGGCCTGGGCGACGGCGAGCCAGTGCTGCCGCTCGTCGGCATCGGGTGCGGCCGGGCAGATGGCGACGCCGAGCATCGGCCCGTGGCAGGTGCCCACTCGGCTGCGTGCCCCGGCCCGATGGCTGCAGCGCCTGATCGGGATGACCGTCTGCACCGCTTCGATAACCGCCGTGGCGGCGGCGCGCGAGGAGAGTGGTCCGAGGTGCACGCCGGTGGCGTGCGGCGTGCGGACGATCGACAGGCGCGGCCACGGCGAGTCGGTGTCGAGCCGCACATAGCAGTACTTGTCCCACGTGGTGCCGACACGGTTGTATCGGGGTCGCAGGGCGTGCAGATAGCGCAACTCGAGCACTTCGGCGACGAGCGCGTCGGGTGCGAGGGAGTAGTCGATCCGACGCACCTCGCGTAGCAGCGCCCCGACCTTGCGCCGCTCGTCACTGCCGAAGTAGCTGCGAACTCGCTGGCGGACGTTCGTGGCCTTACCGACATACAGCACTTCGTCGTCGGACCCGATGAAGCGATAGACGCCGGGTGAGCGAGGAAGCGCCAGCGTGAGCGGCAGTTTCGAGGCCTGCGGATGCGAGGAAATGGCGGGCAGCGAGAGCAGGTCGTCGAGCCCGAGCACGCCGAGCGACGCAGCGCGCTCTAGCAGCAAGTGCAGAAGGTGCATCGTGGCGAGTGCGTCGTCGAGCGCGCGGTGCGTGGGCTGGTGGGCGAGCCGCAGGTGCTTCGCCAGCGTGCCGAGTCGGCAGTCGGGGCTCTCGTCGCGCACGAGTCTGCGCGCGAGCGGCAGGGTGTCGACGACCCTGTTGGGCAGCGGATCGCGTCCCGAGCGGCGCAGGGCGGTGTTGATGAATCCGAGGTCGAAGCCGACGTTGTGCCCGACGATGACTGCCTCGCCGAGGAACTCCTGCAGCGTGACGAGCACCTCGGCGGGCCGCGGCGCGGTGATGACCATCGAGTCGGTGATACCGGTGAGCAGGGTGATCTGTGGCGGAATGGCGCGGCCTGGGTTGACGAACGTGCCGAGCGTGCCGGTGACCTCGCCGCCGCGGACCTTCACTGCGCCGATCTCGGTGATGCCGTCGTCGCCGCGGTCGGTGCCCGTGGTCTCGATGTCGATGACGCAGAACTCGACATCAGCGAGCGGTACTCCGAGTTCGTCGATCGACCGCTGGTCGACCTGACGGTCCGACGGACGCGGCGACCGGCGGGGTGCCGACGGAACGGGGGAGCAGGCGGCCACTGGGAGAGTGCATCACGAACAGGTGTTCGTGTCAAGAACAGGCGTTCGACACGTGCAGGGGTAGCGTGGCGGCGTGAAGGCTGCGGGCGTTCCCGGTGACCCTGATCCGTCGGTGCCCGATCGCGACCTCCGGTCGGCGCTGCAGCATGCCGTGCGTCTTGCTGCCGTGGCGGCCAACCGACGCCCGCCAGAGCCGTTCCCCGCCGCCCTCAAGCGCTTCGCCGCCCAGCGATCGCTGTCGGCGGCAGCGCTCGCTGCCGTCCGGGCCGCCGTCGTCGCCGACCCGGCATTCCGCAGCCATCTTTCCGCCACGGCATCCGCCGATTTCGTCGATGAGATCGGACGCCGTTGGCTCGCCGGCACGGCGGCGCCACCGTCGCAGTCGCCGCCATCCTCTCCATCGTCGGCGGCGAGTCGGCAGGCGTCGCGGTCGACGAGTGCCGATGCAGCGGCCGAACTGCGCGCCGAGCAGCGGCGGCGTACCGCTGCCGAGGCGGGCCGCGAGCGCGCCGAGTCGGCGCTCGCACGGCAGCGCGAGAAGTTCGGCGCAGAGCGCGCATCGCTCCAGCAGCGACTCGCCGAGATCGATACGGCCAAGGTGAAGGCAGAGCGTGCTGCAGCGGACGCGCTCGCCCGAGCATCGGCACTCGAGAAGCAGTCATTGCGACACGAGCGCGCTGCCGACGCCGCCCGCCAGGCGGAGCGCCGCGCAGCGGTGCGCGTGGCCGAGCTCGAGGCCGCGCTCTCGGCGTCTGAGGCGGCTCGAACCGCTGCGCTCGCCGATCGCGCGCAGCGAGTCGCCGACGATCTCGACCGCGAGCGGCTGCGAGCAACGCTCTCTGCAGCGCTGGAGGCGCTCGGCGACGAGGCAGTCTCGTCGGCAAGCAGTCCACGCGCCGCCACGCCTCGATCGGCCGCATCGCCTCGCACCCCGAGGTCGGCATCGCACCCGATCGCCCGACGCGAGCCCATCGCCATGCCCGGCGGTCGGCGGGCCGACTCGCCGGAGGGCGTCGAGCACCTCTTCCGCGTGCCCGACGTCCGAGTGATCGTCGACGGCTACAACGTTGCCAAGCTCGGCTGGGCCGCCTCCGACTTGGCGGCGCAGCGGCACGAGTGCATCGCGGCGCTGGAGTCGCTGGCATCGAGATGGGGTACGTCGATCATCGTGGTCTTCGACGGTGCCGACATCCGAGGCGCGTCGACCAGGGCGCGCCGTCTGATCACGGTGACGTACTCGGCACCGGGTGAGTCTGCTGACGATGCCATCAGGGTGATTGTCGGCCGCGAGCCGCTGACGCGCCCGTTGGTGGTGGTGACCGACGACAAGGAGATCCGCAACGATGTCCGGGCGGCCGGTGCCAACCTGCTCTCGAGTGGGGCCGTCCTGGCAGCGCTGCGCTGAGGCGGCCCGTGCGTGGCACGGCGCCGGGGCAGTGTCACACCCCGGTGGCACCCTGCAATCATGGAAACACCGTCATCCCGGTCGATCACCATCTCGTGCGACACCTGCATCATGCACGACACAGCGGCCTGTGCCGACTGTGTCGTCACCCACCTGCTTGCTCCGGCACCGCAGGAGGGTCGCTGCAGGGATGCCGTGGTGCTGACCATCGACGAACTGCGCGCCATGCGCCTGCTCGCCGACCAGGGTCTCGTGCCTACGCTGCGGCATCGTGAGGCGCGCTGACCCGACACCGCAACCAGCCATCGACGAGGCGTACGTCGGCGGCCTCGCCGAGCTCGCCCGCCATCACGGCATCACGCACACCGGTGTCGCCCCTGCTGCAGTGATGCACCGTGCCCGTGCCGCCATTCGACAGCGGATCGACGACGGCCTCACGGCAGGGATGCAGTTCACCTTCAAGAATCCTGAGCGCTCCACTGATCCGAGTGCAGCGGTGGCCGGCGCTCAGGCGGTCTTCGTCGCAGCCCTGCCCTACCTCGTCGACGACGGCGAGCAGCAGCGTGCCGACGAGACGCTGGCCGACCGCTCACCGCTCGGTCGCATTGCGCGATACGCCTGGCGCGACCACTACGCGCCCCTGCGCGCCGGGCTCCGCGACGTTGCGACACGACTTCGTGCTGACGGGTTCAGGGCGGTGGCATTCGCCGACGACAACAGCATCGTTGACCGCGAGGCCGCCTACCTGGCGGGAATCGGGTGGTTCGGCAAGAACGCCAACCTGCTCGTGCCGGGGGCCGGCAGCTGGTTCGTCCTCGGCTGCGTCGTCACCACGGCACCGTTGCCCGCCGCCGCCATGCCGGTGAGCGACGGCTGCGGCATCTGCAGTCGCTGCGTGACAGCGTGTCCGACAGCAGCCATCGTCGCACCGGGTGTCATCGACGCCGAGCGCTGCCTCGCATGGGTGATGCAACGACCCGGCATCGTGCCGCGGGCGCTTCGAGCGGCGGTCGGCGACCGGATGTACGGCTGCGACGACTGCCAGGAGGCATGCCCGCCGTCAGTGCGGCTCGGGCATCGTCACACCTCGCAGCCGGGCGGCGAGCCACTGCGCCGCGTCGTCGACGTCGTCGGCATGCTGTCGCTCGACGACGGCGCACTCGAACGCGACTGGGGCCGCTGGTACCTCGCCGGCCGCGATCCCCGGTGGGTGCGACGCAACGCACTCGTCGTGCTGGGCAACCCGCCAGCCGACGAACCGCCGACAGCGGCAGCGCGCGCCGACGCAGCTGTCGCCGGATACGTCGGCCACGCCGATCCGGTGCTGCGGGTGCATGCCGTGTGGGCGGCGTGGCGGCGCGGACTGCTGCACCTCGTCCCGGAATCCGACCCAGATCCCGACGTCGCCGACGAGATTGCGGCAATCGCCGCGGCTGTCGCCGGGCACGGCAACATGGGCACGCAATGAAGCACCTCCTCGTCACCAACGACTTCCCTCCGAAGATCGGCGGCATCCAGTCGCTGTTGTGGGAGTGGTGGCGACGCCTGCCACCCGAGTCGTTCGCCGTGCTCACCAGTCCATACGAGGGTGCCGCCGAGTTCGATGCGGCCCAGCCGTTCGAGATCCGGCGCACGCCCGAACCCGTATTGCTGCCGCATCCCTGGATGGTCAGGCGCATCGACGCCATGGCCCGCGATGTCGGCGCCGACCTCGTCGTGCTCGACCCGGCCCTGCCGCTCGGCTTGGTCGGGCCGTCGCTGGCATCTCCCTACGACGTCGTCCTGCACGGTGCCGAGGTCACGGTGCCCGGCCGCCTGCCCGTCAGCCGCCAGGCGTTGGCCTATGTGCTGCGCCGGGCTCGGCACGTGGTGGCCGCTGGCGGATACCCGGCATCCGAGGCCCGCCACGCGGCACGGCGCGACCTGCCCATCACCGTGGTGCCCCCGGGAGTCGATGTCGACCGCTTCCATCCCCTCGACTCGGCAGAGCGGGCCGATGCCCGTCGGCGGTTCGGCATCGACGTCGATGCGCCGATGCTGCTCAGCGTCAGCCGCCTCGTGCCCCGCAAGGGATTCGACGTGGTCATTCGTGCCGCTGCGATGCTGCGCAGGCGCCATCCCGACCTCGTGCTCGCGATCGCCGGTGCCGGTCGCGACGATGCTCGCCTGCGGCGCCTAGCGGCCGACGCGGGTGCCCCGGTGCGATTCCTCGGGAGGGTGGCCCACGACGAGCTGCCGCAGCTGTACGGGTGCGCCGACGTCTTCGCCATGCTGTGCCGCAGCCGCTGGGGCGGTCTCGAGCAGGAGGGCTTCGGCATCGTGTTCCTCGAGGCCGCCGCGTGTGGCATCCCGTCGGTGGCGGGCGAGTCGGGCGGGGCGGCGGAGGCCGTCGAGCATGATGTCACCGGACTCGTCGTGCCACGGCCCGACGATGTCGAGTCGGTAGCCGAGGCGCTGGGACGGCTGGTCGACGACCCTGCCCTTGCCCGCCAGATGGGCCAGGCGGGCAGGCACCGGGCGACGACCGACTATCGATACGACCTGCTCGCCGAACGGCTGGGCGTCGCCCTTGGCGCACTGCCACGATGACTGCAATGGACGACGACACCACCAGGGTGCCGCTGCGTGGCGGGGGCCGCATCGTGCGGCTCAACCTCGCCTGCACCGCCCTCTTCGTCGCTGTCGTCGCCGTCGCCGTGCCGCTGCGGGAGGAGCGGCCGGCCCAGGTCGTCGTGGCGGTCGTGTCGCTGGTGCTGTTCGCCGTCGGCACGGCACTGTCGCTGTGGGCCTACGGTGTGGCCGTCGAGCGGTCGCGGCGCGACGAGGTCGGGGTGGCGAACCTCTACCTGCTCACCGGCGACACGGCACCGCGCGGCGTGAAGCGGATGATGGCCGGTGCGCTGGCGCTGCAGGTGGTCGTGGCGGTCACGGGCGCGGCGCTCGGCATGCGCGGCCTCGGCGCCCAGCAGCTGAATGCGCTGGCATTCGGGGTGCTGGTGCCGATGCTGGGCATTGGCACCAACGGCGCATGGGCGGCGCGGTACGGTGCATTCGGCCCGCGGGTGTCCGAACCGCGGTCCGCCCGCAGGCGCCCGGCGCCGTAGCACGGCCTGCCTGCCGACCGCTGCGGACCGGCAGACTGGGGGCACCGCCGGATACGACAGACGCCGAGGGAAGAGCAGACCGACATGGCCGACAGGGCATCGCAGAGCATCAACATCGCCGCTGCACCGGAGCGCGTGTGGCAGATCGCCACCGATGTCGAGCGCTATCCCGAGTGGGCGCGCGACATCAAGAGCGTCACCGTGCTGTCGCGTGACGGCGAGGGCCGCCCGGCCGAGGTCGAGTTCAGGGCATCGGCTCTGGGCCGCAGCACGCACTACACGCTGCGCTACGACTACGCCGAGGCACCCGGCGTGCTGGCGTGGCACATGGTGAAGGGCGACATCATGCGCTCGATCGAGGGTGCGTATCACTTCTCGCCCTCGGGGTCGGGAACCGACGTGCGCTACGACCTCGCGATCGAGTTGGTCGTGCCGCTGCCGGGGTTCGTGAAGCGCCGCGCCGAGGTGCGCATCCTCAACACCGTGAGAGAGCTGAAGACGAGGGCCGAGCAATGACGCCGGCGCGCCGGGCAGGCATCGACGTCGGCGGCACCAAGTGCCTCGGGGTGGTGCTCGACGAGTCGGGCGCCGTAGTGGGCGAGTGGCGCCGTCCGACGCCGAAGGGCCCCGCTGCGCTGATCGAGACGCTGGCGACGATGGCCGGGGTGATGGCACCGTTCGACACGCTGGGCATCGGCGTGCCGGGGCTCGTCACCTACTCGGGCACCCTGCGCGCTGCGCCCAACCTGCTCGACGTGAACGACTTCGCCGTCGGTCCGATGCTGTCCGAGCGGCTCGGCATCGACGTCGCCGTCGACAACGATGCCACCTGTGCCACCGCCGCCGAGTGGCGATACGGGGCCGGGGCGGGATCCGACAACTTCGTGCTCGTCACGCTCGGCACGGGCATCGGCGGCGGCGTGGTGGCGGGTGGCAGCATCATCCGCGGGGCGCACGGCTTCACCGGCGAGATCGGCCACATGGTGGTGGATCCCACCGGCCCGGCCTGCCCATGCGGACGGCGCGGCTGCTGGGAGCGCTATGCGTCGGGCAGCGGCCTTGCCCGCCTTGCCCGTGAGGCCGCCGAGTCGCGGCGGCTCACCAGAGTGGTGCAGCTGGCGGGCGGCTCGCCCGACGATGTGCGCGGCGAGGACGTGCGCACGGCAGCAGCCGAGGGCGACGCACAGGCGCTTGCGGTGATCGACGACTTCGCCCGCTGGGTGGCGATCGGCCTGGTGAACCTGACCAATGTGCTCGACCCCGATCGGTTCGTGCTCGGTGGCGGACTGG
>JBEGVK010000115.1:0-3236 GCA_041178405.1 Actinomycetota bacterium | reverse complement strand
TGCGGCGCTGAGTACCATCGATCGACGATGACTCCGGGCGTCGATGCGGCCGACGGCAGCGGCGAAGCGGGTCGGTCGCTCGGGCGCAACTTCCGCACGGTGTGGCTGTCGGTGCTGGTGTCGAGCACGGGCGATGGCATGTTCGTCACGGCGTTCCCGCTGCTGGCGGCGATGCTCACCCGCGATCCCCGGCTGATCGCTGGCGTCACGATCGCGCTGCGACTCCCGTGGCTGCTGCTGGCACTGTTCACCGGCACGATTGCCGATCGAATGGACAAGCGGCGATTGCTCATCGCCGCCGATCTCAGCCGCATGGTGATCGTCGGTGCACTCGGCATTGCGGTGCTGGCCGACGTGGCGACCATCTGGCTGCTGTACGTGTGTGCCTTCCTGCTCACCACCGGCGACACCCTGCACGTGAACACTGCGCAGGCACTGCTGCCCGACATCGTCGAGCAGCCGCAGTTGCTGCAGGCGAATGCGCGGTTCGCGAGCGCGCAGTTCGCTGCAGCGCAGTTCGCTGGGCCGCCCCTTGGCGTGGCTGCCTATCAGGCGGCTGCATCGGTGCCCTTCTTCGCCGACGCTGTGTCGTTCGCTGGATCGGCAGCGCTTGCATCGCAGCTGCCGAGGTCGCGTCGCACTCGATCTGATGTCGTGCTCGGCACTCGCAGTTCCCTGCGCAACGACATGCTCGAGGCAGTGCGCTTCGTGTGGCACAGCCCGCTCTACCGCGCCATCTGCGGCACGCTGGCATTCAGCAACTTCTTCTACTTCGGCGCCATCTCGCTGCTCGTGCTGTACACGGAAGAGCATCTCGGCAGCGGCACAGGGGTGTACTCGCTGCTGTTCGTCGGGTCGGCGGCGGGTACCGTGCTGACGCGCTGGTTCGTGTCGGGGATGGTGCGCTCGCTGGGTGCGGCGAGATCGCTTGCCCTGCCGCTGTGGCTGTGGGCGGTGCCGCTGCTCGGCATGGTGCTGTCCGACTCGCCGGTGGTGGCGGTGGCGATGATGACGCTGCTGGGCGTGGGAACCGGCATCTGGATCGCCGTCAACTCGACAGTGCGCCAGGCGATCACGCCCCCGCACCTGCTCGGCCGGGCCAATGCCATCTACCGCACGGTGTCGTGGGGAGTGGTGCCCTTCGGTGCGGCGTTCGGAGGGTTCACGGCGCACCAGTTCGGCCTGTTGACGCCGTTCGTGATCGCCGGCGTGGCCAGCGTGCCACTGGCGCTGGTGGGGCCGCGCCTGTTCCGGTCGGCGGCGGCGCACCTGCACTGACGCAGCGGGGACGGCGGGTCGCGCCCGGTACGAGGCGACGCGGAAACCCCGTCACAGGGCGAACGTATGTTCGAGGCTGTGAAGTACGTCGACGTCGCCGCTGCGGGTGCCGGCCCGGTACCGCCGACCGCTGCCTGCCCGCAGGTGGGCGAGTCTGCGACCGCGGCGGGCACCGCAACGGATGCAGATCTCACCGACGACCAGCTGGCGGCGCTGTCGGCCGATGAGCTCGATCTGGTGGTGCGGGCTGCAGCACACCGGCGCCGGCGCGAGGAGGTACTGCTCGCTCGGGCGGTCGCCGAGATCGAGCGGCGAGGCGAGTATCGACGCGACGGGCACCGCTCGGTGGTGGCATGGTGCCGGGCGCGGCTGCAGTGGTCCACCGGCGAGGCGGTGCGCGTGATGCGTAATGGAGCAGCGCTGGCGCGCCTGGCCACGTGCGCCGCCGCCGCCCGGATGGGTGGCGTCGGCGTGGCGCAACTCGACGACCTCGGCCGGCTCGCCGCCAACGAGCGAGTGGTCGAGGCGCTCGGCGACAGCGACGCCCTGTTCCTGCGCTGGTCGCAGCGGCTGGCGCACCGCGAGTGGCGCATCTTCCTGCAGCGGTGGGAGGCACTCGCCGATGCCGACGGCGTGCAGCAGCGCCACGCCGACATCCACCTCGAGCGGCGGGCTTCGATCTCATTCGTCGGCGAGCAGGCGGTGATCGAGGCACAGGGCGGCACGCTCGACGGTGCGTTCATGCGGGCCGTGCTCGACCGATTCATCGATGCCGAGTTCCAGGCCGACCGCGCCGAGGCCGCCGAGCGACTCGGACGCAATCCCGACGACGTGTCGGCGCTGCAGTTGCGGCGCACGCATCGCCAGCGGGCATTCGACGCTCTGGTTGCCGTGTTCAGGGCTGCGTCGACCTCCGAGGTGGTAGCACGCGATCCCGAGCCGCTGGTGAACATCGTCGTCGACGACACCACCGCCGAGCGGGTGCTGCGCATGATCGCCGGCGACACGGTGCCGCCTCGTTCACCCCTCGACGCTCGTCACTATCGCTGCGAGACCCTCGACGGCGTGCCGCTTGCCGAGGAGTCTGCGCTGGCAGCGATGCTTGCGGGCCGGCTCCGCAGAGTGCTCTCGGCGTCCGACGGGCGAGTCATCGAGCTCGGCCGATCGAGGCGACTGTTCACCGGTGCCGCACGCGATGCCGTGATGCTCGGCGACCGACGATGTCTGTGGCCCGGATGCACCACTCCCACTCACCACTGCCAGTCAGACCACACCATCGAGTGGGCCGACGGCGGCGTCACCTCACCATGGAATGCCGGTCGCGCCTGCGTGACGCACAACGTGTTCAAGTCGGCGCACCACTACACGGTGCGCAGATGCGAGGACGGCGAATGGGATGTGCGACGCCCCGACGGCCGGTCGATCGGCTACGAGTCGATGGCGGGCTAGCGATGCCGAAGGGGTGCCATCACCTGCTCGGCAAAGCGCAGTACCTGCTCGGTGGTGCGCGGATGGCCGAAGTCCATCACGAAGTGGTCGACGCCCTTCGACGCACGATGCGCAAGCAACTCGAGCAACTCCTGCGACTGTGCGTCGGTCTCGGGCAGCGGCTTCTCCACGGTGTTGGTCACCTCGATGTCGGCTGGGGTGCGGCCGGCCCGCTCCGCGGCGGCATGCACGATGCCCAGGCGACGCGCCCAGTCGTCGTCGCCACGCCACCAGCAGTTCCACATGTCGGCCACCCGGCCAACGAGGGGCAGGCCGATCTGCTCACCCGAGGCGCCGATCAGCACACGGGGAATCGGGTCGGGCTTGGGCGGGGCCGCCGCGCCGGCAATGCGGAAGTGGCGTCCCTCGAACGAGGGCTCGTCCTCGGTCCACATCAGCCGGCAGATGGCGATCACTTCCTCGAGCTGCTCGAAGCGCACCTTGGCCGACGGGAAGTCGTAGCCGTAGGC
>JBEGVK010000114.1:0-6768 GCA_041178405.1 Actinomycetota bacterium | reverse complement strand
CCCCATCGCGCTCGGCAGCGTCTGCGGCGGGCCGACGATGCTGGCGTGGGCGCGGTGGCAGGCGCCGAAGGCATCATCGACGTAGGCGTCGATGCCGTCGACGAGCCGCGCCACGAATGCGGGATCGTTGGCCTCCTCACCCGGGTCGAAGCGGAGGTTCTCGAGCAGTTCGACGCCCGGGGCGAGTTCGGCGAGCCGGACACGGACGGGTTCCATCGAGAACTTCGGCTCAGGCGTTCCCTTGGGCCTTCCGAGGTGCGAGGCGGTCACCACGGAGGCGCCGCGCTCGAGGAGCCATTGGATCGTCGGCAGTGCGGCACGGATGCGGAAGTCGTCGGTGATCGCTCCCCCGTCCATGGGGACGTTGAAGTCGGTGCGAACCAGCACCCGCTTGCCGCGCACATCACCGAGGTCGGGCAGGGTGGGAATGCGGCCGCTCACGGCACCGCCAGTGGGTCGATGTCGTCGCGGCAGATCACTTCTTGGCGGCAGCCTTCTTCGCCGGCGACTTCGTCGCTGGCGTCCGCCGTGCCGGTGGCTTCTTCGCTGCGCGTCGCGCTGCCACGACCTGGGCGCCGGCAAAGAGCGTGGTGTCGACGAGGCGGTTCGAGTAGCCCCACTCGTTGTCGTACCACGCCAGCACCTTCACCATCTTTCCCATGCTCGCCGTGAGACCGGCATCGAAGATGCTGCTGTGAGGATCGGTGACGATGTCGCTCGACACGATCGGATCCTCGGTGTAGCGGAGAATTCCCTTCAGCGGGCCGGCGGCAGCCTTCTTGAAGGCGGCGTTGATCTCGTCGACGGTGGCAGCCCGCTTCAGGTTGGCGGTGAAGTCGACGATGCTGCCGGTGGGCACCGGCACCCGCAGCGAGGTGCCGTCGAGGCGGCCCTTCATGCTGGCCAGCACGAGGCTGGTGGCACGGGCGGCCCCGGTGCTGGTGGGAACGATGTTGATGGCCGCGCCACGTGCCCGCCGCAGGTCCTTGTGGGGGCCGTCGACCAGTTGCTGGTCGCCCGTGTAGGCATGCACCGTCTGCATGAGACCCTGCTCGACGCCGAACGCGTCGTCGAGCACCTTCACGAGCGGGACGAAGCAGTTGGTGGTGCAGCTGGCATTCGAGATGACCTTCTGCTTGCGGATGTTGAACTCGTGGTGGTTCACGCCGTACACGAACGTGGCGTCGGCACCGTCGCAGGGTGCCGACACGATCACCAGCGGCGCCCCGCCGTCGAGATGCATCGCCGCCTTGTCGCGCGACGTGAAGATCCCGGTGCTCTCGATGACCACGTCGACGCCGAGGTCTCCCCACGGCAGGGCCTTGGGATCGCGCTCGGACAGCACAGTGATCTCGTCGCCGTCGACGATGATGCCGCGCTTGCCAACCTTGACCGTGCCGTCGAAGCGGCCGAGCACCGAGTCGTACTTCAGCAGGTGAGCCATCGTCTCGAGCGAGCCGAGGTCGTTCACGGCGACGATGTCGACCTTGGCGTTGCGCTGCTTGGCGGCGCGCAGGAAGTTGCGTCCGATGCGGCCGAAGCCATTGATGCCAACGCGAACCGTCATGTGAGACATCCTTTCGAGAGCCGGGGCGACCGGATGCGACGTTACCAATGCGGCACCGTCGGACTGAAGAGGCGTCGGGCGGCCGGCAGGGGCCAATCTGGCTCAGCGTTCGATGTCGCGGTGCCCGACGCGGACAGCGTGTCCGATCAGGCGAAGTCGCCGGGCGATCTCCTCGGCAATGGCCACGCTGCGGTGCCGGCCACCGGTGCAGCCGACGGCAACCGTCAGATAGGTGCGTCCCTCATCCTCGTACGCCGGCAGCAGGCTGGCCATCATCCCCTCGAAGTGCTCGAGGAAGTCGGCCGCAGGGCTGCTGCCGAGCACGAAGTCGCGCACTGCAGCGTCACGGCCCGTGAGTGGGCGGAGGGCCTCGTCCCAGTGCGGATTGGGAAGGAATCTCAGGTCCATCACGATGTCGGCGTCCATCGGCAGCCCGTGCTTGTAGCCGAAACTCTCGACGGCGAGGTGCATTCGCCGGGCGTCGTCGACGGCGTCGAACGCAGCGAGCAGCTTTGCCTTGAGCTGGTGCACATTGAGGTCGGTCGTGTCGATGACGAGGTCGGCGGCCGACTTCACCGGCTCGAGTTGCCGGCGCTCGAGATCGATTGCCTCCACCAGCCCGTCGGCCTCGCCATCGAGCGGGTGCTTGCGCCTGGTGGCGTCGTAGCGCTTCACCAGCACCGGCGTCGAGGAGTCGAGGTACAGCAGCCTGACCCGGTGCCCGGCGCCGCGCAGGGCTGCGACACGCGGCAGGAGCTCGACATGCTGGCGGCCCGCCACCAGCGCCAGCTGGCCGATCCCGCTGCCCGGCTTGCTGACCAGCTCGACGATGGTGTCGACGAGCTCGGTGGGCAGGTTATCGATCACGTACCAGCCGAGGTCCTCGAGCACGGCTGCGGCCGCCGACCGCCCGGCACCCGACATGCCGGTGATCAGCAGGATGTCAGCCATCGCCGCGATCGTACGACGGTCAGCGCTTCCGGGCGCGGAGGTACAGCAGGCGCGGCACCGTGCTCGCAGCGGCGTACTCCTCGGCTCGTGCGAGAAAGCCGTCCGGAGGCGATGGCTCGTCCATCCGCTCGATGAACAGGCCGTGTGCGGCGAGCGCATTCACGTACCGGCCGAGCGGCCGGTGGACGAAGGGGATGAACACGCCCTTCTCGACCTCCTCGAGCGTCTCGTCTTCGACCAGGTAGGGCCCGATGCGCCAGTACTGCTCGGGCGGGTCGAGCACCTGGTCGTCGATCCAGCCGCTGCCCGGCGTCTGCAGCAGCGGGTGGTTGAGGAAGAAGCAGAACCTGCCGCCGTCCACCAGCACCCTCGCCACCTCGGCGATCGCCGCGTCGACGTCGCGGATGTGCTCGAACACCAGGCATGCGACGACCGCGTCGAATGTGCGGTCCCCGAACGGCAGTGCGGCCGCGCCAGCCTGCGCCACGCTGCTGCCCCGCTCGGCGGCGACCCGTACGCAGTTCCACGTGGGATCGATGCCCACCGTCGTGGCGCCCAGTCGGGTGGCGAGGCGGCTCACCTGGCCATCGCCGCAGCCGACATCGAGCACCGTGCCCGCGCCGGCGAGCTCCCGGGCTGCCATCGGAAGGATCTGCTCCTCGTACTCGGGATCGGCGCCGTCGGTGAACCCGTCGATCCACCAGCCAGCATGCTGCTCCCAGGCGCTGCCATCCGGCTGATCGTCTGCCACGCACCGAGCGTACGGCGATGGCGCCAGCGCGAGGCGGTTCGCCAGCCGCTGCAGACGCTCCGTAGTCTCACCACATGACGATCAGCTTCCGTGCCCTCGAGATCCCCGCCGCCGACCTCGCCGAGAAGCCTCTCGGCCAGCCATCGGCCGAGCCGCTGTCGGGTGAGATCCTCACCCGGGCGAAGGTCTTCCTCGACAATCCCACTGTCACCGCCGGCACGTGGGAGTGCGAGCCGGGCGCATCGCGATGGGAGTTCACCACGCGCGGCGAGGTCATCTACGTGCTGAAGGGTCAGATGACGGTGCACGAGGACGGAGGCGACCCGGTCGAGCTCACCGCTGGCTCGAGCTGCATCTTCCCTGTCGGCTGGAAGGGCGTGTGGACCGTGCACGAGACGCTCCGCAAGGTGTTCACCGTGTACCGCGAGCCGCAGTGAAGTTCTCGCTCTGGCCCTCGAACGGGCGCTCCTGGGACGAGACACTCGAACTCGCCCAGTGGGCTGAGCGGTCGGGTCTCGACGGATTCTGGTACGCCGACCACCTCATGCCGTTCCGGATCGGCGGCGTAGCGGATCCGGGAGATGCGCACGAATGCTGGACGATCCTCACCGCCGTCGGTGCGCTGGTGCCGCGGGTGCGGCTGGTCTCGATGGTCTCGCCGGTCACCATCCACCACCCCGTCGTGCTCGCCAAGCGCGCAGTGACCGCCGATCACGTGTCGGGCGGGCGGGCCGTGCTCGGCCTCGGCGCAGGCTGGCAGGAGAACGAGCACGTCGCGTACGGCTTCGACCTGCCGGCACCGCGTCAGCGCGTCGACCGCTTCGCCGAGGCGATCGAAGTGGTCCAGCGACTGCTTCGTGCCGAGCCCGGAGAGTCGGTCAGGTTTGCGGGCAGCACGTTCCCGCTTGCGGAGGCACCACTGGCTCCCCGCCCCGTGGGCGATCTCCTGCCGGTGCTCGTCGGAACCGGCAGTCCCCGAATGCTGCGACTCACTGCCCGCTGGGCCGACGAATGGAACACCTGGGGCGATCCCGACCAGGTGCGCGTGCGCACCGAGGCGTTCCTCGCCGCATGCGACCGTGAGGGACGCGATCCGTCGACGCTGCGCCGCTCGGTGCAGGCGCTCATCTTCCTCGACGGCGGACCGCCAGGCGAGCAGCCAGTTGCCGGCCGAAGCCTGGTCGGCACGTCAGGTGCGCTGGTCGAGCTGCTGCAGCGCTACGCCGACCAGGGCGTCGACGAGTTCGCCATCCCCGACTTCAACCTCGGGTCGAGCCACGCCGAGCGCATGGACGTGCTCGAGCGACTGCGCACCGAGGTCCTCCCGCACGTGCGCTGACCGACGAGGCGTCGGTCAGCCGTCGCCGGCCGGCGGATGGAACTTCGCGTGCACTGCTGCGGCGACATCGTCGGGCAGGAACGACAGCGCCCGAAGGTCGTCGAGCGAGGCCCGCTTGACCGCGTTCACTCCTCCGAGTGCCTTCAGCAGTTTCTGCCGCCGCGCATCGCCGAGTCCGGGGATGCCGTCGAGAGCGCTCGTCGTCATCCGCTTTCCCCTGAGCTCGCGGTGGAACCGGTTCGCGAAGCGATGGGCCTCGTCGCGGACTCGCTGCAGCATGAACAGCGCATCGCTGCCGCGGGGCACCTCGACGGGCGACGGCCGTCCGGGCACGTACACCTCCTCGAAGCGCTTCGCCAGCGATGCCACTGGGATCTCGTCGGCCAATCCGAGCGCTGCGACGACTCGCTCGGCGACTGCCAGCTGGCCCTTCCCTCCGTCGACGAGCAGCAGTTGCGGTGGGTAGGCGAACTTCCGGCGCCGCGCCGCCGGGCGCTGTCCCACTGCCGGGGGTACGCCCGCCGGATCGGCCGCATCCGGATCTGCGGCCGACTCGAGTTCCGTGTCGAGTGGTGCGTCGCGCTCGTCGAGGTACGCCTGCAGCCGCCTCGTGAGCACTTCCTCCATGGCGGCGTAGTCGTCGTTGCCGTCGACCGTCCGAACCTTGAAGCGCCGGTACTCGCGGGGGTTCGGCATGCCGTCCTCGAGCACCACCATGCTCCCCACATAATCGGTGCCCTGCAGGTGCGCCATGTCGTAGCACTCGATGCGCAGCGGCGCCTCCGGCAGGCCGAGCAGGTCCTGCAGTTCGGTCAGCGCCCGGCTGCGCGCGTTGTGGTCGCTCGCCCGGCGAAGGCGGTGGCGGACGAACTCCTCCGTGGCGTTGCGGGTGACGGTCTCGTGCAGCGAGCGCTTGTCGCCCCGCTGCGGCACCCGAACCTGCACCCTGCTGCCCCGCATCGCCGAGAGCCACTCCTCGTAGGTGTCGGTCGACTCCGGCTCGCACGGCACGAGCACCTGCTTCGGGATGCCGAGCGGCGGATCGTCGCCGTAGAGCGACTCGAGGATCCGGTCGACGAGCCCGCCGGGTGTGAGTGCCTCGACCTTGTCGAGCACGAAGCCGCGCCGGCCCACCACCCGGCCCTTGCGGACGAAGAACACCTGCACTGCGGCCTCGAGGTCGTCGTCGGCAAGACCGACGACGTCGAGGTCCTCGCTGCGCTCGGCCACCATCTGCTGCTTCTCGATCGCCTTGCGCACCGCGAGGAGACGGTCGCGCACTCGCGCCGCCCGCTCGTACTCGAGTCCGGCCGACGCTGCGGCCATCTCGGCCTCCAGGCGGCCGACGATCTCGTCGGTGTCGCCATCGAGGAACTCGCACAACTCGGCCACCAGGGCGCGGTAGCGCTCCTCGTCGATCTCTCCGACGCACGGCCCTGCGCATTTCTCGATGTGGAACAGCAGGCACGGCCGTCGGAGCCGCTGGTGCTCGTTGAACTTGCCCTGGCTGCACGTGCGCACCGGAAAGCTGCGCAGCAGCAGGTCGAGCGTGTCGCGGATGGCGTAGGCGTGCGCATAGGGGCCGAAGTAGCGGGTGCCCTTCCGCTTGCGGCCGCGCATCACCATCGCCCGGGGGAACTGCTCGTCGAGCGTGACGGCAAGGAACGGATAGCTCTTGTCGTCGCGAAGTCGCACGTTGAACCGCGGCCGGTGCTCCTTGATGAGGCTGTACTCGAGCATCAGCGCCTCGACCTCGTTGCGCACCTCGATCCACTCCACCGATGCTGCGGTGGCCACCATCTGCGCGGTGCGGGGATGCAGGTGGCGCGCATCCTGGAAGTAGCTCGACAGCCGCTGGCGCAGGCTCGACGCCTTGCCCACGTAGATCACCCGTCCGTCGCGGTCCCTGAACTGATAGGAACCCGGCGAATCGGGGATCGTGCCCGCAGGCGGTCGCTCGACCATGGTGGCCCGAGCCTATGGCGGCGACCGTGCACACGGCCGATGCTGCGGTGCTCGGGGCACGACCGGAGCACGTGTCCGGCGGCGGGTAACGTGGCATCCGATGGCCGGGCGGTTCTCTCTCTCCTTCCCTGGTCGGCGCGACGAGGACGACCCGTGGTTCAGGATCGGCAACCTCGACGTCACCACCTCGGTGCT
>JBEGVK010000113.1:0-27774 GCA_041178405.1 Actinomycetota bacterium | reverse complement strand
GAACCCCAGCCGCCTCGTCGGCCGCAACCCCATCGGATCCCGCTTGCTCCTCAGCGTCGACCGCAGTCTCGTCGCCCGCCCAGTCCGGCATGCCGTGTGATGCCAGCGAACCCGGTGCCGGCCCGACGGCGAGCGTCGACTCTCCGGGCGGCGCTCCGGCCGACTCGGGCCCGTCAGGCGCGACAGGTGCAGCGACCTTCCCGACGCCGCGGTCGGGCTCGACCTCGACGGGCCGCGTCACGTCGCCGTCATCACCGCCGAAGACCGGCGCCCCGAGCCAGTCGATCCCGGTCTCGACCGAGAGGTCAGCCACGGGCGGCACGTCGTGGCCGACTGCGCCGGCGTCGCTCCCGTCGGACGCGCCCTCGTCGAGCGGCTCCGTGGCATCAAGCGAGGCCGCTGGGTCGACGTCAGGGCCTGTAGCGAACAACTGCAGCAGCTCTTCGAGGGGGACATCGGGCGCCGGCCCAGCGCCCGACTCGTGGGCATCGCCAAACGAGTTGAGGAGCGCTTCCAGTTCCGGGTCGCGGCCGTCTCCGGCATCTGCCGATGTCACAGGGCGACCCCTACGGGCTGCTCGTCGGACACCTCGTCGAAGCCGAGGAGCCTGATCTCGCTCCGAAGCAGGTGTCCCGAGCGGTCGAGCACTGCGTCGCGTACGAGTTCCATGAGCGACCGCACATCGGCGGCAGTAGCCGACTCAGACGCCTGGATGAAGTTCGCATGCTTGTCGCTGACCTGTGCACCGCCGATGCGACGGCCGCGGAGGCCGCAGGCATCGATCAGCTGTGCCGCAGCGAGCTCACCGGGGCGCGGGTTGACGAACACGGAGCCAGCGTTCTGTCCGCCCGGCTGGTGCTCGCGCCGCCAGCGGACGATCTCGGCGAGAGCACGTTCTCCGGCGTCGCCATCGGCCGAGGGATCGTGTTCGAGTCTCAATGTCGCAGCGACGACCACCTGGTGGTCGGCAAGGTCACTGCCGCGGAACCGCAGTCCGAGCCGGCCGGCGGGCACCTCTGCGGCAACGCCGCGCCGAAGGTCGACGATCGACGCTGAGCGCAGCGACGCCGCCATGTCGCTGCCGTGGCCACCGGCATTCATGCGCACGGCACCGCCGACGCTGCCCGGCACGCCAACGGCCCATTCGAATCCAGCGAGTCCGGCTGCCACCGTCCGCCGTGCGAGCACCGGCAGCGCGACCGCACCACCGGCGCGGACCTCGGCGCAGTCACCTGCTGGCTCGCCGACGGCGATGCGGTCGCATTCGCCGGCCATCTCGCCGAGCGTCACCGCAACGCCGCAGAAGCCGGCGTCGGCGACCAGCAGGTTCGAACCGCGGCCGATCACCGCCACGGGAAGATCGAGTCGCGTCACGACGTCGCCGACCAGCATGAGGTCGGCCATCGTGCGCGGCGAGGCCAGCACTGCCGCTGGCCCGCCGACCCGGTAGGTGGTCATTGGCGCCAGCGGCGCATCGGTGGTCGCACACCCTCCCAACGCAGCGGCTGCCTCATGCAGGCGCCCGGCGAGGTCGGCCCCGCAGCGTGCGGCCGTCACCGAGCACTCCCCCTTCGCCGTTCGACCTCGTCGGGAAGCGCCGCGATGTCACCGCAGCCCATCGAGATGCACACGTCACCGGGTCGCAGCGACGAGGCGAGGTACTCGACGAGGTCATGCCGCCGGGGCAACCACACCACGTGCGCCGCCGGATGCCGGTCGAGCACTGCATTGACGACGAGCTTTCCGGTCACTCCGGGTATCGGCGTGGTCCCGGATGCGTAGATGTCGGTGAGCACCACGAGGTCGGCGTCGACGAAGGCATCGGCGTAATCGCGCCACATTGCCTCCATTCGGTTGTAGCGGTTCGGCTGGAACACAGCAACGACGCGCTTCCAGTCATCGCCGCTCGTCCTCGCTGCACCCAGCACTGCGGCGATCTCCGACGGCAGGTGCGCGTAGTCGTCGACAAGCGTGATGCCGTCGATGACCGCGCGGACGTCGAAGCGGCGGGCTACGCCGCCGAAGCGGGACAGGGAGCGGGCGGTGTCCCGTGCGGGCACGCCGACGGCGACGGCCATCGCCATCGCTCCGGCAGCATTGAGAACGTTGTGGCGGCCACGGAGCGGCAGTCGCACGACGATCGGCTCGGTGCCCGCATCAGCCCACGCGAGGCTGAACTGCATCGAGCCGTCGGCCGGCGTGATCGCGCCGATGACCACATCGGCGGAAGGGTCGGTTCCATAGGTGACGACGTCGATGCCGTCGCGTCGCAGTTCGATGGCGAGCGAGGCGCAGACCGGATCATCGACGCACAGCACTCGAGGGCCGTCCACCTGGCGCAGGTACCTGCGGAATCCGTCGATGATCCCGGCGAGGCTGCCGTAGTGCTCGAGGTGGTCGCTCTCGACATTGGTGAGAATGGTGCCGGCGAGCGGCAGCGCGAGGTGGGTGCCGTCGCTCTCGTCGGACTCCACGACGAACCACTCCCCTCCCGTCCACTGTGCGCCGGTTCCCATGTCGGTGACATCACCGCCGATGACGAAGCCGGGCCGCATCCCGTGATCGTGCAGAACGAGCATCAGCATCGACGACGTCGACGTCTTGCCATGCGTGCCGGCGACCCCGATCGACTTCGCACGGGCGCAGATCGATGCGAGCATCGCCGAGCGGTGCAATGAGGGAACCCCGATTCGGACTGCCTCATCGCGCTCGATGTTCCGCTCTGGGATCGCGGTCGACCATGTCACGGCATCGCACCCGTGAACGGCGGTGCGTGAATGGCCCACTGCCACGTCGACGCCTGCGGCGCGGACCCTGTCGAGTGACGGCTGTTCGCGGATGTCGCTGCCGCTGACCCGATGGCCCATCTCGGCGAGGGCGATTGCGATGGCGCTCATCCCCGGTCCGCCGACACCGATGACGTGCAACCGGCGTGGCACCGAGAGGTCGATCGGCGCAACAGGTCTCGGCAGCAGCGACGTGCTCATGCGCTGTCTCCGTCCGAGAGGTCCGGCGGCATCCCTGCCCGTCCGACGCGCTCGATCAGCGAACAGAGGTTTCCGCTGCGGTGCAGTGCTCCGGCACGGCGAGCGCTCTCGGCCATCGCAGCCACCGCACGGGGGTCGGCGGCGAGTCGCTGAATCTCCGCAGCGAGTCGCTCGGCGGTGAGATCTGTCTCGTCGATCACGACGGCTGCGCCGGCGTCGGCGAGGACCCGTGCGTTCTCGGCCTGGTGGTGCGCTGCGGCACCGGGCCACGGGACGATGATGGCGGGAGCGCCGACCGTGGCAAGTTCGGCGATCGTGCCCGCCCCGGCGCGGGTCACCATCAGGTCAGCCGCCGAGTAGACCTCGGGCATTCGATCCTCGAAGCCGGTCACTGCGTACAGGATGCCCGACGCGCCGTCCCGAGGGGGTGCAGCGGCAGCGAGGTTCCGCTGACCGACGACGTGATACACGGCAAGGTCGTGGCGTCCGGCAAGCAGGTCGACGGCACCCACGACCGCCCGGTTGACAGCCACAGCGCCGAGTGACCCACCGATCACGGCCACCACGAACCTGTCCGCCGGAAGGCCGAGCGCGGCGCGCGCCGCTGGTCGGGCACCGTCGCGGTCGAGCGCCACGAGCGCCTGGCGGACTGGTGCGCCGGTCACCGCCGCGTTCGGCAGCGGCGATCCGGCTGTGGCAGCAGCCACTGCAGCTGCTCCGGGAGCGAGCAGGCGCGAGACGAGGCCCGGCGTCCGGTCGTAGCTGACGATGACGTATGGAATCCCGAGCCGCCGAGCCGCCCATGTCGCCGGAAAGCTGCCGTACCCCCCGAGGTTGACCACGACCGCCGGCCGCAGCGACTCGAGCAGCCGGGTCGCAAGGAGCACTGCTCTCACCATCCGAGGCAGGAACGTCAGATTGCGGCGCGAGACCCGCCGCTGGAGGCCGACGACATCGAGGAGGGTGTGCGGATACCCGGTCGGTGGCACCAGCGTCGACTCGATGCCGCGTGTCGTGCCCACATAGTGGACTGATCCGGGCGGGTGGCCGGCGGCAACCAGTGCCTCGGCGATGGCGAGCGCAGGCAGGACATGCCCAGCCGTGCCGCCGCCGGTGACCACCGCGAAGGTGCCGCTCACGCGCCGGTCACCTGACGTTGCGGGCGACGTTGAGCAGCAGTCCGGCAGCGGTGAGAGTGACGAGCAGCGAACTGCCGCCCGCCGAGAAGAACGGCAACGTCAGCCCGGTGATCGGCATCAGTCCGGTGACACCGCCGATGTTGATGGTCGCCTGCACGGCGAACCATGCGCCGATGCCGGCGGCGAGGACCATGTGGAACCGGTCCTGGGTTGCCAGCGCCACCTGGACTGCTGCGAACAGCAGGGCGAAGAAGCCGCCAAGCACGATGAGGACGCCGATGAGACCGAGCTCCTCGGCGACCACAGCGAAGATGAAGTCGCTGTGCGCGAGTGGGAGGAACTCGCCGAGCTTGTTGTCGCCCCGTCCGACGCCGCTGCCGGTGAGGCCGCCCTGGGCGATGCCGATCCGTGCCTGCCAGCCCTGATATCCGGCGTGCTCTTTCGTGCCGGCGAGGTCGAGGAATGCGGTGAATCGGGCCAGTCGCTTCGCGTCTTGGAGCACGTACAGCAGTCCGACGCCGAATCCGGTGCTGGCGACGCCGATGACCGGACCGAGCGGGGCTCCGGCGATGAATGCCACGGCCAACGCGATCGAGGCCACCACGATGCCGGATCCGAGGTCGCCCTGCAGTGCGCAGAGTCCGGCCCCGAGCACGCCGAAGACGGCCACCGGCCCGAACCGCCGGCTGACATCGAGCGGCTCGCCGTTCCTGCCGGCGACGACGTTCGCGCACTGCACCAGCAGCGCCAATTTGAGGAACTCGCTCGGCTGGAATGTGAGCTGGCCGACGGCCACCCACGCCTGGGCACCGTTCACCGTCACGCCCACACCGGGCAGGAGCGGCAGGATCATCAGCACGATCGAGATGACTGCGCAGGCGCCGGCGAATGGCCGCACCCTGTGCAACGGCATCTTCATCGCCATCCAGAGTCCGCAGAACCCGATCACCGCCCACCAGATCTGTCGGTTGAAGATGCGCCACGGCGACTGGCCCTTGTGGAACAGGCTCACCGACGAGGCCGACAGCACCATCACGAGCCCCAGCAGCGTGAAGGCGGCCGCCACGACGGCAATCACGTAGAACGCCACCGGCGGCGGCGTCGGCGAGGCCGATCCGAGGCCGGCGCGACGGTGGGCTGGGTGACGGCGCCGTGCGCCCGCCCGCTGCGAGGCGACACCGCGCCTGTCGCCGATTGCCGTCGAGCGGGCGGTCATGACGCCCTCTGCGCGGATGTGGCCGGCGACATCGCCGCAACGAGGCGACGGAAGTCGTCGCCCCTCGCCGGATAGCCGCCATCGGGATACCAGTCGAAACTCGCACAGGCGGGTGACAGCAGCACCACGTCGCCCGGCGCTGCGAGGCGCCGCGCTGTGGCGACCGCATCAGACATCGAGCCAGCAGCCGCCGTCGGGCAGTGCGCTGCGAACGCTGCAATCACCTCGTCAGCGGCCTCGCCGAGGCCGATGACAGCCACGATCCGTCGGTGCTCGCTGGCGAGCGCGCCGAGGTCGAGTCCCTTGTTTCGCCCCCCGGCAAGCAACACGATTCGATCGAACGACCTGATCGCTGTGAGGGCTGCGTGTGGTGTCGTGGCCTTCGAGTCGTTGAACCAGCGCACCCCGTCGATCTCGCCGACTGGTTCGATGCGATGTGCGGGGTGCAGGAACGACGGCAAGGACCGCGCGATGTCGTCGGCCGTGCCGAGGCCCGATTCGAGGACTAGCGCCGAGGCTGCGAGCGTGTTGGTGATGTCGTGCGGCAGCGACCTTGGCAGGGAGTCGAGCGGCGAGATCGGCCCCCCGGGTCCCACGAGCACATCACCGACGAGGTGGTAATCGGCGCCGGTCGTCCCGAACGTACGAGTCGGTCCAGCACACTCGCGGAGGTGGGTCATCACCGTCGGATCATCGGCGGCGCCGATGGCGACGTCACTGGGTCGGCAGTGCCGCCACATCCTCGCCTTGGCGGCGATGTATGACTCGAGCGACCGGTGCCAGTTGAGATGATCGGGGGCGAGGTTCAGCCAGGCAGATGCCTCGGCACGGAACGAGTCGATCCATGCCAGCCGGAAACTGCTGCACTCGACCACGAACAGGTCGACGGGTTCGGCGAGCGCAGCCACCAGTGGCGTCTCGGTGTTTCCCACGGCGGCCACCCGATGCCCTGCTCCAGCTGCGAGATGCGCGGCGAGCATCGTCGTCGTGGTCTTGCCGTCTGTCCCGGTGACGGCAAGCATCGGCCTCGCCCCGCCGGGCCGCAACTGCTCCCACTCGTATGCCAGGTCGATCTCGGTTCGCAGCGGGCGGCCTGCCGCAACGGCCGCCTCGATGACCGCGTGCGTCTCTGGCACACCCGGTGCTGGGCAGACGATGTCGACGTCGGCGACCATCCGCTCGACCTGTGACGGAGTCGGTCGTTCGACGAGGGTTGTTCCCAGTCGAGCTGCCGCGGCTCGAGTTGTGTCGTTCGGAGCATCGTCTGCGACAACCACTCGCCACCCGCGGCGGATCAACTCGCCGCAGAGCGCTTCGCCGCTTGCCGCGAGGCCATGAACATAGGCAGCGCCGCTCACAGTCGATCCAGCACTCTCGTGAAGTCGCCGATGAAGATGCCGAGTGCAGCCGCCACGCAGATGCCGCAGATGATCCAGAAGCGGATGATGACCGTGGTCTCCGGCCAGCCGACGAGCTCGAAGTGGTGGTGGATCGGCGTCATCCGGAACAGGCGTCTCGTCCGTCCCGACGCCTTGAACACGCCCATCTGCACGGCAACGCTGCCCGCCTCCATCACATTGATGCCGCAGATGAGCACGAGCAGCAGATGCGTGTTGGTGGTGATCGCCAGCAGTGCGAGGGCTGTGCCGATGCCGAGTGCCCCGACGTCGCCCATGAAAATTCTCGCCGGCGCGGCGTTGAACCACAGGAATCCGGCACAGGCACCACCGAACGCGGCAGCGAGCACGGCAAGATCGAGCGGATTCACCACTGCGCCGTAGATCGCCGGATTGCGGAACGCCCAGTAGGCAATGATCGCGAACGCGCCGAACGCCATCATTGCCGAGCCACCGGCAAGGCCGTCGAGGCCGTCGGTGACGTTCACCGCATTGCTCGTGCTCCAGATGATCACCGCCGTGAACACGACGAACACCGGCCACGGAACCTCCCACCCCGGAAAGTCGGCGCGGGTGAAGGCAATGGTCTCGCTGACGCCAGTGGTGGCCACGAGCCACCACGCCAGCAGGAGCGACAGGGCGAAGGTGAGATAGCCCTTCTTCTTCCAGAAGATGCCGCGGTTGTGGCGCTTTCGAACCTTGATGAAGTCGTCAAGGAAGCCCATGAAGGCCATCACCACGATGCCGGTCCACATGATGAGGGCTTGGTCGCTGAACGGCAGGCCAGGCCTGAGATGTGCCACCAGCCATCCGGCGGCTGCAGCGACGACGATGGCGAGTCCGCCCATCGTCGGCGTCCCCTTCTTGCTCATATGGTGTTCGGGACCGCGATCCTCCTTGCCGAGGATGGGCTGACCGACGCCCCGCTGGCGGAAGTAGCCGATCAGGTACCTCGTGCCGGCAAGCGAGAAGACCATCGACGCTGCGCCAGCGATGAGGACGGCGATCATCGGATGGCCTCAAGCAGGCTGCGGGCAACCACGCGGTCGTCGAAGTCGAACACGGCGGCACCAATGGTCTGGGTGGTCTCGTGGCCCTTCCCGGCGATCACGACGACATCGTCAGGGCATGCCTCTGAGAGGGCTGCGGCAATGGCTCGGCGACGGTCTGCCTCGGTCACGACACGCTGACGGTAGTCGTCAGGCACCCCTGCGAGGAGGGCATCGATGATCGACTGAGGATCCTCTGATCGCGGATTGTCGCTCGTGATCACGACTCGGTCTGCGAGCCGCGCGGCCACCTCCCCCATCTCTGGCCGCTTCTCCCGGTCGCGGTCGCCGCCGCACCCGAACACGACCAGCACCCGCCCCACTGCGGCAGCCCGAACAGAGGCGAGCAGTTCGCGCAGACCGTCGGGGGTGTGCGCGTAGTCGACGACAACGCTGAATGGCTGCCCTGCGTCAACTGGCTCGAAGCGTCCCGGCACGGACGACGCCGATGCGAGTCCGGCAGCGATCTGCGTGACGCCTATCCCGAGCATCGCCGATGCGGTCGCTGCGGCAAGGCTGTTCATCGCGTTGTAGCGACCGCCGATTGCGACGCGGATCCGCTCGCCGCGCCAGTCGTATTCGTGCGAGACCGGAGTGACCGAGAGGTGTGAGATGTCCGACGCCTGGAAGCAGTGCATGACGATCGGTGCACCATCGGCGATCAGTTGGCCGTATGGATCGTCGCAGTTCGCGAGACCCCTGACGGCAAGGCCAGAGGTGAAGAGCGAGGCCTTCGCAGCAAAGTAGGCCTCCATCGTGCCGTGAAGGTCGAGATGGTCACGTCCGAGATTGGTGAACACCGCCAGCTCGAACTGGCAGCCATCGACGCGGTGCAGTGCCAGCGCATGCGACGACACTTCCATCACGACACACTGAACCCCGGCCTCTAGGTGCTCCGCGAGGAGCGGCTGCAGCTCGGTGGCCTCGGGGGTGGTGTGGCGCCCAGTGAGCGTCCCGATTACCGCCGTGGGGATCCCTGCGTGGACAGCGACAGCTGCGATCAACGAGGCGGTGGTCGTCTTCCCGTTTGTGCCTGTCACGCCGACCAGCCGCAGACGGCGCGAGGGATGCCCTGCGAAGGCCGCAGCGAGCAGCGCCATCGCGCGGCGCGGGTTCGTCGAGATCAACTGCGGCACATTGAGCGGCAGTGGGCGGGCGACGAGCAATGCGACTGCGCCGGAGTCCACGGCGGCGGCTGCGAACGCGTGGCCGTCGGCATTGCTACCGGGGATGCAGCAGAAGAGAGACCCCGGGCGGACCTGGCGCGAGTCGTGGGTGACCGACGTGATCACCAGGGAGTCGTCAGCGAGATCGACCCGCCAGATCTCTCCCGCCACCGCCTCGTCGGCGAGCAGTCCGCCAAGCGTGCTCTCCACCCCAGTCACCGCCCATCGCAACCGGTGTCGCCAGCAACCGGCATGATCGCCAGTTCGTGGATCGCTGCACGCGCCAGTCGTGCGAACAGCGGCGCAGCGGCCTTGCCGCCGAAGCGATCGTTCGACGTCGGATCTGGCTCGTCGATCGTGACGAGGATGGTCACCCGTGGCGCTTGGGCCGGGAAGAAGCCGACGAACGACGCCCTGTAGATGCGGTTCGTTGCATCGCCGTAACCGCCTCCCTGCAGTTTGTACGAGGTACCGGTCTTGCCGGCGACCGACATCTCGTCGATCCGCGCGTCGCGGCCGGTACCGCTGCAGACGACGTCGCGGAGCATGTCCGTCACCGTGGCGGCGCTCTCGGGACTCACGACTCGGCGTGTCGCCGATGCAGGCTCCTCGGCAAAGGTGCCCGAAGGATCGATGGTCGCAGCAAGCAGCCGGGGCGCCACGTAGACGCCGCCGTTCGCCACGGTGTTCACTGCAGCAGCCAACTGCAGTGAACTCGCCGTATAGCCGTAGCCGTAGCTGATGGTCGCCGCCTCAGCACCCTGCCAGTCCTCGGCGTCCTTGATGATGCCGGCGCTCTCGTCGGGGAAGTCGACCGCCGTCCGTGTCCCGAAGCCGAACCCTGCGAGGTACTCCCCGAGGGTGGTGTTGCCGACTCGCTGAGCCATCAGGAGGGTTCCGATGTTCGACGAGTCGACCACGATCTGGCGCAGTGACATCGTCTGCAGTCCATGAGGCTTCGCGTCGTGCACCTCCTGCTCCCACTGAGTGCCCTCGTTGAAGGTCATCGAGCCAGGCACCTCGACCGTGGAGTCGGGAGTGGCCACTCCGGCGTCGATGACCGCCGCCACGCTGAAGACCTTTGCGACGGAGCCGGGATCGAACGCCTCGACCGCAGCAAGGTTGGCGCTCGACACCTCGACCTCGTCGAATTCATTGCGCGTCACATTCGCCATCGAGTAGATATCGCCCGTCGCCGTGTCCATGATCACCACGGTGCCGCCCTTGGCCTTCAGCTCCTCGACGCGAGACAGCAGGGCCGTCTCGACCTGGAACTGCAGTGACCTGTCGATGGTGAGCACAAGGTCGGTACCGGGGATGGGAGCGACCGTCGTCGAACTCGCTCCGGGAAGGGACCGCCCCTCGCGGTCACGCTCGCGCATGCGTGCCCCGTCGATGCCCCGCAGGATCTCCTCGTACTGCTTCTCCAGGCCGGCAATCCCCTCACCGTCGACGTTGGTGAGACCGAGCACGCTGCGGCCCACCTCGCCACTCGGCATGATGCGCCGCTCCTCCTCGATCACTCCGACGCCCTCGAGGTCGAGAGAGAGGACGACCGCTGCGAGCTCGTCGTCGATCTGGCGGGCCACGTAGACGAACGCCTTCTTCTCGGCAGCGGCGAACGAGTCGAGCAGTGACTGCTGCTTCGTCGTCGAGAGTCCCAGGACGGCCGTGAGCGACGCGACGGTCGACGGGCCATCGACGACCATTCGCGGGTCCGCGTAGACCGTGCTCGACGGAACGCTGATGGCGAGCTCGCCGCCGTCTCTGGCGAAGATGGTGCCTCGCTGAGCGACGATGACCGACTCGCGAACCCTCTGCGAGCGACCGTCCTGCAGCAGCGGCTCGCTGCCGCCGGTCTGCAGCCAGATGCAGTAGGCCAGCACCACAGCACACGCACCAGCGAAGAGATTCACGACGAATCGCATTCGCTTCCGCGTGTCGCCGACGCGGAACTCGATCACCGGCGGAGCGGCACGCGTGGCTGCCCGCCGCGCCACGACTCGCCGTGCGGCGTGGCCCGTCCGCCGGCCCGGAGGGTGTGCCGGCGGACGGGTCGAACTGGAATGACGACGAGTGCTGCCGCGTCGGTCGGTGACCTGCACCGGCCGTCGGCCGGCGTGGCCACGACCGTTCATGGCGCTCTCCCCGCCTGGGACTTCACTGCAGCGAAGTCGGCGAATTCCTCGACGAGCCCGTCGGGACCGCTGTCGCCGGGAACGCCCGACCGCTGCACCTCTGCGATCACGTCGGGGGAGATCGAGATGAACTCAGTGCTCTCGGCTGGCCGCATGCCCAGCAGGGCAGCCTGCTCGACAAGGCGCCCCGGCGACCGCAACTCGGCCCGCTCGCGGCGCAGCACGTCATACGTGTCGTGGGCGGCTCGAATCTGGCTGTCGAGGATGTCGAGCGTCACCTGGCGGCGTGCGAGCTGCGTCTGAAACGCTGCCGCGCCGGCCATCAGGATCGCCGCGAGGACCCAGATGCCGATGATGCTGCGCGCCGCACGGCGGCGAGGCACGACCGTGAGGTTGGGCCGATTCGCAACCCCTGCTCGCGAGCCGGCCAGACGGTCGCCGCCTGCCACCGCCACCGCAGCCGCGCCCCGACCTCTGCGGTCGATGCGGGCGTGCTCTGTTCGGACTGCGAGTGCCATCGTGACTCAGTTCGTCGATCGTTCGTGGTGGTCGGTGCGGTGGCGCGGGCTGATCAGCGCGATCGAGTGGGGGTGTCGGCAATGCGTTCGACGACTCGCAGACGGGCGCTGGCGGCACGCGGATTCGCGCGGATCTCGTCGGCCGAGGGTCGGGCAGGAATGCCGCGCACGAGGCGGACCGTCTGGACGGCCTCGCACACGCACGGCAGCTCCGGCGGGCACAAGCATCCACCCGTGGATGCCTCGCGGAACCGCGCCTTCACGATGCGGTCCTCGCCGGAGTGGTAGGAGAGCACGGCGATGCGACCGGTGGGAGAGGTCCGGTCGATCGCCGTGTCGAGCGCGCCCGGCAGGGCGTCCAGTTCGCCGTTCACCTCGATGCGGATGGCCTGGAAGGTTCGCTTCGCAGGGTGTCCGCCGGTGCGGCGAGCTGGCGCCGGGATGGCGCCCACCACGATCTCGGCGAGTTCTGTGGTGGTCTCGATCGGTCGCGCTGCGACGATGGCAGCGGCAATGCGACGGGCGAAGCGCTCGTCGCCATAGGTGTGCAGCACCCGGGTGAGCTCGTCGAGCGAGTACCCGTTGACGACGTCGGCAGCACTCCACTGCTGGTCGGCGTCCATGCGCATGTCGAGCGGTGCCGACTGGCGGTACGAAAAGCCGCGCTCGGCAGTGTCGAGTTGGTGCGAGCTGACCCCGAGGTCGAACAGGGCACCCGAGAGTGTGTCGATGGCAAGTGCTTCCATGGCGTGTTCGAGTCCGTCGAATCTGGTGTGGAACGTGCGCACCCTGTCGCCGAACCGGGCGAGGCGTCGCTGCGCTGCGGCGAGCGCCCGTCGGTCCCGGTCGATCCCGAGCACCGAGAGGTGTGGCCACTGTGCGAGCAGCAGCTCGCTGTGGCCTCCCCCGCCGAGTGTGGCGTCGAGGACGAATCCCGGGGGAACCTCCCCGAAGAGCGCCGTGATCTCGGTGCCCATCACCGGGAGGTGTCGGAACTCGTGCTCGTCGGTCACGCCCCGGCTCCAGTGGCGTCGGGCTGTCCGTGACGTCGTTCCATCGATCTGTCGGTCTCGGTCCTCCTGTTCTCGTGTCGTGGTTGGTGGGGTCGGTGGCTGGGGCGGAACTCGCTCGGCGTCGTCACACGCTGTCGCCGCTGCTAGCTCTGGAGTTCAATTCGTCGATCTGCTCGTAGCGCTCGAGGTTCCAGATCTCGAGTCGGTCGACCGAGCCGGTGACCTTGACGGTCGAGCCGAGGGTCAAGCGCGCGTACTCGCGGAGGTGCTCCTCGATGACGACCCTGCCCTGTCGGTCGACGGTGCCGAATGAGGCCGGGTGCGTGAAGCCGCGGAGGTCGTTCTCGTGGAGTTCGCCGGCGTCGACCCGTGCGCGCAGGCGCAGCGCCTGGGCATCGAAGGCGGCGGCCGGCACGACGATCACGCAGCGGTCCTTGCCGCGGGTGAGGCACACCTCCTCGCCGAGGGCCGAACGCAGGCGAGCCGGTAGGGCGACCCGGCCCTTGTCGTCGAGCTGCCGGTCGAACCGGCCCGAGTACGTCTGCACGGGATCCCTCACCACCTCTCCTGCTGGCGCCTGCCTCAGGTTCCCCACGACGGCGTCACCGTGGCCCTGTGACGTGCATTCTCTCCCCACTTTTCCCCACTGTCAACCACCATGCCCCACAATCCCCCCCTTGACCCCACGGCTCCCCCGAACGTCACAGCGCCGCCCCCACGCCTCACAGCGCCTCCCACCGCCGATTCCCTGCTGTCCCGCCCGCCCCCGACACGGGGCGCAGCACACGGGAACGTCGTGAACAGACCGGCAGGAGCCGGGACGCGGAGGGACGGGAACCACGGGAGGTGGACTGAGTCGGGGCGCCGACGAGCTGGGGTCGTCAGCGAGACGTCAGCGAGACGTCAGCCGGGAAGCCGGGCGAGCACGGCTTCGGCGAGGCGCTCCGGATCGACCGGCGCGCAGCCCGCCACGCCCGCAAGATCGACGGGCGCCGGGCGAGGGGGTGAGGTGAGCGCCGCCACGAGTTCGGGCCGCCAGCGCACGTGGCACATCGTCTGAAACCTCGCCCACCCCTTGGTGCGCCGCTGCGAGATACCCACGAGCTTGCCGCCGGGCGCTTTGGCTGCGAACACCTCAGCGGTACCGCGCCCGGCAAAGCAGACGGCATCAGACCACGGCGATCGCACCAAGGGCCCGGCGTGGGCGACGCCGGCTACGTCGATCGAGCCGAGCGCCGCCACCCACAGCGACCCCACCCAGCCCATCGCCTCACCGACGTCGTCCGACCACAGCGGATCCCCCGCCGGCACCACTAGGTCGATCCAGGCGAACTCTCCCGGCATCAGCAGCACGGCTCCCCCGCCGCTGCGCCGGCGCACGACGTCGACCCCGAGCGTCGTCGCCACCCGCCGGTCGACGGTGTCGTCGCGCTGCGACGAGCCGAGCACGAGTGTTGGACGGTCCGCCTCGACGATGGTGGCAGACCGCCGCGGCACCGGGTCGTCGGCGTGGAAGGCAGCGAGTCCGCCGACGACTCGGTCGACGACCCAGTCGAGGCTGCCGTGGCCGGAGGTGCCGCTCAACTCGCGAGTGCGAGGTACGGCTTCCATTCCTCCGGAACCCTCGCCACCGAGACCGCTATCCATGCCTCACCCCGTGGCGCACGCGGCGGCTTGCTGAGGTTCATTCCCGCCTCGGCGGGGGTGCGGTCGCGCTTGCGCAGATTGCACGGCCTGCACGCCGCCGCCACGTTCTCCCAAGTGTGCTGACCGCCCCGCGACCGCGGCACGACATGGTCGATCGAATCGGCAAATCCCCCGCAGTACTGGCAACGGTGGTCGTCGCGGGCAAACACGGCCCGCCGCGACAGTGACGTGCGACGGTGGTAGGGCACCCGCACCTGGTAGCGCAGGCGGATCACCGATGGGCTCATCACGATGAGACGGGCAGATCGCAGTTCGGTGCCGTCATCGGCCACGAGGTCGGCCTTGTCGGCGAGCACGAGGCACGCAGCACGACGGGCGGGCACCACGGAGAGCGGCTCGTAGGTGGCGTTCAGCACGAGCGCGGCTCTCATCTGCCCCTACCTCGCTGGCCCGGCGAGGCGATGACTCTGCGATGGACTGGGCTGGCACCGGCGCATCAGCGGACCCCGTCGTTGCGCTTGCACCATGCGAGGTAGTTCAGCACATCGTCGACGACGACCGGGTGATCGTCGGCGCCGTACTGCGTGACCAGCCGAAACGTCAGATAGCCGCCCGACGGCACCGGCAGGAAGGGCCGCCGACGCCACCATCCGTGCGGCGTGGTGCGCCTCCACTGGCGCACAGCAGTGGCCCACAGCGACGGATGCACGACGACTGCGCGCACCACCGTGACCGCAGACCGGACTGCTCCCATCGTCGACTGCAGGCCTACCGGGTGGCCTGCGGCTCCTTCGGCAGGCGCAGCACCATCTCACCGATGATGTTGCGCTGGATCTGCGACGAGCCGGCGTAGATCGTGCCGGCACGGGCGTTGAGGAACGTGCCGACCCAGCTCCAGGTGCTGTTGGGTGCACCTGCATCGTCGGTGGAGAAGGCGGACGACGGACGGCGCCCCGTGGGCACGAGCGCATCGAGTCCGATGATGTCGACCGCCAGCTCGGTGACGACCTTGTGGTACTCGCTCCAGTACAGCTTGCTGATGGCGCTGTCCGGGCCCGGCTCGTGGCCGGCGAGGAATTGCGTCAGCACCCGGAGTCCGTTGTACCGCATGATCTGCACTCGGGCGTATGCATCGGCGAGACGCTGCCGGATGATCGGATCGCGGTCACGGCCGCGCTCCTTGGCCAGCAGCAGGAGTCGGTCGACCTCGGCCTGGAAGCGGATAGGGCTGGTGGCGGCCGCCTCTCCGCGTTCGTATCCCAGGAGCGTCATCGCCACCGCCCAGCCGTTGTTCAGTCCGCCAACGATGTCGTCGGCCGGCACCGTGGCGTCGGTGTAGAAGACCTCGTTGAACTCGCTCTCACCGCTCAGCATTCGGATGGGTCGTACCTCGATGCCCGGCTGGCGCATGTCGACGAGCATGAAGCTGATCCCCTTGTGTCGGGGAGCGTCGGGATCGGTGCGGACCAGTGTGAAGATGTGGTCTGCGAGATGGCCTGCGGAGGTCCAGATCTTCTGCCCGTTGAGCACCCACTGGTCGCCGTCGAGGATGCCGCGCAGGCCGAGATTGGCGAGGTCGCTGCCGGCGTTCGGCTCGCTGTAGCCCTGGCACCAGCGATCCTCGCCCGACAGGATCCTCGGCAGGTAGGCGGCCTTCTGCTCGTCGGAGCCCCAGCGCAGCAACGTGTTCCCGAGCATCTGGATGCCGAAGACATCGTTCGGGCCGCCCATCGGCACGCCGGCCGTTGCGAATTCCTCGGCGATGATCACCTGCTCGAGCGCCGACAAACCGCCGCCGCCATACTCGACCGGCCAGCCCGGCGCGAGGTAGCCGCCCTTGGCGAGCACGACGCGCCATTCGTCGACGAAGGCAGTCAGCTCGTCGCCGTCGAGCTGGCCGATCCCTCCCCAGCCGGGCGGTAGGGATGCTCTGAGGAACGAGCGCACTTCTGCGCGGTACCGCTCGGCCTCCGGGGAGTACTCAGGTCGCATTGCGCTGACGCTACCGCGCCGCGCCCACGGCGTGCCGAGCGAGTGCTGCAGCCCCTACGAGCGGCGCAATCAGGCCGAGGCGCGACGGAACCACCCTGAACTCGGAGGTGAAGCTGAGCTTGGCGCGCTGGTCGACCTCCTGCTGCACCGCAGAGAAGAACGCGTCGCCGAATCCGAGAGCCACTGCCCCGCCGATCACGCCGAGGCGGAGGTCGCAGACCGCGCCGACCGATGCCAGGGCCCGGCCGACGAGGATGCCGGTCCGCTCGACGATTGCCTGCGGCGCACGCTGTGGCGGACGTCCTGTCTCCGCCTCGAGCGCCGCACCGCCGCAATACGCCTCGAGACAACCATGCGCGCCACAGGCGCATGGACGGCCGCCGACCTCGACAATCACATGGCCGATCGCGCCGGCGTTGCCGAGCCGACCACTGAGCAACTTCCCGCCAATGACGATGCCCCCGGTGACAGCCGACCCGAGCACGACCGTGACGAAGTTCGACTCGCCAACCGCAGCACCGCGCCACGCCTCACCCAGCGCCACGGCCTTGGCGCTGTGATCGACGACCGTTGGCATCTCGGTGAGTTCCTCCACCATCGCCTGGAGCGGCACATCGACGAGCGACGGCATGTGCAGCGGCGAGATCGTGCCCGCGGTCGAGTCGATGGGCCCGCTCACACCGACCCCGCATCCGATCGGCTGCGTCGGCGCAGCCGCCATGACCCGCTTGACGAGCCGCGAGAGGGTCGGCCAGACGTCACGTGCCGGCGTGGGAACTCGGTCTCGGATGAGGATCTCGCCGTGCTGGTCGACGACAGCGGCGCTCAGCTTCGAGTTGCCGACATCGATCGACAGGAAGCACTCCGACATGGCGGCGACCGTAGCGCGCCCTCCCCGCGACCAGCGTCCACTGCCGGCGGATCGGGTGCCTGCCGACGCATGCGCTGACGTGCACGGTTACCCTCTGCCCATGGCCGACTCCCCCCACCGACCGACCACGTTCGCCGACTATGTCGACCGCATCGTCGGCAACATCGCCCTCGTGCTCCATGGCAAGCACGATGCGATCGAGCTTGCCGTCACCTGCCTTCTCGCCGAGGGGCATCTCCTCATCGAGGACGTGCCCGGCGTCGGCAAGACCAGCCTTGCCAGGGCCCTCGCTACCTCGATCGACTGCTCGTGGAAGCGAGTGCAGTTCACCCCCGACCTGCTGCCCACCGACCTCGTCGGCGTCAGCGTCTTCCAGCGAGCCACCGAGACGTTCGCCTTCCAGCCCGGGCCGCTGTTCGCCAACATCGTGCTCGCCGACGAGATCAATCGCGCCTCGCCAAAGACGCAGTCCGCCCTCCTCGAGGCAATGGAGGAACGACAGGTGACGGCGGACGGTGTCTCATATGCGCTCCCCTCCCCGTTCATGGTGGCCGCCACGCAGAACCCGGTCGAGCAGGACGGCACCTACCGGTTGCCCGAGAGCCAACTCGACCGATTCTTGATGCGATTGTCGCTCGGCTACCCGTCGAGGGCCGCCGAGATCGAGATCCTCGACTCCCGTGCAGCGGCCGATCCGATGGCGTCGCTGCGCCCCGTCGTCTCTGCGGCCGACATCGTGCGAATGAGAGAGGCGGTCCGCACCGTTCACCTCGCCGACGCAGTGAAGTCGTACCTCGTCGACATCTCCGAGGCATCGCGCCGCCACCCAGGGGTCACGCTCGGCCTGTCGCCACGCGCCACGCTGCAGCTCGCTCGCGCATCGCGATCGTGGGCAGCAACACGCGGTCGCGACTACGTGCTGCCCGACGACGTGAAGGCAGTGGCCGGACCGGTACTGGCGCACCGTCTCGTGCTGAGCTCCGAGGCTGCGGGGCGAGGCATCGACGGCATCCGCATCGTGGACGACGTCATCGCGTCGGTGCCGGTGCCGGCGGTCAGCTGAATGCTCACGCGTCACGGCTGGGCGGCGGTCGCTGCGGCAGTCGGTGCGGTCGGCGGAGGGCGCCTCTTCGGACTCATCGAGCTCTACGTCGTCGGCGCCGCACTCGGCACGACAGCCGTGCTCGGAGTGCTCGCCACCCGACTGCCGATGCCCGAACTCATCGCTACTCGCCGCGTCGACCCCCCGCTGGTGGCCGTCGGGGAGGCGATGCGAGTCGAATTGTCGATCGAGAATCGAGGGTCTCGCCGTAGCCCGGCACTGCGATTGTGGGAGTCAGTTGGCGATGGCGGCGCGACGATGCAGGTCGACTCGCTGCGGCGAGGAAGCACTGCGACCGCTGCCTACAGGGTACCCACCGACCGCAGGGGACTCGTGGAGATCGGCCCGCTCGTCGCAGAGCAATCCGACCCGTTCGCGATCTCCCGACGTCTCGTCGACGTGCCCGGCACGGCCGAGGTCGTCGTCGTGCCGCGTCACGTGACGGTCTCGATGCCCGAGCCGGGACGCGGCGGGCCGCTCTCACAGCACCTTGCATCTCGCGCGCTCGGCCGCTCGGGCACCGAGTTCCACTCTCAGCGTGACTACGTGCCCGGCGACGACACCCGACGGATCAACTGGAAGGCGTCCGCCCGCGCCGACTCCCTCATTGTCACCGAGCGCGAAGCCGAGCGGCTCCGGCGCTGCACCGTTGCGCTCCTCGCGAGCGATCCAGGCTTCACGTCACCGGGCGACTCCGAGGCCGCCGAGCGGTTCGAGCTCGCGGTCGGCATCACGGCGAGCGTCGTCGCGGCGGCGTGCAGTGCCGGCGTCGCCACGCACCTGCTGTCGCCTGGACTCGACATCACCGGACGGGACATCACACGCGACGCACTGCGCGGACTCGCAACGGTCATGCCCGGCGACGGACACCTCGACCCACGGGCGCTCACCGGAGCCGACGACGGCCTCGGCCTGATCGTGCTGGTCTGCGCATCGCTCGACGCAGGGTGCTCGATGGTCGAGTCGATGCGCACGGCCCCGGACGACACTGTGGTGGTCGTCCATGCAGCAGCCGCAGGCACACTCACTGACGCCGGCGCGTCGCACTTCTTCCGTCCAGCCGGATCGTGGACCGTCGGCGCACAGTCGCTCGACTCGTTCGCCGACGGCTGGCGACGACTCATCGAGGCGCCGGCATGAGTTCCCGGCGCCTGCAGCCCATCGATCTCTGGGCCACCGTCGCGCTCGCGGCCACCACGACCGTCACCGCCATCACCGCCGGCAGGGCGTTCGCCGACTGGCAGTACCTGCGACCGCTCCTGCTCGTTGCGCTCGCGACACACGCCGTGGCGCTCGTACTGCGAGCGGTACGACTCCCCGGCTGGGCGGCAGTGCCGGTCACGCTGTCGGCCGGTCTCTGGATGGTTTCCATTGCGTACTACCGCGCCAGCGCCTCGGGTCTCATTCCCGACTCCTCAACAGTCAGTGCGTTCGCAGCGGACATGCGCACCGTGATCGACCTGTTTCCCACCGCCGTCGCTCCGGTTCCCTCTGCCAGCCCGTTCGCCATCGCTGCCGCGACTGCGATGGTTGTCATCGTCGTGCTCTCCGACACCTTCGCATTCCGCGCAGGAGGCCACTCAGAGGCCGTGGTGCCGCACGGGGCGATGTTCGTTGTCGTCGCCGCAGTGGGCACCCCTCTCTGGCGCGTGGGACTCGCGCTCAGCTGGACCGCATCGGCGATTCTCACTGTCGGCGTGCTCCGCGCCCGCGACCGGCGACGCGAATCGCAGTGGCTCGGCAATCGCCCGACTCCGCTGGCACGCGTGGTGCCCCGGCTCGCTGCCATTGCGCTGATTGCCGCAGCAATCGGCGCAGTTGCCGCTCCCCGGCTTCCCGGCGCAGGCGACCAACCGCTGATCGACACGCGGACGGGTGCCTCGAACATCACCGAGGTCGTCAGCCCACTCGTCGACATCCGCTCGACGCTCACCGATTCCAGCGGACGGTTGCTGTTCACCGTCGAAGCCTCTGATGGTCCGCACTACTGGCGGCTTCTCTCGCTGCCGACGTTCGACGGCACAGCATGGAACCCGCCCGCCGAGGACCTCGAGGAGTTCGAGGGACCTGCCGGCGATCGTTCGACTCGAACTCGCGAGTCGAGGCAGCGGATCACCATTGCGTCGCTTCGTGGACCGATGATTCCTGCTGCCTACCGTCCAGTCGATGCCGACTCCGATCGGGATGTCTTCTGGGCCCCCGACAGCGAGAGCGCCATCATGCCGGGACGCGGCCTCACCGAGGACACGGTCATCGACGTGGTCTCCCTGGTCGCCGAACTCTCGCCCGAGATGCTCCGCGAGGTGTCCGCCAGTCCTGCACCCGACCCCGACTATCTGGCGCTGCCCTCGAATGTCGGGCAGCGCATCGCCGACCTTGCCGTCGAGGTCACCGCCACTGCCTCGAGCGACTTCGACGCGGCCCTCGCCCTTCAGCAGTGGTTCCGCACCGAGTTCGAGTACACGACGGACGTCGACTTCAGCAACAGTGCCCGGGCGATCGAGGCGTTCCTCGACGCGCGGCGCGGATTCTGCCAGCAGTTCGCCGGCACCTTTGCAGTCATGGCGCGCATCCTCGGACTCCCAGCCCGCGTGGCTGTCGGGTTCACCCCGGGCGACAGGGTCGCAGCCGGGACCTTTGAGGTGTTCGGCCGGCATGCTCACGCGTGGCCCGAGGTGTGGTTCAACGGCATCGGATGGGTGCCGTTCGAGCCGACGCCCGGCCGTGGCAGTCCCGATGCCGCCGCCTACCTCGGCATCAGCCCGGAACAGGACACCGGCGAGCAACCCGGCTCAGCATCGACGAGCACGACCTCGACCACGACGGCACCGGGCGCGCCGACGACCACCACCCCGACAGCGCCGGCGACGTCAGTTCCCTCGGCAACGACGGCGCCGACGGCGCCCGCCGACGACGATGGAGCACCGGCGTGGTGGCTCGCAGCCGTCCTGGCCGTCGGCGCATGGACATGGCTTGGGACGTCGGCAGTGTCGAGCATTGCCCGGCGGCGCCGCGCCACAGCCGGTGCCCGGACCCGAGCCCTGCTCGCCTGGCATCGCGCCACTCGATTCGCAGAGTGGGCAGGCGGCGGACCGGCCTCCGGTCTGACGCCCCGCGAGTTTGCCGCAGCCGCGGGCAGTCGCGTCGCCATCGGCCGCCGCGACCTCGACGCACTTGCGTCGCTCGTGGGCCGTGTCGCCTACTCGGCCCACGAGCCGACGGCCCACGAACTCGAGCGGTGCGAGGAACTCTCGTCGCGGATCGTGTCGGGATGCCGCCCGCTGCTCAGCCGCAGGCGGCGGGCGATCCTGCGGCTCGCCCCCTGGACAGAGTGGCCGGCAGCGCCGCGCCACACACCTGCCGGCTAGTTCCGGTCGTTCCCGCCCGGCGCTTCGCGCGGCACGCGGGCTCCCGACCCGGTGAAACTGGCAAGGCTCCGCTCGCCCAGCAATCCCGCATGGCGCACTGCGACGACCGCAGCGGCGAGTGAGGCGATGAAGCAGGCGAACGACAGCAGTGGGCTGATGACGAGCGTGGCAATCGTGACGAGCAGCCCGATCAGAGTGGCCGAGGTGGCCGCAACGAGCGTACGACGGCTGCCGTGGCGGACCGTCTCGATGGTGCGGCCGAAACCCGGGTCGCGCTGCAGTTGCTCCTCGATCTGGCGGAGAATTCTCTGTTCGTCTTCGGAGAGCGGCATCTCAACTCCTCGGCAGCCTCTGGTGATCCTCGCAGAATTCGCCCCACGAGGCAACGCAGGGCCGCGTGTCACTGCGCGCCCGTCCCGTCGCCACCCGACCCTGAAGGGTCATGCGTTGGGTCGCGTTCAGGTCCCCATTGCTGCGCTCCCTTCCTGACGGTGCGCAGACCGCGCCGGCTGAGCGAGCTCGCCGGCCCGATTGCTGTCGACCCGAAGCGGGTGCGGATCGCGTCCATCGCCGACTCTGCCTCCGACCACTCCGCAGGAGACGGCTCGTGGTCGGCGGCACCGCCCGACAGCCCTGCGAGCGTGAGCTGCTCGGCGGGTGCGGCAAAGTTGCTCGCACTGACCCCGAGGAGGCGAACGCCGGGCGTCGGATCGACAGCCTCGAGCAGCGGGGTGAGCGCGGCGAGGATCGCGTGAGCGGTGTCGATGGCACCCGGGACGGTGACGCTGCGGGTGATCGTCTCGAAGCCTGCAAAGCGCACCTTCAACTGCACGGTCCGTGCGCCGGTGCCGTGCGCGCGCAGCCGTCCCGCAACGGCATCGGAGAGGCGGACGAGTTCGACCCGCAACTCCGACACAGTGTGGCGATCGTGCGAGAAGGTCTCCTCGTGGCCGATCGACTTCACTGCCCTGTCGACCTCGACTGGGCGGTTGTCGATGCCGAGGGACAGCCGATGGAGGTGCGCGCCGTGCGCACGGCCGAGCGAGGCAACCAGCGTCCGCTCGCCGAGTGCAGCGAGGTCTCCCACCGAGCGGATGCCGAGCCGTTCGAGCCGTGCCAGCGTGGCTGGCCCGACGCCCCAGAGCGACTGCACCGGCAGCGGGTGCAAGAACTCGAGCTCACGCCCGGGCTCTACTTCGACGACGCCGAGGCCCTCGCGGACGCCGTCGGGCGTCGCACGCGGTTTCGCTGCCTCTGAGGCGAGCTTGGCGAGGAACTTGTTCGGCGCGACACCCACGCTGCAGGTGAGACCAGTCCGGTCGAGCACGTCGCGCCGCAATCGCGTGCCGATCGCACGGCCGTCGCCGAGGAGACGCAGCGAGCCGGTGACGTCGAGGAATGCCTCGTCGAGCGAGATCGGCTCGACGAAGGGCGTTGCACTTCGGAAGGCCTCCAGCACATCGGCGCTGACGGCCGCATAGTGCTCGTGGTCACCGGGGAGGAACACTGCCTGCGGGCAGAGCCGCTGGGCGGTGATGCTCGGCATCGCTGAGTGGACTCCGTGGCGGCGCGCCTCGTACGAGGCTGCAGCGACGACACCGCGTCGGCCTGACCCGCCGACGACGACTGGCTTGCCGCGAAGCTCGGGACGGCGCAGCAGTTCGACGCTCACATAGAACGCGTCCATGTCGACGTGCAGGATGACCCTGCGAGTCGCGCCCGTGGTCATGCGATGCGGGAGACGGTGGAACTCGACCGCGACGTGCCGCTGACGATGAACGAGTACGTGCCGCACGCCGAGAACAGCCAGTCGCTCACGGGGTCGCGGACCCACGGCGGACTCGCAGCCAGCAGTTCGGGGACATCAGCCGCAGGGGCACGGCGAACCTCTTCCACGATGCCGTCGGGGTCGTCGATGCGCACGTCGCCACGCACGTCGTCGGCCACCCACGCTTCCACCGACAGCAGCCATCCCATGTCGGGTGCCTCGACAGTGACCGTGTAGGCGCAGTGAGACCAGCGCCTCACTTCCAGTCCGGTCTCCTCGCGCACTTCGCGCACGAGTCCGTCGAGCACTGTCTCGCCTGGATCGATCACGCCGCCGGGTGGTGTCCAGTCGAGCGACCCGTCTCGTCGTCGATTGCCGACCAGCATCAGTCCGTCGCCGTGCGGGATGAGCGCGCCGCCCACCGACCAGCGGCGCATGTCAGTAGCCCTCCCGGCGACGGCGGCGCCGTCCGAGGAAGTCGCCGATCCACAGTCGGGCCACGAGCACCAGTGCCTCGCGCACGATGCCACCCGAGATTTTCGACGTGCCCGCAGTCCGGTCGACGAACGTGATCGGGAATTCGACGATGCGCGCCCGGGTGCTCACCATCCTGTACGTCATCTCCACCTGGAACCCGTACCCGTCGGCACCGACCGACTCGAAGTCGATGCGCCGCAGCATGTCCGACCGATACGCCCTGAACCCGGCGGTGGCATCGTTGACGGCGAGGCCGAGCACACCGGCTGCGTATCGGTTGCCCCAGCGCGACAGCCATGCTCGCCGACGCGGCCAGTTGAGGGTGCGCCCGCCGGGCACGTACCGCGAGCCGATGGCGAGGTCGGCACCGTGCTCGATGATGGCGACGAGCGCTGGCAGCACCTCAGCCGGGTGCGAGAGGTCGGCGTCCATCTGCACGCAGATCTCGGCACCGGCGTCGAGGGCCCTCCGGAAGCCCTCGCGATAGGCGCTGCCAAGCCCTGACTTCGCCGCTCGGCGAAGCACCTCGAGGTTGCCGAGCTCGGCCGCCAGTGCCTCGGCAATGTCGGCGGTGCCGTCAATGCCGCCGTCGTCGACGATGAGGATCGAGGCGTCAGGCAGGGCGCGGCGGACATCGCGGCACAGGGCCTCGATGTTCTGTGCCTCTTCATAGGTGGGGACGACGACCGTGCTGCGCACTGCTGCCGAGAATACGCTGCATGGCATGACCGAGCCGGACCGCCCGCTCAGCGCCATCCCGACGCCAGCCGCTCGAGCGGCTGCATTCGCAGCGATCCTCCTCGGCGGCGCAGCCGGCGGGCTCATCGGGTTCACGATCGTGGGGCTCCAGTGCAGTGGCGAGTGCGGCACCGGCCGCGGCATCGGCATGCTCATCGGGTCGCTGGTCACTGCCGGCGGCATGAGCGTGATTGCCGTCCTCGTGCTCCGCGCTGTCGGCGAATGGCGGACGCTCGACGACCAGCCGCCCGGGGCGCATCCCCGCCGCGGCAGCAACTGATGCCTGGACGCGAGCGGTCTGCCACTCCGTCGGTGTTCGACGCATCGCTGCTCGACCTTTCGGCCCGCCTGGCGGTGGATGCCGGACGAATGGTCCATCGAGCCCGCATCGACGTCGACGGGGTCGCCGCGGACAGCAAGTCGACAGCCACCGACATGGTGACCGAGTTCGACCGAGCGAGCGAGCGCCGAATCGTCGACGGCATCCTCGCAATCCGGCCCGACGACGGCATCGTCGGCGAAGAAGGCACCGGCCTTGCTGGCACCTCAGGCGTCGACTGGGTGATCGACCCGATCGACGGCACGACGAACTTCGTCTATGGCCTCCCGGGATATGCGGTGTCGGTTGCAGCCACCGTCGACGGCGCGGCGAGGGTGGGAGCTGTGTACCTGCCCGCCACCGACGAACTCTTCACGGCGGTGGCCGGCGCCGGCGCCCGCCGCAACGGGCTCCCGATCCGGTGCAGCACATCGGCCGACCTCGCAACCGCGCTCGTCGCCACCGGCTTTTCCTACGACGCCGCCCGGCGTGCAGTCCAGGCTGGACGGGTTGCCATCCTCCTTCCGACCGTGCGCGACATCCGCCGCCTCGGCGCAGCGGCCGCCGACCTGTGCCATCTGGCCGCCGGACGGCTTGACGCCTACTTCGAGCATGGCCTCGGACCATGGGACTATGCAGCGGGAGCACTCATCGCCAGCGAAAGCGGGTGCCGCATTGCTGGTGCCGAGCAGCGAATCGGGTCGACCGGCATTCCGACGCTGGGCGTCGGCGCGCCCGGTGACGGCGGCTGGGTGATCGCTGCTGCACCAGGACTGTTTGACCACCTGACGGCGGCGCTCGAGGCAGCGTGCGCTGCGGTGCCGGACCTTGATCCACTCGCCTGATTTCCGGGCGTCCCGCCACTGCACCTCGGTCACTGCGGTGGCGCTGCACGCCGCGGCGACCGTTCGCCTGCCATCATGTCGAGTCGTGGGCACGCGCATTCTCTCGGTTGAGGACGACGAACGCATTCGGACTGCCGTGAAGCTCGCCCTCGAGGACGAGGGCTGGACCGTCGACGAGGCCGGCAGCGGCGAAGAGGCGGTCGAGGTCTTCCAGCGCACCACGCCCGACGTGGTGCTGATCGACATCATGCTTCCCGGGATCGACGGCTTCGAGCTGTGCCGCACCATCCGCCGGTCGAGCGATGTCCCGATCGTGATGGTCACGGCACGCAACGACACCCACGACGTCGTGGCCGGCCTCGAAGCCGGCGCCGACGACTACCTCACGAAGCCGTTCGCCCCGAAGGAGCTCTCGGCGCGTATCCGGGCCCTGCTTCGACGAGTCAGGCCGATCGCCACCGGCCACGCCAAGCTGGTCTTCGGCGAGCTCGAGATCATCCCTGATGAGGGCAAGGTGACGCGCGGCGGGCACGAGGTGCACCTCACGAAGACTGAATTCCGACTGCTGTGCGAGCTCGCTCAGAATCCAGGACGGGTCTTCAGCCGCGAGAGCCTGCTCGACAACGTGTGGGGCCACGACTACTTCGGCGACGGCCGGCTTGTCGATGTCCACATTCGCCGGCTGCGCATGAAGGTGGAGGTCGATCCGGCGAACCCGCGTCACGTGGTGACGGTTCGCGGGCTCGGCTATCGCCTGCAGTCGTGACCGACGAGTCGGCACCCGAGCCCGACCACCTGCCGCAGGGCCGAACTGTCCGGGCCATCCGCGCTGGACGAACCCTTCTTGGCCGCCTCAGGTCGATCAGGCTCGGGCTGCGGCTTCGCATCCTGCTGATGTTCGCCTCGGGCTCGCTGCTGCTCGCCGCATTCCTCGCCGCTGTCGCCTATGGATTCACGCGCAGCAGCGTCGTCACGCAACGCGACCGGGCAGGCGTCGAGCAGGCCTACCGGAATGCCCAGATCGCGCAGAACGAACTGAACACCAGTACGCCGTCGCCCGAGGCGGCAGTGGCACGACTGCGGTCGCTGGGTGTCGCCAGCTTCGCCATCAACTACCGCGGCACCTGGACTGCGAGCTCGGCCCGCTCGTCGCCGGAGTCGATCCCGGTCTCGCTCCAGGCTCGCGTCGTCGACGACGGCGTACCCGCCCGGCTGATCACCAGGGTCGACGGCGAACCGCTGCTGGTGATCGGGATTCCCCTCACCGTCACCACGGCCGCCTACTTCGAGTTCGTGCCGCTCGACGACGCCTCGAACACGCTCGACAGCGTGAGGCTCAGCCTGCTCTTCGCAGCGTTCATCACCACGCTGGCCGGAGCACTGCTGGGTGTCGTCATTGCGTCGCGGGCCGTCCGTCCCCTCGGCGAGGCGGCCCAGGCTGCAAAGGCGATCGCCGGCGGACGCCTCGACACCCGCCTTGCGCCCACCGAGGACCACGACCTGATGGTGCTGTCGAACGCATTCAACGACATGGCCGCTGCGTTGCAGGCCCGCGTCGAGCGCGATGCCCGGTTCGCCAGCGACGTCAGCCACGAGCTTCGCTCGCCGCTGATGACGCTCGCCGCAAGCGTCGAGGTGATGAAGTCGCGGCGTGAGGAGATGCCCGAGCGGGCCCAGGCAGCGCTCGACCTCCTCGCCGCGGACGTAGGGCGGTTCCAGGGACTCGTCGAGGACCTGCTCGAGATCTCGCGGTTCGACGCAGGCGCGATCAGGCTGAACCTCGACGAGCTGGCGGTCGGCGAGTTCGTCAGGCAGGCGGTCGCCGTGAGCAGCATGCCCGAGGTCCCGGTCGATGTCAGCGAGCGAGCGGAGCGGGTGCTCATTAGCGGCGACCGCCGCCGCCTCGCACGAGTGGTGGCCAACCTCATCGACAATGCACGGCTGCACGGCAGTGGCGACGGCACACGAGTCACGGTTGCCGAACCCGACGGTGAGGGCGAGCCGCTCGGCCACATCAGGATCGC
>JBEGVK010000112.1:0-3116 GCA_041178405.1 Actinomycetota bacterium | reverse complement strand
CGGCCCGATGCTCGTGCTCGCCGACCGCATCATCGAACTGCGACGCGCACTCGGCGCGCTCCTCCGACCGACGGTCTGGCTCGGTGTGCTGATCGATGACCAGCCGTCGGGCAGCATCACTATCGCTGCCATCGATCCAGACGGTCCGGCGGCAATGTCCGGCCTCGGCATCGGCGACATCATCGTCGGTGTCGACGGCACTGTGATCGGCAGCTCGATCGAACTCGCTGGCGCTCTCGCACTGCACCACGTTGGTGATGTCGTCGAGATCAGCGTGCAGCGACCCGACGGAACGTCGGCACTGATCAGCGTCGAGTTGGCGGCACCACCGTCGCGGCTGTGACCGCTGCCGACCTCAGCGCACGGCCCGCCACGGCCAGCACGATCGCAAGCAGGGTGCCTGCGGCGGCAAGCGCAGCCTCCTGACGCCGCTTCGGCGACACCATCGTCCACCACTTCGCCTCGGTGCCCTCGACGTACGCCTGCTCGTTGGTGATCGCCGGCTGCCATCCGTCGGCGACGAGACGATCATTCGACACCACCCACGGCCACCGGGTGTACGCCACCAGGCCCGGCGGGATCGGCCCACGCTCGAGCCGCCAGCGCAGGCCGGTCACCACCTCGCGCCACCGCGACGGCAACTGCAGCCGCGGTGGACTGCCGGTGAGTGCGCGGAGACGCTCTCCGGGAACGAAGCCATCGGGCGCAGCGTTGCGCACGCCATCGATACGCCGCATCGCGCACAGCACCACCGCATCGGCGAGGTCGTCGAGATGCAGGAACTGCGCAGGAGGATCGGCCTCGCCGAATCGCTCTCCCATCCCCGCAGCCAGCGCAGCGGCGAGGCCGCTGGCCGCATCTGCGGCCATCGCGACTGCAGGTCGCAGCACCGTCGCGCTGCGACCAGGAGACTCCTGACGCCACCGCTCGACGAGCTGCTCTACCTCGACGAGGTGCACGGCGTAGTCGAACTCGGGGCGCAGCACCGCGTCCTCGGTGAGTGGCACCGGATTGTTGGGCCACGCGCCGTAGACCATTGCCGACGACACCATGACGATGTGCCGTGCAGTGGCACGGTCGAGCACGGCGCCGAGATCCCCGAGCGACGCCCGATGCCATGACGCCCTCACGGCCGCGTCGTGTGCGGTCAGCCAGATCACCACATCTGCGTCTCCGGGAGTGGCGACGATCGTCGTTCTAATGCCGGCGAGCCGCTCGCACACCCGGGCGCCGAGCGCCCCGTCAGCATCGCTCACCCACACCGTCACGTCGGCCACGTCAGCAACCTAGACGGCCAGACGCCGCCGGGTGATCCGCTCGTAGGCTGACGACATGGCTGATGGCGACAGCAACGTCCCCGATCCGTTTGCCAGCCTGCCGATGTTCGCCGAGATGGCCAAGGCCCTTGCCGGTCAGGGGCCGCTGAACTGGGAGGCGGCCCGTCAGTTCGCCGTCATGGCAGCCAACGGCGGGGCCGGCGAGCCGAACGTCGACCCCATGGCTCGGATGCGTCTCGCAGAACTGGCCCGGATCGTCGAGATGCACGTGGCCGACGTGGCGGGCGCCGACCCGGCGTTCCCCGAGATCACTGCCGTCACACGGTCAGCATGGGCGCTGCGGTCACTCGACGACTATCGCCCACTGTTCACCGACATGGCTGCCTCGCTCAGTCAGTCGGCTGCCGACACCCCCGCTGAGGGCGATCCGATGGCGGCGATGATGGCCGGCATCTCACGGATGATGGGGCCGTCGATGATGGGCATGGCCATTGGGTCGATGATCGGGCGACTCGCGGCACGCACCTTCGGGTGCTACGACCTGCCGATTCCGCGCCCCTCCACCGACATCCTCGTCGTTCCCGACAATGTCGAGACATTTGCACAAGCCTGGGAGATCGACGCTGACGAAATGCGCCTGTGGGTCGTCGCCCAGGAACTCACGGCCCACTCGCTCTTCTCTGCGGTCGCATTTCGCAACGCTGTGTCCGATCTCTTCCGCCGCCATGTCGGCGCATTCCGGCCTGACCCGACGGCCATCATGGACCACCTCGCTGCGGCATCCGATGCCGACATGGGCGATCCCATGTCGGCGATGCAACGCCTCCTCAGCGATCCAGCACTGCTGCTCGGCGCAGTGCAGTCACCAGACCAAGCGGCACTCGCGCCAGCGCTCGATGCAGCCGCAGCCGGCGTGGTCGGCTACGTCGACTATCTGGTCGACACCGTGGCGGTGAGAGTGATCGGCGGCAACTCGCTACGAATCGCCGACGCTGTCAGGCGCCGCCGCGTGGGCGCAACACCCGACGACCTCTTCGTCGAGCGACTGCTCGGCCTCCGTCTCACGATCGACCACGTGCAGCGCGGCAAGGACTTCGTCGCCGGTGTCGTCGACCGGGTCGGCGAGCGTCGTCTCACCGAACTCTTCCGCCGCGGCGACGCACTGCCCACACCCGCCGAGCTCGAGGCGCCCGGACTCTGGGTGGCCCGACTCGAGCTCTGACCTCAGTTGGTCGGACGCTCGTACTTGTAGCCGAGGCCTCGAATTGTGACGATCCGCGTCGGGTTCGCCGGATCGGGCTCGATCTTCGAGCGGAGACGCTTGACATGCACGTCGAGCGTCTTCGTGTCGCCGACATAGTCGCTTCCCCACACTCGGTCGATGAGCGTGTCGCGGGTCAGCACTCGTCCCGCATTGGCCAGCAGCACCTGAAGCAGCTCGAACTCCTTCAACGGCAGCACCACTGCGCGACCTCCCACCGTCACTCGATGCGCCTCAGTGTCGAGCGCAACGTCGCCCACTGTGAGCGCACCGAGCACCACCTCGCCGGTACTGTCGCCGAGCCCAGCCTTGCGTCGCAGCACGGCGCGGATCCGTGCCACGAGCTCGCGCATCCGATACGGCTTCGTGACATAGTCGTCGGCACCCACTTCGAGTCCCACGACCGTGTCGATCTCGGCACTCTTCGCAGTCACCATGATGATCGGCACCTGGCTGCGAGCGCGAAGCTGCCGGCAGACATCGATGCCGCTCATCCTCGGCAGCATCACGTCGAGCAGCACCACATCCGGCTGCACCGCATCGAACATCTCGAGTGCCTGCCGTCCGTCGGAAGCGAC
>JBEGVK010000111.1:0-7923 GCA_041178405.1 Actinomycetota bacterium | reverse complement strand
CGCCGTCGTCGACGTGGAGACCTCGGGCCTCGACCCGGCACGGCATCGGATCCTGCAGATCGGCGTGGTGGTCGTCGATGCCGACGGACGGATCCTCGACCGGTGGTCGACCCTTGTCCGCCCCGACCTGATCCCGTGGCGGTCGACCGGGCCGACCGAGGTGCACGGCATCCGTCGTCGGGCGCTGTGGAGGGCGCCGCGGACCGCCGCCGCGATCACCGGACTCGCCAGCCGGCTCGAATCAGCTCGCGTCGTCGCGCACAACGCTCCATTCGATCTCGCCTTCCTCAACGCCGAGGCCGATCGAGCGGGCGTCAGGCTCCCCCTCCACTCGCCCATCTGCACACTGCGCCTGTCAAGGGCACTCGATCCGAGTCGGCGCCTCTCGCACCGACTGGCCGACGTCTGCGCACGCTACGGCGTCAGCCTCGTCAACGCCCATGACGCACTCGCCGACGCCGAGGCCGCCGCAGCCGTGCTCCCGCACCTGCTGCGAGCCCACGGAATCGCCAGCGCAGGTCAGCTGGCGTCGCTGCCGTCTGCCTCGTAGACGGCAAGCAGGCGACGGGCCGCCTCAGTGCCCACGTCGGCCAGTTCCGGCGGCGACACCACACGCGCCGTCGGCCCGAGGCGCAGCATCAGCTCGGCCAGCCACTCCCGAGTGGCAACCGTGAGATCGACACTCCAGCCCTCGCCACGCTGCTCGGCGCGGCGGAACGGGTAGCGCTCGACGACCCAGGCGCCAGTTCGATCGACCTCGATCGTCGCGACGGGAAGGTCGTCGTCGAGGAACCACTCGTCCGACTCTGGCACCTTGACCTCGCGCGGATCGTCGAAGATGCCCATGCGCTCGCACATGTCGATCCGGTCGATACGGAAGATCCGCTCCTCGCCTGACCGGTGGTCGTCTCCCTTCACGTACCAGTTGCCGCGATCGGTGAAGAGCACGTACGGAGTGATGTCGCGTTCGCTACGCGCATTGCCTTGCGTCCAGTAGCCGATGTGCAGGCGCTCGCAGCGCCGGATCGCCTCGGTGATCACGGCAGTCGCCGGCGGCGGCTCGTCGTCGACGATGACGCCGTCGTCACCGAGCACTGCCCTCAGTTTGTCGAGCGCTCGGCCCAGCGCACCGCCACGGTCGGCGCCTGGAATCTGCATCGCCATCCGCGCCGACACAAGCACCTGGAATCCCTCGATCGCAGTGAGCTGCAGCGGGCGGGTGAATACCCGTGGGACATCGCAGCACACATAGTCATCGTCGAAGTACACGTCGATGAGCTCGTCCTGGAATGGGGGGAGTCCGCACAATGCCGCCAGCGTGAGGTCGCCGACGAGCTCGTCGACGGAGAGGTCGAACTGCGACGCCATCTCGTCGATCAGCACCCGGCCACGCTCGGCGAGCCAGGGCAACATCACGAGGAGCCCGCGTAGCCGCTCGGCAGCGGGCCGGGGTCCGCGTCGAACGCTCATGACCTGCCCGCCATCGCCCGCAGCCACTCGACCACCTCGGCGCGCACGTCCGGCGGACCGAGTACCTCGGCATCGACGCCCCAGCCGAGCAGCCACGAACGGAATGCATCGCGGTTCGCGCACGGCACCTCGACGACGAGCGAACCATCGGGACGCCGCTCGACCACCGAGCCGAGGTCGCGCTCGTGACCGTGGCGCAGGGTGCTGACGAGCACGGTGGCCGTGGTCTCGGGCTCGTCGCCCAGCAGGCGGGCATCGGCCGGGAACGCCGTGCGGACGTCGAAGTCGGCTGGACGCTCGAATGCGCTGGCCTCGCCCATCACGACGTCGCCCTCGATGCGGTCGACCCGATAGGTGCGGCGCTCGCCCCGCGTCTCGTCGAAGCCGATCACGTACCAGAAGCCCTCGCGCAGCAGCAGGACATACGGGTGCAGGACACGGTCGAGGTCGCGGTAGCGGAAGCGCACCACAGCCGACCTCGCTGTGGCCTCGCGGAGCACCGGCAGCGACGGAAGGTCGGGGATGTTGGCGAAGACCATCGATGCACCGCGCATCCCGCCCAGCTTCAGCAGCCCGAGGTTGGCATTCGAGAGGCGCGCTGCCGAGACCGCCAGCTCGAGCGCAGCCCGCTCATCAGGCTCGAGGTCGAGATCGGCCAGCTCGAAGCGACGCCGGTCGACGGTGTAGCGGGTGCGGCCAGCATCGCCGCCACCCAGCACCTCCGACTCGATCGGCACGCCGATGTCGCGGAGCTTTCGCTTGTCGCGCTCGAACATCGCACGAACCGTCTCGTCGCTGCCGTCGCCGTAGAAGTCGGCGAGATCGTTGCGGATATCGGCAAGGGTGACACCGCGGTTCGACGACAGCAGCAGGGCCAGCAGATTCGTCATGCGCTCGAGCGAATCCGCCATTGGCTAACGCGTCCCAGACTGGTAGTCGTAGAAGCCCCGGCCCGATTTCCGCCCGAGGAGTCCCGCCTCGACCATCCGCGACAGCAGCGGCGGCGACGCATAGAGAGGTTCCTTGAACTCGGCGTAGAGGCTGTCGGCCACCGCCATCGTCGTGTCGAGGCCGATGAGGTCGGTCAGGCGCAGCGGACCCATCGGGTGGTTGCAGCCCTCGACCATCCCAGTGTCGATGTCGTCGGCAGTGGCGAATCCCGATTCCATCATCCGGATGGCCGACAGCAGGTACGGAATGAGCAGGGCATTGACGACGAAGCCGGCGCGGTCCTGACTGCGGATCACCCGCTTGCCGAGCGATCCGGCTGCGAACGACTCGGCCGCTGTCGCCGTCTCTGTCGACGTGAGCAGCGACGTGACCAGCTCGACGAGTCGGAGCACGGGAACGGGGTTGAAGAAGTGGATGCCGATCACCTGCTCGGGTCGCTGCGTGGCGATGCCGAGCTTCATGATGGGAATCGAGCTCGTGTTGCTGGCAAGGATGGCCGACGGGTCGACGACGTGCCGATCGAGCTCGCGGAAGACCGAGGTCTTCAGCGACTCGTCCTCGATCACCGCCTCGACCACCAGCTGGCGATCGGCGAGATCGGCGAAGTCAGATGTCACGTGCAGACGCGACACGGCGGCATCGCGGTCGGCCTCCGAGATCTTGCCGTTGCGCACACCACGGTCGAGGCTGCCCACGATCCGGTCGCGGCCACGCTCGCACGCTGCGGCGTCGACCTCGCGCACGATCACGTCGAGGCCGGCCCTCGCGCAGACTTCGGCGATGCCCGAGCCCATGAGCCCTGCTCCCACCACGCCGACCCGTTGGATTGCCGCTGCCGATGCCATCCCCCGAGTCTGCCCGATCGGCGGCCGGCCGGCACCGGGTGATGCGCCGATCGGTCCCGCCCCGGCCGTACCCTCCCGGCGTGGACAGCACCCCGGCGGCCGGCCGGCCCTCCGGCCCTGCGGCTCGCCGCCTCGCCGTCAGGACCACTCCCGACGCACTCCGCCAGGTACGCGGCGGTCACCCGTGGGTCTACGACAAGTCGATCGTGTCGGTGTCGCCCGAGGGTTCGCCGGGCGACCTTGCGGTGATCTTCGACGACCAGCGGCGCTTCGCTGCGATCGGCCTCTGGGACCCGACGAGTCCGGTTCGGATCCGGGTGCTGCACAGCGGACGCCCGCGTCAGATCGACGGCGCCTTCTGGCGCGAGCGACTGCGGACCGCGCTCGAGCGCCGGACACCCCTCATCGCACGCGGCGACACGTCGGGCTATCGCGTCGTGCATGGCGAGAACGACGGCCTGCCCGGCCTCGTCCTCGATCGCTACGAGCGCGTCGTCGTGCTGAAGGCGTACTCGGCAGCGTGGATGCCACATCTCGCCGACGTGGTCTCCGCTGTCGACGAGATGCTGCATCCCGAATCGGTCGTCCTGCGACTGGCCCGGTCGATTCCCGAGCCGCACCTGCACGGCTTCGCCGACGGCGATGCCCTGCTCGGCACCCACCCCGACGGACCAGTGCCCTTCACCGAACTCGGCCTGTGGTTCGAAGCTGACGTGGTCGCCGGCCAGAAGACGGGGCACTTCCTCGACCAGCGCGACAACCGGGCTCTCGTCGCCTCGCTCGCCGGCGGACGACGGGTGCTCGATGTCTTCGCCAGCACGGGCGGCTTCACCGTGCACGCAGCTGCTGGCGGCGCAGCCGAGATCGTGTCGGTCGACCTCAGCGCGCCGACCCTCGCCGTCGCCGAGCGCAACCTCGCCCGCAACCGGCACCTTCCCGCTGTCGCGTCCTGCGTGCAGCGATCGGTGGCGGGCGATGCCTTTGCGGTCCTCCGCCAGTTCCGCGCTGACCGCGAGCAGTTCGACATCGTCGTCGTCGACCCGCCGTCGTTCGCATCCCGGGCGTCGCAGGTCGAGGGCGCGCTGCGCGCCTACTCGACGCTCACGTCGCTCGCCCTCGACGTGCTCCGGCCGGGCGGCATCCTCGTGCAGTGCTCGTGCACCGCCCGGGTCGATGCTGGCCAGCTCGAGCGATCGATGCTCCGCGCAGCCGACGCAGCGGGTCGCCAGATGCGGATCACGGCACGGACCGGCCACCCGCTCGACCATCCGGTCGGATTCGCTGAGGGCGCTTACCTGAAGGCTGTCATCGCCCGGATGGGATGACTGTCGCCGAGCGCGGTCAGCGGGCGCGCTGCGACCGGTACCAGTCGATCAGCGCCGCTGTCGACGCGTCGTGGGATCCGGCGCTGCCCCCCGTCAGCTCGGGCACGATGCGGGTGGCCAGTGCCTTGCCGAGCTCGACTCCCCACTGGTCGAAGCTGTTCAGGCCCCACACCACGCCCTGGACGAACACGATGTGCTCGTAGAGGGCGATGAGTTGGCCGAGCACCGACGGAGTGAGCTGCGGAGCCAGGATCGTGGTGCTCGGACGGTTCCCGGCGAACACACGGTGCGGCCGCTGGTGCTCCGGCACGCCCTCGGCCATCACCTCGTCGAGTGTCTTCCCGAACGCCAGTGCCTCGCCCTGGGCGAACAGATTCGCCATGAGCAGGTCGTGCTGTTCGAGCATGCCATGGTGAGGCCGGCAGAACCCGATGAAGTCGACCGGCACGAGACGAGTGCCCTGGTGCAGCAACTGGAAGAAGGCGTGCTGGCCGTTCGTGCCCGGCTCGCCCCACACCACCGGCCCGGTGGCGACGTGCACTGGCGAGCCGTCGGCGGCGACCGACTTGCCATTGCTCTCCATGTCGAGTTGCTGCAGGTAGGCGGGAAACCTGCGCAGTTCGTGCGAGTACGGCAGCACCGCCTTCGTCTCGGCGCCGAGCACGTTGTGGTACCAGATTCCGAGCATGGCGAGGATCACCGGGGCGTTGCCGGCAAGCGGCGCAGTGCGGAAGTGCTCGTCGATGGCCCGGAAGCCACCGAGGAAGGACGAGAAGGCGTCGGGGCCGATCGCGATCATCAGCGACAGGCCGATGGCGGAATCGACCGAGTAGCGCCCGCCGACCCAGTCCCAGAACTCGAACATGTTGCCGCCGTGTTCGTTGTCGAGTTCGATGCCGAATGCGGCAGCCGCCTCCGCATTGGTGCTCACGGCGGCGAAGTGCCTGGCAACCGCAGCGTCGCCGAGTCGTGCTGTCAGCCAGCGCCGCGCCTCGTGCGCGTTCGCGATGGTCTCGACAGTGGTGAACGTCTTGGAGCTGACGACCACGAGCGTCGTCTCCGGATCGAGACCTGCGAGCGCACCGTGCAGGTCGGCCCCGTCGACATTGCTGACGAACCGCGCCGACAGCCGGGGATGGCGGAAGGCGTCGAGTGCGACGACGGCCATCGCCGGTCCGAGATCGCTCCCGCCGATGCCGATGTTGACGACCGTCTCGATGGCCCGGCCAGTGGCGCCGGTCCAGGTTCCGTCGCGGACAGCCGTGGCGAAGGACGCCATCCTGTCGAGCACTGCGTGCACCGCCGGCACGACATCGACGCCATCGACCACGACAGACTCGCTGCGCGGCGCCCGCAGCGCGGTGTGGAGCACTGCGCGTCCCTCGGTGGCGTTGATCCGCTCGCCAGCGAACATCGACGCCCGCCGGGCCTCGACCTTCGCTGCAGCCGCCACGGCGAGCAGTCGTTCGACGATCCCGTCGTCGATGCAGTGCTTCGACCAGTCGATCCGCAGGTCGCCCGCCGTCGTGCAGTACCTGCGTGCCCTTCCGGGATCCGTGTCGAAGAGTGCCCGAAGGTGCGCTGGGCGGGGGGCGTCGAGCATGGCCTGCCATTCGGGCGTCGACGCAATGTCCACGGCACGACAGTACCGAGCAGCGCACCTCAGATCACCGACGCCTGTCCCGTAGGCTCCGGCACGTGTCCGCCGTCCGCCTCTCTGCCGCTGGCCTCGCAGCGCTGCGGGCTCGCATCGAACGCGAGCTCGGCGCCGGCCTCATCACCGCCGGCCAGTTCGCCATCGCCCACCACGGCGAGGTGCTCGAGTTCCAGTCGTTCGGCGAAGCCGATGACGGCTCACGCTTCTTCATCTTCTCGGCCACCAAGACCCTGACGGCCGCGGCCCTGCTGGCACACCTCGCCGACGGCACGGTGGGCCTCACCCACCCCGTACGCGAGTACGTGCCCGAGTTCGCGTCCAACGGATTGCACGACTGCACGGTCCTGCAGTTGCTCACGATGCAGGGCGGCTTCCCCCAGGCCGGGATGAGCCGCAGGCTGTGGGGCACACGCGAAGGGCGCCGGCAGCAGTTCGCCGAGTGGCGGCCCGAATATCGACCGGGGATGCGGACCGAGTACCACCCAGCAAGCGCGCACTGGGTGATTGCAGAGATCATCGAGGCGGTCGGCGGGCGGCCGTATCCCGATCTCATCCACGATCGGGTGGTGGCGCCGGCCGGTGCATCACCACTTCTCGGCGAAGCGGCTGTCGCTGGACGCACTCCCACCATCGTCAGGTCGATCGGCACCTATCCGCCCGACCGGGCGCTGCTGGTCGCAGAGTACGGCCGCGACGACTTGGTGCCCGAGGCAGTCATCAGCCACGACGCTGTGCTGGGAATGAATGATCCCCGGTCGTGGGGCGTGGCGATCCCCGGCGGGGGCGGCATCACGACGGCCCACGACCTCGCCCTCGTCTACCAGCATCTGCTGCACAACAACGGCGGGGCGCTTCCCGACGACTGGCTCGCCGATGCGACGGGCACGATCCGCAACGCGTCCGTCAGCGCAAGCGACAAGGTGCCCGCCAACCGGACGCTGATTGCCTACGTCAGCGGCAGCGACGGCTTCCACGACCACCGCTGGATGCCGGCTGCACCCCATGCGTTCGGCCACGGCGGCATGGGCGGTCAGCTGGCCTGGGCCGATCCCTCGTCCGGCATCAGCTTCGCCTTCGTGCACGACACGCTGAACGCCGACCCGCGCATCGAGTTCCGCCGGGCACGCGACCTGCACCGGCTCGTGCTCGAGGCGATCGGGACCTGACAGCGGTGGCAACGCCCGATCCCGAACGCCACCGTGCCGGCATCATCACCGGTGTCGCCGCGTATGTCCTGTGGGGCCTGCTCACCGTCTACTGGAAGTGGCTCGCCGACTTCCGGGCCTTCGAGCTGATCGGATGGCGCATCTCGACAGCGGCGGTCGTGATGGCGCTCGTGCTCACGGTGCAGCGGCGATGGGCCGGCATCCGCTCGGCCGTCGGCAGCAGACGACTCTTCGGTGTCATCGCCTTCGCCGCGGTCCTGCTCACCGTCAACTGGACCTCGTACGTGTGGGCAGTCGTTGATGGCCATGTGCTCGAGACCGCCCTCGGCTACTTCATCGCACCGCTCGGCACGGTGGCCGTGGGGGTCGTCGTGCTCGGCGAGAGGCTGCGGACGGCACAGTGGGTCGCCATTGCGTTCGCCATCGCGTCATTGGTGGTGCTCACCGTCTCGTATGGGGCTGTGCCGTGGCTTGCACTCGTCATCGCAGTGTCGTGGATCGTCTACGGC
>JBEGVK010000110.1:0-6549 GCA_041178405.1 Actinomycetota bacterium | reverse complement strand
CCCATGTCGCTGGCCTGCACCCGGAACGGAATCGCGCGCGCGGTGCGCTGTCGACGGAACGACAGCGAGCGAACCCTGACGACGGCGAGCCCCATCGTGCCCGGCTCGACGACGAGCGACGGCGGATCGAAGGCGGCCTCTGTGCGTCCGGTGGGCTCGAGATAGTGCAGCCGGAGACTCGTGGCTCGATTCCCGTTGTTCTCAATCGTCACCTCGAAGTCGGCGCGACGGCGGCCCCGCAGCACCGGCTGGACGATGTTCATCCGCTGCTCGATGAACTCGGCGATCTCGATACCCGTCTCGGCGAGTGCCACGAAGTCGGGGTTCTCGTGCGGAACGATCCGCACCGCCAGCGAGGTGAGGCCGGCAGTCGTGGTAGGCGAGAGCGGCGGACGCAGCTCGACGTCGACCGAGGCCTGCTCGTTGGGGAACAGCGTGACGACGGCCGGCGTGACCGTGGCGAATGTTGCGGGAAGACCGAGCGGCGAGATGGAGAACGAGCCGGAGGTAGTGCCGAGATTGCGCACCGTGAGCCGGGCCACGAGGGAGCCGCCGGGGGCTACCTCGTACTGCTGCTCGTCGAACCAGGCCTGCGCTGTCATCGCCGACGAACCTATCGGTCGCCAGTTGGTCGCGTGTGCGCAGCCGGTGCTGCCGCCGGGATGCGTCGGTCGTGGTGCCAGTTGCCGTCGAGGGCGGTCGCCGTCAGGCGCAGGCCGAGAACGTCACGCGGTTGCGCCCGCCCCGTTTCGACTGGCGCAGTGCGGCGCCGGCCTCGGCGAGCACCCCTGCCACGTCGCGGCGCTGGTCACGCTGCAGGGCGACGACGCCGATACTCGCGCTGAGGGGTAGGTCCGCGGGCACACCGACGAACACGTGGGCCGCGACTGTGGCGCGGAGTCGTTCGAGGACATGGTGCCCCTCGTGCGCGTCGGCACCTCGTAGGACGATGACGAACTCGTCGCCACCGAGTCGCGCCACGGTGTCGTCCCGGCGGCACGACTGCTCGAGGATCGCCGCGACCTCGCGGATGACGCTGTCCCCGAGCGCGTAGCCGTGCTGGTCGTTGACCTGCTTGAAGCCGTCGAGGTCGACGATGGCGACGCACAGCGCGTCGGCCGACGCGAACAGGTCCGGCAGGACGTGCTCGAGGTGCCGTCGGTTGTGCAGCCCGGTGAGTGGGTCGGTCGTGCTGAGGATGGAGACCTTGCGGTGATCGACCCCGAGTCGAACGTGGGCCCACCGCACGAGCTGTTCGGTGGCCATGCGATGGCGGGCCGACTCGAGGTGGTTCTCGAGCGTGCGGCGCGCCTCGTCGTAGCGACCGAGTGTCCACAGGATCTCGATCTCCACGTCCTGCAGGACGGCGAGGATGTCGAGGTGTCGTAGGTGCTCGGCGACGCGGAGCGTGTTGGTGACCTTGCCCAGCACGATCGGGTCACGGCGCAGACGCCACTCGGCGATCGACTCGGCGGCGGTGGCGAACATCTCGTCCTCGACGAGTCCTCGACCGGCGGTGACCGCGCGGCACCTCGCAGCGTGGTCGAGCGCATCCTCGTAGCGCCCGATGCGCGCCAGCATCATCGACGAGTGGGCGAGCGCGGCGCACGTGGTGAGCAGCTCGTTCGAGTCGCACTCGATCGCGGCAGCGGCATCGAGTCCGGCGACGAGCAGCCGCTCGCACTCCTCGGGGTCGGTCGCCCGCGCTGCCGCGAAGTGGTACGCCGAGGTCATGCTCGCCCGCGTGAAGCACCGGTCCTCCGCGGTGTCAGCGAGGGCGAGCGCTCGCTCGAACAGCGTGATGGCTGCTTCGTAGAACCCTGAATGCTCGTGCGTTGCTGCGAGGTTGTGGGTCACCTGGTACGCGTCGGGCGAGTCCGGCAGCCGGTCGAGGACGTCGATCGCTTCGGACAGCAGGTGCGACGCCTCGGCGAGTCGGCCGACCTTGACGTAGTGGTCGACCTGCACGCCGAGCGCGTCCGCGAGCTCGACGAGGTGGCCGTCGGCGCGGGCGTGATGCGCCACGTCGGAGGCGAGCGCCGCTGCATCGGCGCTGCGGTCGACCGACAGCAGACAGCATGCTTGACGGATCTGCAGGTCGAGCCGGGTGCGTGAGTCGCGCGAGGCCGATGCGGCAGTGCCGAACAGGGCCGCCGCTCGCTCGAACTCTCCTGTTCGACGGGCCTCGACCGCCATCGTGCGAATGTCGTCGAGGTCGGCGGTGGGCGGCTGCCCGACGACCTGTGCACCCTGGTCGGGAGTGGGTCGGGTCTCGTCGTCGAGCCGGACGGTGTCGAGACGAATGGCACGCGTGTCAGTCATGGATTCTCCGGTGTGCAGCAATACGCTCGGTGAGCGTGAGTTTCCCCGCCTCGCGTCCCCGCCGCCTGCGCACGTCGGCAGCGCTCCGCGACCTCGTCGCCGAGACCCGGCTCGACGTCCGCGACCTCGTCGCACCGCTGTTCGTGCGGGAGGGCATCGACTCGCCGGTTCCGATCACGTCGTTGCCGGGGGTCGTGCAGCACACGCCGGCGAGCCTCGTCCGCGAGGTCCGCGAGCTCGCCGACCTCGGGGTACGCGCCGTGCTGCTGTTCGGGGTGCCCTCCACGAAGGATTCCATCGGCTCGCAGGCCTTCGATCCTGAGGGAATCGTGCAACGTTCTTTGTCGGAACTTGCCGAGGCCGTGGGCGACCGGATGGTCCTGATGGCCGACCTGTGTGTCGACGAGTACACCGACCATGGCCACTGCGGAGTCCTCACGGGCCCGGTGGGCCACCCGTCGACGGTGGTCGACAACGACGCCACGCTCGACATCTACTCGCAGATTGCGGTCGCGCAGGCCGCCGCCGGCGCTGCCATCGTGGCACCGAGCGGGATGATGGACGGCCAGGTAGGAGCGATCCGCGGGGCACTCGACTCGCATGGCTTCGCCAACACCGGCATCCTCGCCTATTCGGCGAAGTACGCAAGCGGCCTGTACGGGCCGTTCCGCGAGGCGGTCGACTGCACCATCGCCGGTGGCGGCGACCGCAAGACCTACCAGCAGGACGTGCGCAACGGCCGCGAGGCGATGGTGGAGGTGCGCGCCGATCTCGAGCAGGGGGCCGACATCGTGATGGTGAAGCCGGCCGTCATCAACCTCGACATCATTGCGGCAGTGAAGGACGCCGTCGACGTGCCGGTCGGTGCGTATCACGTGAGCGGTGAGTACTCGATGATCAAGGCGGCGGCGGCGAACGGCTGGATCGACCACGACGTCGTCGCTACCGAGCACCTCACGGCGATCAAGCGCGCGGGTGCCGACATCATCCTCACCTACTTCTCGCGCTGGTTCGCCGAGCAGCAGCGCTGAGCCTCGCCCGACGGCAGGAGTTCACATGGCCCGAGCAGCACTTCCCCGAACGAATGCGGCGTTGTTCGCCCGCGCGTGCGAGGCGATCCCCGGTGGGGTGAACAGCAGCATCCGTGCCTTCAAGGCCGTCGGCGGAACTCCCTACATGGTCCAGAGCGCGGAGGGATGCCACGTCATCGACATCGAGGGACGGCGCTATGTCGACCTCGTGCAGAGCTACGGCGCCATCATCCTCGGCCACGCCCATCCTGTGGTCACCGAGGCCATCGCACGCGCTGCAGCAGGCGGCACCTCATACGGAGCGCCCACGCCCGGAGAGGTGCTGCTCGCCGAGGCGATCGTCGATCGGGTGCCCAGCTGCGAGCGCGTGCGGCTGATGAACTCGGGCACCGAGGCCACCAGCACCGCGGTACGACTGGCGCGCGGATTCACGGGGCGCGACCGAGTGGTGATCTTCCACGGCAACTTCCACGGCGCAACCGATGCGCTGCTCGCTGCTGGCGGCAGCGGCGTGGCGACGCTCGGCCTGCCCGGCACGGCTGGCGTGCCGACGGCAGCGGTGGCCAACACCATGGTGGTGCCGTACAACGTAGTGCCCGAACTCGACGAGCAGGTGGCAGCGGTGATCGTCGAGCCGGTGGCGGCGAACATGGGCGTGGTCGCTCCGGTACCGGGCTTCCTCGAAGGACTCCGCGCCGAATGCGATCGAGTAGGGGCACTCCTGGTGTTCGACGAGGTGATCACCGGCTTCCGCCTCGGCCCGGGCGGTGCGCAGGAGATGTACGGCGTGCGTCCCGACCTCACCACGTTCGGCAAGGTCATCGGCGGCGGACTTCCCATCGGCGCAGTCGGCGGCCGACGCGACGTGATGGAGACACTCTCGCCACTGGGCAAGGTGTTCCATGCCGGCACGCTGGCCGGCAACCCGCTGGCCACTGCGGCCGGACTGGCCGCCATCACGGCGATGACCGACGACGCGTACGCGACGCTCAGGGCGCGGGCCGCCTGCCTCGGAAGCATGCTGATGTCGGCGTTCGAGTCGGCCGGCGTGCAGGCGGCGTTCCCCGTCGTCGGCACCCTCGTCGGCATGTACTTCGGGAGCACCGAGGCACCGATCGACTTCGACGGCGCCCGTCGCACCGACGAGCGCCTGTATGCGCGCTTCTTCCATGCGATGCTCGAACGCGGCGTGGCGCTCGCACCTGGTGCCTATGAGGCGCTGTTCGTGGGCTGTGCGCACGACGGTGACGCTCTCGCTGCGATTGGCGATGCTGCGGCAGAGGCCGCCTGCGTCGCTGCCAGCGCCTGACCTAACCTGCCACCGTGCGCGAGCTGTTCTCGTATCGCTTCTGGGCGACCCTCGGTGCGCTGCTGCTCGTCATCGTGGTGCTGCAGTGGGTGCTGCCCGACTCGTCATCGTCGACTGGCTCGGTGACCGCCGACGGGGTCGCTCGCCACCGCGTCGATCTCGTCGCACCGATGCTCGATGTGGTGGTGTCGCCGGGATTCGCACTCGGATTCGATGGCCTCACGACAGCCGACATGGCCATCGTGCTCGACGCGCAGCGAACGATGCTGGTGACATCCGGAACCAAGGGCGAGATCGACTGCCCGTCGATGCTGCTCGAGAACCCCACCGGTGTCGGCTGCACGGTGGCCGCCGACCTGCTCGGCGATGCGGTGCTGTGGTTCGCAATTGTCGAGAGCGAGAACGCAGCGTCACTCGTGCTGCCAGCCACGCGCGAGCTGCTCGACGACGGATACGTACTGCTGGCGAACGGGTGGGAGCTGCGTCACGCCTATCGAGTCGAGCGTCGGTGCGCGGAGGACACGCAGTCGCTGCGCGCGTTCATCGCCCGCTTCGGCGACTACGCCACGACGACATTCGACATCGAGACCCAGCGAGTCGTCCGCGTGACGTGCCTCGGCGAGCCACCGGCGACCACCGTCGACGAGTCGGTACCCGACAGCGAACCGCCGCCGACGGGGGGATCAACCCCGGGCGACACGGCGGTGGGCACCGGCGAGGGCTGAGGCCGATCGACCGTTGTGGTCGATCAGGCCGAGCGGTGGCGGGCCACCTCGTACACGGCGAGCGCCCCAGCCGCACTCACGTTCAGCGAGCTGAGACGGCCGCGCATCGGAATGCTGACGACGAGGTCGCATCGCTCTCGGGCCAGGCGCGACAGCCCGGCACCCTCGGCGCCGAGCACGAGGCAGATTCCCTCCGCAGCGAGGTCGCCGAGTTCGAATAGGGTGCGATCGGCGTCGTCGTCGAGTCCGACCACCCAGATGCCGGCCTGCTTGATGCGTGCCAGCGCTGCGGGAAGGCCGCCGACCACCGCCATCGGGATGTGCTCGATCGCACCGGCCGCCGCCTTGGCCACCGTGGGCGTCACGTGCACGGCGCGGTGGCGGGGGAGGACGACACCGGTGACGCCGGCGCCATCGCAGCAGCGCAGCAGCGCCCCGAGATTGCCCGGGTCGGTGACACCGTCGAGCGCGACCAGGAACGGCTGACCGCCCGAGCGGGCACCGGGTCGGCGGCGCAGCAGTTGGTCGAGGTCGGCCTCCTCGAGTGGAGCGGCGAAGGCAATGACACCCTGCGGCGCCTCGCTGCGGGCCTGACGGTCGAGACGCGCTCGGGCGACGTCGGTGACCTGGATGCGCATCGACCGCGCAATGTCGACGATGTCGCCGATCACCTCATTGCGCTCGGGGTCGCTCGACACCCAGATCTCGCGCACCCGCCGCGACCCGGCAACGAGCAATTCGCGCACCGCCTGCCGACCCTCGACCTGGTCGCCGCCGAGCGACTTCTCGACGCGCGCGTTGCCGCGCGGCGGGGGCGCAGCGCCCGGCTCATCTGCACCACCGCGGCGCGTGCCGCGGTCAGCAGTGCCGCGACGGCGATCGGTCTGGCCATCGCCCGATGCGGGTCGGCCGCGACGCGGTGCCGCACCTCGCTGCGCGTTCGCACCCGATCCGGTGCCGGTACGTCCACCGCCGGCGGCAGGGCGTCGTCCCTGTGCTCCACCGGTCGAGCCCGGACGTCCCTGCGCTGGGCGACCCGCCGCGCTGCGACCCTGCGTGCCGCGTTGATCGGCACCGCGCCGCGGGGTGCCGCCTCGCGGTCGGTCTCGTCCTGTCATTGCGTGCCTCCGTGGCCGTCGGACCCGTGCGTGGTGGGGTGGAT
>JBEGVK010000109.1:0-16938 GCA_041178405.1 Actinomycetota bacterium | reverse complement strand
CGGTTCGCGCGCCGGGCGGTGACGCCCTGCGGATGTCGTCATCGGTCGGAGTTCGACGTTCACGGCTCTCGGCAGGCAGGAGCCCCATGATCGCCGCCATGATCCGCTTGGTGTCTGCGTCGGCGCTCCGGTAGACGAGTCGCACCTCGGGCCCGACGGTGATCGACACCTGCGGAGGGTCGGTGACATTCGACAGGTTCGGCAGCCGCGAACACCTCGGCCAGACCATCTCGGTGCCCCAGAGGCCCACCGGGACCACGGGAGCCCGTGTCGCTGCTGCGAGCCGCGCCGCACCCCATCGACCGCGCAGGACGGGGTCGTAGAAACCGGCACCGCGTGGAATGGTTCCCTGGGGCATCAGCGCGACGACATCCCCCGCCTCGAGCGCCGCCTCTGCGGCACGGAGCGGAGCCTCGCTACCCGTGGCCCTGTCGACCGGGATCCCGCCGAGTGCAGCGGCGATCTGGCCGATCACCGGCGCATCGAACACCTCCCGCTTCCCGAGGAACCGCACGGCGCGACCCGCACGTGCCAGCAGCACAGCCATCGCTGCGACATCGAAGTAGCTGCGATGGTTGGCGACGATGATCGCCGGACCCTCGGCAGGAATCAGCTCGGTGCCCGTCAGGCTGAACCGCGCATACGGAAACAGGGCTGGATGCGCGAGCGGCAGCAGCACGCGCTGCAACTCGATGTCGAGGACTGGAAGGCGCAGTCCGCTCGGCGGCCGAGGAGCACCGAGTTCGACCGTCGGCCATCGGCGCGCTGCCGCCATCACCGCCATACGCGGGTCGGGATTCACGACGTGCGGGAAGCCGACCGCAGCCAGCAGTGGCGTGTCGTAGACGCTGTCGCTGTAGGCGTAGCTGTCGGCAAGGTCGACACCGTGGCTGTCAGCCCAGGTGCGGACAGCTGCGAGTTTTCCCGGCCCCCACACGAACGGCCCGTCGAGTGAGCCGTCGTAGCGTCCCGATGCATCGACCCGGTACCGCGTGGCGATCACGTCGTCGAGTCCGAGTCGCCGTGCGAGCGGCATCACGAGATCGTGAGGAGTCGTGGTCGCCATCACAACTGCCCGTCCCGCAGCGCGATGCTCGGCGAAGAGCGACGCTGCCTGCGGTTGCACCATCGCGACGAGGTGCTCGGCAGCCAGCTCGGCGACACGCTGGACCGCGGACTGCGGGCGGCCCTTTGCGAGGCGCACCGCCTGGCGGGCCGCTGCCATCGCCGGCAGGGTCTCGCCGACAGCATTGAAGATCGAAAAGAGCAGTCCCTCGCCGGGAAGCGCCTTCGGCGCCAGTCCGGCGTCGCGCATGGCCATTGCGAAGACCTGACCCGACGCCCCGGCGAGGAGGGTGCGGTCGAGGTCGAAGAACGCGGCGCCGGTGGCGCCCGTCGCGCTGGCACTCATGCGGAAATGCTAAGGCGGGCCGGCCCCGACATCCCCGCAGAACGGGAGAAGCCCCGGATGGGGCATCCGGGGCCTCTCAACCTGGAACCGGCGGTGTGGGGGCACCGCCATGGTTCTCGTCGGGTAGCCATTGGGGGTTGGCCACCACGAACAGCAGTGATTATGCACGTGAACATCCGATCGCTCAACTCGTAGGAGACGATACTCGGTATCATTTTTTGAGATGGATCTGCGCCAGCTCGCCGCCCTTGTCGCCATCGCCGACCACGGATCGTTCTCGGCGGCCGCACGGGCGCTGTACACGGTCCAGTCGAACGTCAGCGGCCACATTGCCCGGCTGGAGCGCGAGCTCGGCGCCACCCTGGTCGACCGACAGCGCGGCGGCCTCACCGACGACGGGGTCTCTGTGGTCGAACGTGCTCGCCGCATCCTCCACGAACTCGACGACATCAGCGCCGAGATCGCATCACGCGGCAACGAGGTCCGTGGCGAGGCTCGCCTCGGCTCGATTGGCACGACCGCCCGGTGGCTGCTGCCGCTCCTCCTCGCCAGCGTCCAGCGCCAGCATCCCGGCATCCGAGTCACCATCCACGAGGGCAGCACCACCAACCTCATTCCTCGCGTGATCAGCCAGCAACTCGACGCGGCGGTGATCCACCTCCCTGTCGAGGAGCCTGAGGTCGAGGTCGAGCCGCTCTTCGCCGAGGATCTCCTGCTGCTCGTGCACACCAAGCACCACCTCTCCGGGCGCGAATCGATCTCACTCGGCGAACTGGCAGACGAGCCCCTGCTGCTGCCACCCGCAGGCACGGCACTCCGCCGCGTGATCGACAAGGCGGCCGCTGCATCAGGGGCGACAATGCGCACGCTCGTCGAGATCGACGGCGTCCGTCTGCTCGCATCGCTCGCGTTCGAGGGCTACGGCGCGGCGATCGTCCCCGCCACAGCGGTTCCCCGCTGGCTGACCGGCGAATTTCGCCGCATTGCCGTCCCCGAACTCCCGCGGCGCGTCGTGGGCCTCGTGCAGCGGCGCCGACCGACGCCGAGTGCCCCGTCCCGGGCCCTGCGCGAGGTGATGCACGAGGTCATCGCCGTGCAGGGCGCGCGCCAACCCGGTGTCCATGTCGGCACCGATGCCTTTCCGCTCAGCCGGTCGGCAAGCTGAACGGGCACCCCCGTCGGCACCCCGCCGCAGCACCCAGGTCGTTGGCTGCCGTTGTCTAAGGTGACCGAGATGTCCGAGTCGATCCAGTTGGCCGTGCGCGCCAAGGTGCCCGGCATCGTGAGCGCCGGCACACGCGACCTCGCCGGGCGGCCAGTGGCATGGGTCGACATCGAATCTGCCGACCGCCGGGGCGCGCTCTCCAGTGCCTCGTCCGCCACCATCGAGGCAGCGGCCCGACTCGCGCTCGACCAGCGGATTCCCATCGTCTGCGTGGTGAGATCGAGCGGAGCCGACATCGTGGAGGGCATTGCGGCGCTGCACGGCTGGGGCCGGGCCGCACGTGCACTCGCCGACTGCTCCGGCGTGGTGCCGACGATCTTCATCGTCGACGGCCCTGCGGTGTCCGGCCCTGCACTGCTCCTCGGCATTGCCGACCACGTCGTCATGACCGACCGCGCCTACGCCTTCGTGTCAGGACCGGCGATGGTGGCCGAGTTCACCGGGGTGGTCATCGACAGCGACGAACTCGGCGGCGCAGCGACGCACGCGCGCTACTCCGGTGCGGCGTCGCTGGTCGCCCCCGATCTCGAGACGGCGGTCGGCCTCTGCAGCCAACTGCTCTCCTACTTCCCCTCGCACAACGACGAGGAACCGCCGACCTGGCCCACCGACGATCCCGGCAGCCGCCCCACTCCTGAGGCTGGCGAGGTGATTCCGCGCACGTCGACCGGCAGCTACGACGTCCGTGCTGTCATCCGTTCGATCGCCGACGACGGCGAACTGCTCGAGCTTCGAGCACGGTGGGCCCCCAATGTGGTGACTGCACTGTGCACGATCGGTGGGATGCCCGTCGGCATCGTCGCCAACCAGCCGCTGGCACTCGCCGGCACGCTCGACATCCCGGCGTCGCAGAAGGCGGCACGGTTCGTCGCCACCTGCGACGCATTCAACGTGCCGATCGTGACGCTGGTCGACACTCCCGGCTTCTATCCCGGCAAGGACCTCGAGTGGCGCGGAATGATCCGTCATGGCGCGCAACTCGTGTTCGCCTATGGCCGGGCGTCGGTGCCGCGCATCTGCATCATCCTTCGCAAGAGCTACGGCGGCGCGTACATCGTCATGGACTCGAAGCGGATGGGGAACGACCTCTGCGTCGCATGGCCGTGGGCCGAACTCGCCGTCATGGGCGCCGGACAGGCAGCAGCCATCCTGCAGCGGCGTGCCACCGCTGACGAGCGGGCTGCGTTCGAGGCCGACTACACCGAGCGCCTGCTGAACCCCTACGTGGCCGCCGAGCGCGGCTATATCGACGCCGTGATCGAGCCCGCCGACACCCGTACCGTCATCGTCGATGCACTGCAGGCCCTGATCGACAAGCGTGAACCCGCCCAGTCGCGGGCTCACGACAACACGCCCCTGTAGGGCCTGCATGGGGCTGGATGGGTCGTCGTCAGAGGCCCACCGCTAGTCTCCTGCGCCGGGGAGAAAGCCCCGCGAAAGCCATCGTGTCGCTGAAGGGAACAACATGCCCGACACCATCACCATCACCGACGACCGGACCGGCAAGACGGTCACCGTGCCGATCGAGGGAGGCGTGATCCCGGCGGCTGCCCTGCGCGAGCTTGATCCGGCGCTCTTCGTCTACGACCCCGCCTACATGCAGACAGCGGCCTGCCGCAGCAGCATCACCTACCTCGATGGCGAGGCGGGAATCCTGCGCTACAGGGGCTACCCGATCGAGCAGCTCGCAGAGAGGAGCACGTACCTCGAAGTCGCCTACCTGCTCCTGAACGGCGAACTTCCGAATGCGGCCGAGCTCGACCGCTGGACTCACGAGGTCACCACTCACACATTCATCCACGAGAACATGCGCAAGCGGTTCGTCGACGGATTCCACTACGACGCACACCCGATGGGGATGTTCGTCAGCGCGCTCGCTGCGCTCGGCACGTTCTACAACGACGCCAAGGACATCTTCGACAGGTCGAGCCGCGACAAGCAGATCCTTCGCCTCATTGCGAAGACGCCCACGCTCGCAGCGATGGCCTACCGCTTCTCGGTTGGCCTTCCCTTCGTCTACCCGAACAACGACCTCAGCTTTCCTGCGAACTTCCTCAACATGATGTGGAAGATCGGCGATTACCACGTCGATCCCCGTCTCGAGCGAGCGATGGACGTGCTGTTCATCCTGCACGCCGACCACGAGCAGAACTGCGGCACCACGGCAATGCGAGTGGTCGGCAGCAGCCACGCCGACCCGTACTCGGCCGCCGCGGCAGCAGCCTCTGCGCTCTACGGTCCGCTCCATGGCGGCGCCAATGAGGCAGTGGTGCACATGCTGAAGGACATCGGCAGCATCGAGAACGTCCCGGCCTTCATGGATGAGGTGAAGTCGGGAAAGGGAAGTCGGCTGATGGGATTCGGCCACCGCGTGTACAAGAACTACGACCCGCGAGCCAGGATCATCAAGAAGACCGCGTACGAGGTGTTCGAGGTCACCGGCAAGAATCCACTGCTCGACATCGCACTGAAACTCGAGGAGACCGCCCTCAGCGACCCGTACTTCGTCGACAGGAAGCTGTATCCGAACGTCGACTTCTACTCCGGGCTCATCTATCAGGCGCTCGGGTTCCCGGTCGACATGTTCACGGTGCTATTCGCGATTCCCCGTACGGCAGGATGGCTTGCGCACTGGCAGGAGTTGCTGGGCGACAAGGACCAGAAGATCAGCCGCCCGCGGCAGTGGTACACGGGCGTCGGCGAGCGCCAGTTCGTGCCGCTCGCCGATCGCTGACCGGGAGCAGGACCCGTGCAGGAGAACCCCCGCTCCGACGACGTCGATGACGGCGGGCGCGTCGAACACCTCGAGCAGTTCCCCGACGCGTCGGCCGGATCTGCCTCGTTCCGCCGGCGCACGCTGATCGCAGGCGCCGCGGCAGTCGCTGCGGGTGGGGCCTCGGCGGCATTTCTGCTGCCCGCATCGTCGGGCCGGACCCGAACCTCGACGGCGGCCGTGCAGATGCCCTCGTCGACACTGCCCGGCACGCGCCCGGGCTCGACGCCGGGCAGCACGTCGCCAGCGACCCCGGTGGTGCTGCCCGACGCGGCCGAGACGGTCGAGGTCACTGAGGGAACCGACCTCGATCCCACGACTCCCTTCCTGACCCCCAATGACAGCTTCTTCCTCATCGACACCGCGTGGGCCGTCCCCGAGGTCGACCGCGATTTCTGGACGCTCGACGTCGACGGTCTCGTCGACCGACCGCTCACCCTCACCTATGCCGATCTCCTCGGGCGACGCCTCGTCGAGCGGATCATCACCATCGGGTGCGTGTCGAACGAGGTGGGCGGGCCGTACATCGGCACCGCTCGCTGGCTCGGAGTGCCGCTCCGAGAGATCCTCGACGAGGCCGGGGTGCAGGATGGCGCCGCCCAGGTCTTCAGCACGTCGATCGACGGCTGGACCTGCGGGTTCCCAGTCGCCGACGCAGTCGACGGTCGCGACGCGCTGATCGCAATCGGCATGAACGGCGAACCGCTCCCTCCCGACCACGGATTCCCCGCACGGCTCGTCGTTCCCGGACTCTACGGGTATGTCAGTGCCACCAAGTGGCTGCGTCGGATCACCCTCACCACCTGGGATGACGAGGGGTATTGGATCCCTCGCGGCTGGTCGCGCGAGGCCCCGGTGAAGACACAGTCGAGAATCGGCGTTCCGGCCGACGGCAGCAGTCTCCCCGCTGGCCCCACCGTGATCGCAGGAGTGGCGTGGGCGATGCCTCGGGGCATCGACGCAGTAGAGGTACGAATCGACGACGGACCATGGCAGCGCGCCGACCTCGGCGCCGAGCCAACCGCCGATGCCTGGCGGCAGTGGCGCGTGGAGTGGTCGGCGACACCGGGCGAGCACCGGATCACGGTTCGCGCCACCGACGGATTCGGCGACGTGCAGACCAGCGATCGAAGCCCCGTCGACCCCGACGGCGCTACCGGTCACCACTCGGTCAGGGTGAGCGTCGGCTGACCTGGCGCCCTGCCGAATGGCGCAACGACGCCCCATGCAGCGGACTCAGTCGATCGTCACGACGATCTTGCCCGCATTCGCATTGTCCTCCATACGACGGTGGGCATCGGCGATGTGGTCCAGCGAGAACGTGCTGTCGATCACCGGCCGAAGCAGACCGCGTTCGAAGAGCGGCAGCACCTCGGCGGCAAAGCGGCGGGTGACCGCCACCTTCTCCTCAATCGGCCGGGCACGCAGTGTCGTGCCGATCCACCGGGCACGGCGTGCCATCAGGAGGCCGAGATCAACCGGCACCTGTGCCCCGCCCATCAGGCCCACCTGCACGATGGTGCCCCGTTGCGACACTGCGCGCAGGTTGCGATTCGCCTCCTCGCCACCGATCACGTCGAGTACGACGTCGAATCCCGCTGGCACGGCTGCCATCGCGTCGGCGAGCCAGTCGTGCGGTGACCGAGCCAGCACCAGGTCAGCCCCGAGGCCGGCACAGACAGCAGCCTTGGCCGGCGAGCAGGTGACCGCGACACGCGCGCCGATGGCGTTCGCCAGCTGGATCGCTGCCGTGCCGACACCGCTCGCTCCGGCGTGCACGAGCGCCCAGCGACCGCTGGTGAGCCCGCCCTGCACCACGAGCGCATCCCACGCCGTGAGGAACACCTCGGGAATCGCGGCCGCCTCATGGAGCGGCACGCCCGCCGGCACACCGAGCAGCTGGCGCTCATGGGTGCACACCAGCTCGGCGTACCCACCACCGGCTTCGATGCCCATCACGCGGTCACCCGGACGCCACATGGCAACGCGCTCGCCGACAGCGGCCACCGTGCCGGCAAACTCGAGGCCCGGGATCTCCGGCATCCTGCCCCTCGGGTCAGGGTAGACGCCCATCCGCTGGAGCACATCGGCTCGGTTCACGGCGGTGGCAGCCACGCTGACGAGCACCTCGTCGGGGCCGGGAACCGGATCGGCCACCTCGGCTATCTCGAGTACCTCAGGGCCGCCATGGGAGCGAAGGATCACTGCGCGCATACCACGAGTCTCACACGGCGGAGCCGCCACCGCTCAGTCTGCGGGCCACGCCTCGCGGATCTTGCGAGCCGACTCCGACAGCGGCTCCGGAAGGGTGCGTGCCTCAGCCACGGCGGTCATGAAGTTCCCATCGCCAGCCCACCGGGGCAGGACGTGAACGTGCAGGTGCTCGTTGACGCTGCCACCAGCGGCGCGGCCGAGGTTGATGCCCACGTTCACGCCGCCTGGACGATAGGCGCCCTTCACCGCCCGGACTGCGCCGGTCACGGTCGACCACAGCTCGTCCCGCTCGGAAGGGTTGAGCATCTCGAGGTCGGGCACCTCGCGGTACGGGACCACCAGCACGTGGCCAGACGTATACGGGAAGGCGTTCAGCAGCGCGAACACCTCGGCACCTCGGTGCACGACATGGGTCTCATCGTCGGCGAGTCCTGACCGGAGGATCTGGGTGAACACGCTCCCGCCGGCACGGGGCACGCCCGAGGCCTCATTGACGTACTGGGCCCGCCACCCGTTCCAGATTCGCTCGAGCGTCATGGCTGCGCCGTCAGCGTGCAGCAGCGAGCTGTGCGTCGACCTCGGCGCGTAGCCGCGCGACGAACTCGTCGAGGCCGACACCGCGCTCGACCTCGCCTCCCCGTGGGTTCACACCGAGTGTCGACGACGAGACGTCCTCGTCGCCTACGACGAGGACGTACGGGATCTTCTCGAGCTTGGCGGCGCGGATGCGCTTGCCGAGCTGGTCGGCAGCCTCGACAGAGTCGACCCGGAATCCGGCGGCCCGCAGCGCCGCCACGACGCTTGCGGCATATGGCTGGTGCGCTTCGGCGACTGGGAGGACTCGGGCCTGAAGGGGTGCCATCCATGTCGGGAACGCACCTGCGTAGTGCTCGAGGAGTACGCCGAAGAACCGCTCGACGGACCCGAAGAGAGCACGATGCAGCATGATCGGACGGTGGCGCGCTCCGTCGGCCCCGACGTACTCGAGGTCGAAGCGCTGCGGATGGTTGAAGTCGCACTGGATCGTGCTCAGCTGCCAGGTGCGGCCGATTGCATCACGTACGTCGATGTCGATCTTCGGCCCGTAGAAGGCCGCATCGCCCTCCTTGATCTTGTAGGGCAGGCCGAATTTCTCGAGCGCAGCACGAAGCGCAGCGGTGGACTTCTCCCAGATGTCGTCGGAGCCCACGTACTTCTTCGGGTCCTTCGTGCTCAGGTTGGCGGTGAACTCGTCGAATCCGAACGCACGCAACACGCTCATGACGAACTCGAGCAGTGAGGCAATCTCGTCCTGCAGCTGGTCCTCGGTGCAGTAGATGTGGCTGTCGTCCTGAGTGAAGCCGCGGATGCGCATCAGTCCGTGCAGCGTGCCAGCCCGCTCGTATCGGTACACAGTGCCGAGTTCGAACAGACGCAGCGGCAGTTCGCGGTAGCTGCGCTGGCGGCTGGCATAGATCAGACAGTGCATGGGGCAGTTCATCGGCTTCGGGTAATAGACGCCGTTGTCCATCTCCATCGCCGGGTACATGCCGTCCTTGTAGAAGCTGAGGTGCCCGCTGGTCTCGAAGAGGTTCGCGTTGGCGAGGTGCGGCGTGTACACGAACTGGTAGCCGCCGTGGAGATGCCGCTCGCGGCTGTAGTCCTCCATCAGTTTCCGGGCGATGGCGCCCTTCGGGTGCCAGACCGCAAGTCCCCCGCCCAGTTCGCTCGGGAAGCTCAGCAGGTCGAGATCGACGGCAAGTCGACGGTGGTCGCGCTTCTCGGCCTCCTCGAGCCGGTGCAGGTGCTCCTCGAGCGCCGACTTGCTCTCCCACGCCGTGCCATAGATGCGCTGGAGCATCGGCCCCTTCTCGTTGCCCCTCCAGTAGGCGCCGGCCACCTTCATCAGCTTGAAGTGGCCGAGGCGGCCGGTGCTCGGCACGTGCGGCCCCCGGCAGAGGTCGACGAAGTCGGGCGTGTTGCGGTACACGCTGATGGTCTCGCCCGTCCCGAGCTCGCCAGCATCGTCGGCGTCAGCGGCGCCAGACGACACTCGCTCGATGATCTCGCACTTGTACGGCTGGTCGGCAAAGACCTTCAGCGCTGCAGCAGCAGGCAGCTCCTCGCGGACGAATGGCTGGTCGGCGGCAACGATCTCGCGCATGCGTTGCTCGATCGCCTCGAGATCGGCCTCGGCGAACGTGCGGCCGCCCGGCAGCTCGAAGTCGTAGTAGAAGCCGTCGACGATTGCCGGGCCAATGGAGAACTTGGCACCAGGGAACAGCTGGGTGACGGCCTGTGCCATCACGTGGGCGGTGCTGTGACGTAGGACGTGGCGCCCGTCGTCGCTGTCGGCTGTCACGATTGCCACCGATGCGCCAGATGGCAGCGGCGCTCCGAGATCGGCCGGCTCGCCGTCGACCAGGGCAGCGAGTGCTGCCTTAGCGAGGCGGGAACCGATCGCCGCGGCCAGCGTGGCGGCCGTAGACCCCTCGGGGAGCATGCGCTGCGATCCGTCCGGGAGCGAGATGGATATGTCGGCCATAGGGCGCCGAGTCTACGGGCCGGCTCCGGCTCCGACCCGTGAGGGCTCGCCCGCCGCATCGGCACCTGCATCGGTGCCGTCGACGGCGAGCACTGTGGCCCGCTGCACCGGCTCAGCCGTTGTGCCTGCGTAGACGTTTCGATAGTCCTGACCAGTGAGTTCGCGTATCTCGAACATCAGCTCATCGGTGATCTGCCTCAGCACCAGCCGATCGTCGCCGCGGTCGCGATATCGCTCGACACTGATCGGCCGCCCGATCCGGATGGTGCAGTCGCGAAACAGCCGTGGCATCACAGCGTCAGGCGGTTGGATCTCGCGGGTGCCGATCACGCCGACGGGAAAGATGGGACATCCCACACTCATCGCGAGCCGGGCGGCACCCGTGCGTCCCTTGTGCAGCACACCGTCGCGGCTCCGTGTCCCCTCGGGAAAGATGCCGAACAGTTCACCCCGCCGAAGTACCGCCTCGGCAGCGTCGAGTGCGGCCTTGCTCTTCTCGCCGCCAGACCGGTCGATGGGAATCATGCCCATCATGGGGAAGAGCACGCGGGTCTTCCACGAGTCCATGTACTCGGCCTTGCCGACGAAGCTGATGTTGCGCGGCACATGGAGCATCAGGAATGCCGAGTCGAGGAAGCTCACATGATTCGGCGCGAGGATCGCCGGCCCGTCGACGGGCAGGCGGTCGAAGCCCTCGAGGGTGAACCGCCAGAGGCGCTTGGCGACCGGCTGGAGCACCTGTCGCGCCCGCGTCTGTGCCCGCCCCGCCCCGGCCGCTCTCACGGCGCGCCCCTGCCGGCCAGCATGGGCGGATCGTACTCCTCGGGCGTGCGGCAGTCGACGTGCTCGACGTGCGGCACGCTGCCCGACACCTCGAGTCAGGCAGGGAGTCCGAGCAGCGCCATCGCGTCGCGGACACCGAGACCGCTCGCCGAAGCTCGGTCGACTGCAGCCAGCGCTGCGGGCGTGTCGAGGTCGTCGTCGAGCGCAGCACGCACCTCGTCGACAACGCCGCTCTCCGAGTCCGAGCATGCCAGCCAGCGCTCGAGGCGGCGCTGGCTGCGCGGCATCAGCTCGTCGTCCCATTCCCACTCGTGTCGGTAGTGGTGCTCGATGATCGCCAACCGGATGGCTCGGGGATCCCACGACGTGCGCAACTGGTCGACGAATACCAGGTTGCCGAGGCTCTTCGACATCTTGTGCCCGTCCTTGAACACCATCGCCACGTGCATCCAGTGACGGACGAATGGCATCCCAGTGGCAGCCTCGCTCTGGGCGCGCTCGCACTCGTGGTGAGGAAAGATCAGATCGCTGCCGCCTCCATGGAGGTCGATGGTGGTGCCGAGTTCGCGTAGAGCGAGGGCGCTGCACTCGATGTGCCAGCCGGGCCGGCCGGGGCCCCACATCGTGTCCCAGCTCGGCTCATCGGGCGCGGATGGCTGCCAGAGGACGAAGTCGAGCGGGTCGCGCTTGTCGGGATTGTCGACGTCACCGCCCCGCTCGCGGGCGAACTCCAGCATCGTCGCCCGGTCGTAGTTGCTGACGCTTCCGAACGACTCGAACTTGGAGACATCGAAATACACAGCCCCACCGGCCTCATAGGCATACCCGCGGTCGAGCACCATCCCGATGAATCCCCGGATGTCGGGAATGGCCGACGAGGCCCGCGGGGTGCTGTGCACCGGCAATGCATTGAGCGCCTCGAGGTCGCGTTCGAAGCGCGCCTCCTCGCCTGCAGCGAGGTCGAGGTAGTGGACGCCCAGCTGGCGTGCCTTGGCGAACAGCGGGTCATCGACGTCAGTGACGTTGCGCACGCACTTCACGGTGTGCCCGCGGTCGATCAGGCGTCGCTGCAGTACGTCATAGGTGACGAACGTCGCTGCATGCCCGAGGTGCGTGGCGTCGTAGGGGGTGATGCCGCAGGTGTACATGAGCACCTGCACGTCGGGTTCGAACGGTACGACCGCCCGCCGAGCGGTGTCGTAGAGGCGCATGCTCACGGATCGGACGCTACTCGCCGCAGGCTCGTGCACCCGAGACACGCCCGGCGCACGTCGGCGCGTCGTCAGCCACCCGACGATCCTGCCCGCGGATCGCCCTTGATCCCGGTGAGCTTCGGAGCGACCCGTGTCCGGTACCGCACGTTGAGCTGCAGCAGCACTGCCGTGAAGGCCTCGATTGCCATCGCGTTCGACAGTTCGCCGGCATCGAGGGGTCGGCAGCCGGGAATGTGTCCGACGATGTCGACCACGGTCTGGACCGCATCAGGATCGTCACCGCAGATCAGGACGTCGCTGTCGATCGGATCGCCGATGTGCCCGAGTTCGGTGGCGGGCAGGTGGTGAAACGCTGCCACCACACGCGAGAGCGGCAGTGCGGCCTGCACGTGCGCTGCAACGCTTCCCCGGGGTGGCACGAGTGGCTGGAACTCGTGCCCGACACGCACGAGCGCATTCGCCATGCTGACCAGCACCTTGCCCTCGAGCGCGCCCGTCACCTCGCATGCGGTCGTGGCAGCCGAGTCCCACGGGGTGGCGATGACGACGAGATCGCACTCGGCTGCGCCCGCGTTGTCGCCGAACCCGAGCCGTGGTGCCAGCTCAGGCCACTTCTCCACCTGGCCGTCCCGCGCCTCCATGGCCCGGTACCTCGAGCGGGACCCGATGACGACCTCGTACCCGACTGAGGCTAGGCGCGCCCCGAGCGCGCTCCCCGCAGGCCCCGTCCCCCCGAGGATGCCGATGCGCATGTCGCCAGCCTTCCACAGTTTGCGGCTGCATCCGAACCCTCCCCTCGTCGACGCTGCCGTCGTCGCTACGATCACTGCCATGGGACTGCTTGAGGGCAAGAAGATCGTCGTCACCGGAGTCCTCACCGACGCATCACTCGCCTTTGGCGTCGCAGAGCTCGCCCTGCGCGAGGGAGCCGAGGTCGCCCTCACCGGAGCCGGCAGGGCCCTTAGCCTCACGACGCGCACCGCCCGCAAACTGCCCCGTCCCGTCGAGGTCTACGAGCTCGATGTCACCGTGCCCGAGCATCTCGTGACGGTGCGCGAGGCACTCGCCTCGACCTGGGGCAGCGTCGACGGGGTCCTGCACAGCATCGGGTTCGCTCCCGAGTCATGCCTTGGCGAGAGCTTCATGGAGCCGACCTGGGACGACGTGTCGGTCGCACTGCACATCAGCACCTACTCGCTGAAGGCGCTTGCCGACGCCTTCGTGCCACTCATGTCGGCCGGTGGCGCGTTCGTCGGACTCGACTTCGACAACTCGGTGGCGTGGCCGGCGTACAACTGGATGGGTGTCGCCAAGTCGGCCCTCGAGAGCGTCAACCGCTACCTCGCGCGAGAGCTCGGCAGCCGAGGTATCCGGAGCAACCTCGTCGCCGCAGGTCCAGTGAAGACGATGGCTGCCAAGAGCATTCCCGGCTTCCAGCGATTCGAGGACGTCTGGGACGGCCGCGCGCCGCTCGGCTGGGACGTGACCGATCAGAACCGAGCCGTTGCCAAGGCGTGTATCGCCCTGCTCAGCGACTGGTTCCCCGCCACCACCGGCGAGATCGTGCACGTCGATGGCGGATTCCACGCCACCGGCGTCTGACCTCGGGGCCCTCGATCACCATCGACCGAGATGAATGACCGATGAGGCGTCCTTGCGGGGTCTCGTGACCGATGATCCCGACGGGCGGTCGTCGTCAGCGCGGGCACCCAGCGCAATGGCACCGACCTGCAGCACATGTGCGGGAACGCCTAGGGAGTCGAGCACCGCTCGGGCGTTGCGGAAGATGCCGAAGTACAGCGCTCCGAGCCCGCCGTCCTCTGCGAGCAGGAGCAGGTTCTGGGTGGCCATCGCGGCATCGGTGAGCCAGAATGGCACCTCCCAGTTGCGTGCGTCATCGAGTCCGTGCCCCGCCTTGTCGCCCTCGGAGTAGCGCTCCGTGTAGGCAGTGGGATCGGCGAGGGGCAGCACCACGACGGGCGCATCGAGCACTCCCCCCTGGACTCCGGCGAACCACTCACGCGCACCCGAGACGTCCCAGAAGTCCGCCAGGGCGAGGCCGTCGAGGAGCAGGAAGTGGACTCCCTGGCTGTAGCCCGCACTCGGCGCGCGGCGGGCCAGGTCGACGAGTGGGGCGACCTCGGCGGCAGTCAGCGAACCGGCGACGAACCGGCGCGTCATCCGCCGCCGGCGGATGACCGACTCGAGTGGCGTCGGCGACTCGCTGCTCAGCGAGCGCCCAGCTTGACGAGGTCCTCGGCCATCACCCAGCCGTGCACGATGAGCGATCCACCCTTGGCGGCCTTCACGGTGCCGAACAGCGCAGCCACGTCCACCTTCACCTTGTCGGGCTTCGACGTCACATGGTCGAGGAATCCGCTCTGGCCATTGACCTTGACGACAAACGACTGCTCGTCGTAGTTCGCGTCGACGCCGAATCGCTTGGCGAGCCGGCGGCCCCATGCCCGCTCCTCGCCCACTGCACGGTGTGCCGGACGCGGGATGATGTCGGCAACCTGCTTGAAGGCATCGAGTGCTCCGGCTGCCACGAACCGGCTTCCGATGACGACGTCCTCGTCGGGAAATGCCATGAGTGCCCGGTGGAAGGCCTCGGCCATGAGACCCTTCAGCACCGCCTCGCGCTTGCTCGTGCGCTTGACGCTCATCAGGCCGAGGAGCACGCACGGCGTCCCGCCGATCCGCTCGAGCGTCGAGAACGTGAATCCGACCAACTTGCCCTCGTCGCGGGCGGTGGTGCTGAGAACCCAGTCCTCCTTGGCCTTGGAGAGCGCCCCGATATCGAACGCACCCCCCATCGAGGCCATCTCGTCGAGATCGCCATCGGTGAGCGCCGCACAGTCCCTGGTTGCCACTGCGAGTGCCATCGGCCCCGAACTCCCTCTCAGTCCCCCGGCCACGGGGTCACTTATGGAGTCACCATTCTGCCACGATTCCGGGACAATCGTTCCGACGACGTCACCTGTCGGCCCGCAGCCGGCACGGCCGGCGGCCAGCCGAGGCGCTGGAGGCCCCCCGTGGCCTGGCCTAGAGCACCACAGCGTCGTGGCCAAGAAGCATCCGCAACTCGCCCACCGCCCGATCGAGGTCGACCCGGAAGTCGTCCCCGAGCCGCAGGACCTTGCCCTGTCCGATGTGCAGGAAGACCGGCGAAGGACCCGCATGCTCGCTCAGGACGTCCTTGATCTGGCTGATCAGCGCCTCGTTCAGGCGGTTGGCCGGCACCCTGAGGCGCAGTGGCGGGGCGTCGACCATGTCGAGCACCTCCACCACCTGCACATCGAGTGCGGCGATGCCGAGACGCGCCTCGTCACGCCGGTCGACCCGCCCCTTCACGGTGACGATGCCGTCGTCGAACAGCTTGTGGCTGATCTCGCTGAGCGTCCGAGGGAAGACCGTGACCTCGATCGAGGCATCGAGGTCTTCGAGCGTGAACACCGCCATCTGGTCGCCGCGCTTGGTGTACTTGCGGGCCAGACCGGTGATGAGACCGCCGAGCACCAGCACGGTGCCGTCCTCGCGCTCTGCGGCCTCGGCAATCGAGCAGTCGACCCGCCGGCGAAGCGATGCCTCGGCACCGGCGAGGGGATGGTCGCTCACGTACAGCCCCAGCATCTCCTTCTCGAACCGCAGCCGATCCGGCTTGTCGAACTCGAGGGGCGGGATCGCGATCCGCTCGTCGAAGCCCATGTCCTCGCCGCCGATGTCGCCGAACAGGCTCATCACGCCCTGATCGCGCTGGCGGCGGCGAGTCACCGTGGTGTCGATGATCTGCTCGAATACTGCCAGCAGGCCCTTGCGCGGGTGTCCGAGTGAGTCGAATGCCCCTGCCTTGATGAGCGACTCGACCGTTCGCTTGTTCAGCACCTGCTCGGGAACGCGCTCGACGAAGTCGTGGAACGAGTCGAACGGACCGTGTGCCGACCGCTCGCGGAGCAGTTGCTCGACGAGCCCCTCGCCCACGTTGCGGATCGCCGACAGCCCGAAGGGGATTGCGCCGGGGCTCGCCGGGGGAAGCTCGACGTCAGCCGGCACATCCGCTGGCGCCAGCGCAGTGAAGTCGATGAGCGAGCGGTTGATGTCGGGCGTGAGCACCTTGATTCCGGACGACCGCGCATCGGCGAGATAGCCCGCAGCCTTGTCGAGCTTGTCCTTCACGCTCGTGAGCAGGCAGGCGATGTACTCGACCGGGTAATGCGCCTTCAGGTACGCCGTCTGATAGGTGATCAGGCCGTAGCCGAAGGTGTGGCTCTTGTTGAAGGCATAGTCGGCGAACTTCTCGATGACATCGAACAGCTGCCGGCCCATGTTGCGCCCGTACCCGGTGCGCTCGCAGCCGTCCTCGAATGTGGCTCGCTCCTTGGCCATCAGCTCGCGCACCTTCTTGCCGCATGCCTTGCGCAGGTTGTCGGCCTCGGCAAGCGTGTAGCCGGCGAACTTCTGGGCGACGCGCATCACGCTTTCCTGGTAGATCATCAGGCCGTAGGTATCTCCGAGTACCGCCTCGGCATCGGGGTGGAAGTACGTCACCTGCTGTCGATCGTTGACGCGGTCGGCGTAGTCGTTGTGCATGTTGACGCTCATCGGACCAGGTCGGTAGAGAGCGAGGACAGCGCTCACGTGCTCGAACGTGGTGGGCCGCATCGACCGCAGCAGGGCCCTCATCGGCGGCGACTCGAGCTGGAACACTCCCATCGTGTCGCCGCGGGCGAGCAGTGCGAAGACCTTGGGGTCGTCGAGCGGTACCGCGTCGATGTCGAAGGCGGGATTCCGCGT
>JBEGVK010000108.1:0-4801 GCA_041178405.1 Actinomycetota bacterium | reverse complement strand
AGGTCGAGCCTGCCGTCGGCGGTCAGCGGCACCCACCTGATCTCTATGCCCCGCTCGGCGGCGAGCATCTGCCACGGCACGATGTTGGCGTGGTGCTCCATGTGGGTGAGCACCACGGCGTCGCCTGCCTGCATGTTGGCCCGCGCCCACGAGTGCACGATGAGGTTGATGCTCTCGGTGGCGTTCTTGGTGAAGATGATCTCGTGCGGACGACGGGCGTTGATGAAGCGCTGCAGCTTGGTGCGGGCCCCCTCGTAGGCGTCGGTGGCCTCTGCAGCAAGCCGATACGCGCTGCGGTTGATCGGGCCGTAGCCGTGAGCGAGGAAGTCGGCCATTGCGTCGATCACGCACTGTGGCTTCTGAGACGTGTTGGCCGAGTCGAGGTAGACGAGTCGCTGACCATCGATAGTGCGCTGCAGCACGGGGAAGTGCGCAGCAATCGCCGTGCCGTCGAGAAGTGCGGTCACCGGAAGGCCTCGTAGCCGTCGCGCTCGAGTTGGGCAGCGAGCTCCATGCCGCCGCTGCGCACGATGCGACCGTTCACCATGATGTGGACGTGATCAGGCTGCAGTTCGTCGAGGAGCCGCTGGTAGTGGGTGATCAGCACGACGCCCATCTCGGGCCGGTCGACCTTGATCTCGCGGATGCCGCGGGCGACGATTCGCAGGGCGTCGATGTCGAGTCCGGAGTCGGTCTCGTCGAGGATGGCGAGCTCGGGCTCGAGGATGGCCATCTGCATCACCTCATTGCGCTTCTTCTCTCCGCCGCTGAAGCCCTCGTTGAGGTACCGGTCGACGAACGAGCTGTCCATGCCGAGCCGCGACATCCACTCCATCGTCGCGAGGCGGAGCTCGAGCACGCTGAGGTCGATGCCCTTGCGGGCCGAGAGCGCCTGGCGGAGGAACTGGATGACCGAGACGCCCGGGATCTCCTGCGGATACTGGAAGGCCAGGAAGATGCCCTGCTTGGCGCGCACATCGGTGGGCCAGTCGGTGATGTCGTCGCCCCTGAAGACGATGCTGCCGCTCGTCACCTCGTACTCGGGACTGCCGAGCAGGGCGCTGGCGAGCGTGCTCTTGCCCGACCCGTTCGGGCCCATGATGGCGTGGACCTCGCCGGCACGGACGGTGAGCGACAGACCCTTCAGGATGTCGTCGGCGCCGCCCTCGTCGGAGGTCGGGCGGACGTGGAGGTCGTCGATGCGGAACAGGTCGCTCACGATGCCGAGTGTATTTCCACTACGGCGATAGTGGAAACCCCGCCGCAAGGTCGTCGAGGATCTCAGTGGGGTGAACGGTCCGGCGCGTGGGCCGAGGGTGCTGTCGCCTGGGCCCGTCCGCCGGGTCCGCACAGCAGTCTCGCTAGGCGGTGGCGCGGTCGGGGCCCCCGGTCAGGGCCAGCCACAGGCTGCGGTACGACGGGTACTCGAGCGCGTCGTCGAGATAGCCGGACTCTCGGAGCGCTGCGTGGAACCGCGGCAGGTTGCGGAACGGGATGCCCGAGTCGACGTGGTGCGACAGGTGCCAGCCGATGCCATAGGGAACGAGCAGGAACCGGGCAAGCGGTCGCTGGCGGACCGAGTGCGTCGTCCGCCGCCGGTCGGCAGATCGCTCCATGCCGCCATGCTCGGCGATGCTCCGCAGGCGGTTGATCACGCGCCACGCGGTCAGGTAGGGCAGCAGCCAGAAGCCGACGTACAACCACCACATTCCGGCTGCCGTGGCCGCTGCGGCCAGCGATGCCTGCACGGCGATGATCCGCCAGGTCGCATGGCGCGACCGCGGGTCGCGGTGCCGCACTCCGGCGAGGGTCTGGCGCAGGAGGCGAATCCCCGTGCGGCCGATCGCGTCGCGCTGCATCTTGCGCCGCATGCTCGACGGAGTGATCGGATAGTTCGCATACAGCGCGAGGTCGGGCTCGTCAGGACCGAACTCGTCGCGGTGATGCGCTGCATGCACACGCCGGTACGCGTCGGTGCTGGTGAAGGCCGGATAGCCAAGTACCCACCGTCCGATGGCGTCATTCAGCGGTCTGTTCGCGACGAGGAGTCGGTGCGCCGACTCGTGCATCAGCGACAGGAACTGGGCGAAGGCGCGCCCCATGAGGATGAAGGTGAGTGGCCACGACCACGGAGCCCACTCGACTGTGGCCCACAGCACCAACGCAGTCTGCGCGAGCAGCGACGCGACCGATGCGAGATTTCGCCAGGTGGGGATCCGCCGCAACTGTTCGCGGAACTCGGCAGCGGGCCGGCCGTCCTCGCGTATCAGCGGGGTGGCCCGGCAGATCGGGAGGCGGTCGGGCACCATGCCGCCCGTCGCCGGTCCGACCGCAGCATGCGCCATGGGGCGAGTGTAGGCACCGTCATGGCGACTGTCGCCGAGTCAGGTCGTCACCAGCCGCGGTCGATCCACTCCTGCAGGCTGGGGCGTTCGGTGCCGATCGTCGTGTCGGTGCCGTGGCCGGGCAGCACGATCGTGTCGGCGGGCAGCGTGAACAGGCGGCGGTCGATCGACTCGATGATGGTGGTGAAATCGCCGCCCTCGAACTTCGTCGCACCCGGGCCGCCGGGGAAGAGCGTGTCGCCGCTGAACAGCAGTGGGGTGCCGTCGACCCTGAAGCAGATCGAGCCCTCGGTGTGCCCGGGTGTGTGGATGGCATGCAGGCGAAGCCGGCCGACCTCGATTACCTCTGCATCGTCGAGGAACACGTCGTAGCCGACGTCGGCCAGTCGCGGCGCGTCGAGTCTGGTGACGGCCACCTCGTAGCCGGCCTCGCGTAGTGCTGGCACTGCCTGGATGTGGTCCCAGTGCCCGTGGGTCTCGAGGACCCGTCGCACGCCGAGCGACTGGCAGAGCCCGAGCAACTGCTCGTGCTCGTTGGCGGCATCGATCAGCACGGCCTCACCGGTGGCCCGACAGCGGATGACGAACACGTTGTTGTCGTACGGGCCGACCACCACGCGGTGCACCTCGGCCTCGGCGCTCGACCAGTGCAGTGTCGGTGACGTCATGGCATCACGCTAGAGGGCGCGGCCTGCCGCCTGCCGCCAGTTGCCGTCGTGCTGCTGCGGCCCAATGTGCCTAACGTTCGACCATGGCAACGGCCCACCGGCTCCGCAGGCGATGAGCTCCTCCGATCCCACGCTGTGGCCGGCACTCGAGCAGGCCCGCGCCATCGCCGAGCGGCGACTCGGCAGCGTGGAGCTGCTCGAGCTCGTCCTGGCCCGTATCGAGTCGGTCGGCCCGCGGGTGAACGCGGTCTGCACCCTCGAGCCCGACCGGGCACGCGCTGAGGCGCGCGCTGCCGACGACGCCGTGGTCCGCGGTGAGGCACGTGGCCCGCTGCACGGACTTCCGATGACGGTGAAGGACGCCATTGCGACGGCAGGCATCCGGTCGACGGGCGGTGCTGTGGCGCTTCGCGATCACGTGCCCTCGGTGGATGCCGAGTCGGTCGCCCGTCTCCGTGCAGCAGGTGCCGTGGTGTTCGGCAAGTCCAACCTGCCGGAGTGGTCAGGCGACTGGCAGAGCTTCAATGAGATGTTCGGCACCACGTGCAATCCGTGGGACGCCACCCGAACCGCCGGGGGATCGAGCGGTGGGGCAGCAGCGGCGGTGGCCACCGGTATGTCGAGCGTCGAGCTCGGCACCGACATCGGGGGCTCGGTGCGCGTGCCGTCGGCATTCTGCGGTGTGTTCGGACACAAGCCGAGCCACGGTGTGATCCCCACGCTCGGCTACCTCGACGAGCCGCACGGGGGCGACGTCGAGGGCGACATCAACACGTTCGGCCCGATTGCCCGCAGTGCCGACGACCTCGCGATGATGCTCGACGTGCTGGCGGGTCCGTGTGCCGCCGATGCCGTCGCCTGGCGGCTCGACCTGCCGAAGGCGGTGCCGTCGACGCTGCGCGGTCTGCGCGTCGGTGCATGGATCGACGACTCGCTCGTGCCGATCGACGGCGAGATGGCGGCGGTGCTGCACGCTGCGGTCGATTCGCTGCGCACACATGGCGCGGCCGTGGTCGACATTTCCGGTCCGGCGGTCGATGTGCAGCGCGCATGGCGTACCGGCGTCCGCCTGATCGGCTCGGCGGTCTCGGTGAGCGACGAGGACGACCGTGGCCCGTCGCACCGTGCGTGGCTCTTCCTCGACCGCGAACGGGCGCGACTGCGTGCAGCGTGGTCGGCGGTGTTCGACGACGTCGACGTAGTGGTATGCCCGGTCACGTCGACGGTCGCGTTTGCTCATCTGCACGACGGTTACTGGGGGGATCGCGTCATTCGCATCGGCGAGAGCGAACGCCCGTATCTCGAACTCGAGGCGTGGCCGGCCATCGTGGGGGCGGCCTACCTGCCGAGTACGTCCGTTCCCGTGGGCTTCACCGCAGGTGGACTGCCGGTGGGAGCACAAGTCGTCGGCCCGTACCTGCACGACCATCGCACGATCGCAGTTGCCGGACTCGTGGCGGCTGCAACAGGCGGCTATGCACCGCCGCCTCTCTGACAGGTCGATGCAACGCGGCGTTGCCGCTCAGGCGCTCACGACATCGAAGCCCAGCGCCAGGGCAACGGGGATCTGTGCGGCGTCAAACGTGACGAATGTGACCGGACGGGGCAGCCGGTCTGCGGCTGCGAGGTGCACGGCGTCGGCGATGCGCAGTGGCTGGTCGCGGAGGAGGTCGGCGGCGCGGTCGAGGCACTGCTGGTCGACGGGAACGACCGCATAGCGGTCCCACTGGAGTCGGATTGCGTCCTCGAGGTCGGCGCGTACGACGGGCTCGTCGGTCAGCCTGCCGA
>JBEGVK010000107.1:0-11492 GCA_041178405.1 Actinomycetota bacterium | reverse complement strand
GCATCGCCGGCCGTGCCACGCGCTGCGCAGGCGGTGTGGGAGCGCATCGGCATGACGGGTCGCGTCATCGACCAGCGGCTGCCCAGCGCAGCGGCGTGGGGCGGCTACCCAGGCGGCGCTCCAGTCGAGAAGGGCGAGCCGCTCTTCCCGCGCCGCACGATCGCTGCGTCGTAGCCTGCCCGCCATGGCCGACACCGACGCCGACGACCGGCTCGTCGACAGCCACTGCCATCTCTACGACCTGCGCGGCGCAGCGCTCGACGACGTGCTGGCCGAGGCGCGCGCCGCCGGCGTGTGGCGGATGCTCACCGTGGGGTGCGATGCGGCAACCACGGCGGCGGCGATCGCCGTCGCCGAGCAGCACGACGACGTGTACGCAACCGCCGGCCTCCACCCGCACGAGGCAGTGCACGGTGTCGACTCGATCACCGGGTATCTCTCCCATCCAAAGGTGATCGCCGTGGGAGAGGCCGGGCTCGACTACTACTACGACCACTCGCCGCGCGACGCGCAGCGGACCGCCTTCGCTGCCCAGATCTCGCTCGCCCACGAGCACCGCCTGCCGCTCGTGATCCACACACGCGATGCGTGGGACGACACCTTCGACGTGCTCGCCGCCGAGGGGACACCCGAGCGCACCGTCTTCCATTGCTTCACCGGCGGACCCGACGAGGCCCGCCGCTGCCTCGACCTCGGTGCATTCATCAGCTTCAGCGGCATCGTCACCTTTCCCACTGCCGGGCCGCTGCGCGACGCCGCCCTGCAGTGCCCCGCCGACCGGATGCTCGTCGAGACCGACAGCCCGTACCTCGCCCCGGTGCCGCGTCGCGGCCGCACCAACCAGCCGGCCTACGTGGCCCACGTGGCCCAGTTCCTCGCCGACCTCCGTGGAGTGGGCGTGGCCGAGATCCGCCGCAGTACGTCGGATGCCGCCCTCGCCGCATTCCCAGGCCTCGTCGGCGCCGCCTGAGCCAGCGCAGACCGCACCGCCCGCACGACTCCATCGGCGCCCCGTACGCTTGGGACGTGCCCGTGCCAGCGCGGACGCCTCCCACGCCATGAACCCCGTCGACCGACGCCGCGCCCTCTTCGCCACGATCTTCACGATCGTCGCCGTGCTCGTGCTCATCGTGTCGGGCGGCGATGACGACGAGACAGTGGCCCAGAGCGCCGGCCTGAACGGCTCGCCCACGGCACCGCCCACGACCCGCTACCAGCCCGACGCACCGGTGTTCGTGGCCGGCGACGGCGACGTCGATGCTGCCGCCCCCGGCCAGGTGCTCGTGCCGCCGCCGCCGAGCGGCAACGTGGTGGTGGGCCGCGCCAGCCACGGGCGGTACGACGACGACCTCAGCCGGCCATGCACCACCGGTGTGGCACCCGACCAGGCAACACTGCGGATCACCAACCTCAACAACGGCCAGACGACGCTGTGCGTGAACACCTACGGCAAGACCCCGCCGACGGGCATCGAGATCGTGCTCGACAGCGACCAGTTCGCCGAGATCGCCCGCCTCACCGACGCACCCATTCCGGTGCGCATCAACTGGTAGCGGTGCACAGCCGCACCACCATCGGCGACCTGCTGGCCAGCGGCGGACTGGCACCGCGTCGCGACCTCGGCCAGAACTTCGTCGCCGATCCCAACACAGTGCGGCGTATCGCCCGGCTCGCCGGTGTGGGATCGGGTGACCGTGTCGTCGAGATCGGCGCCGGCCTCGGATCGCTCACCCTGGCACTCGCCGAGACCGGCGCCGCCATCACTGCCGTCGAGGTCGACAGTGGCGTGGCGCGCATGCTGCGCGAGGTCGTGCGCGGCTGCGACGCCGTCACCGTGGTCGAGGCCGACGCGATGCGCCTCGACTGGACGAGCCTGCTCGACGGGCACGACCGGTGGGTGCTGGTCGCAAACCTGCCGTACAACGTGGCAACGCCGATGGTGTGCGACCTGCTCGATGGAGTGCCGCAGATCGCACGCATGCTCGTCATGGTGCAGCGAGAGGCCGCCGAGCGATTCTGCGCCGTACCAAGAACGCCACAGTACGGAGCGGTCAGCGTGAAGGTGGCGTACTGGGCGACGGCGCGCATCGTCGGCGACGTCCCTGCCAGCGTGTTCGTGCCGCGTCCTAACGTTGAGTCGTCGCTGGTCGCCATCGAACGCCGAGTTGCTCCGCCCACCGAGGCGCCAGCGGCCGAGATGTTCGAGATGGTGCGCACGGCATTCCAGCAGCGACGCAAGATGCTGAGGCGATCGCTCGCCGCAGTCGTGACGACTGATGCGTTCGAGGCAGCAGGCATCGACTCGACACGTCGGCCCGAGGAACTCGACGTCGTCGAGTGGGGACGGCTCGTGCAGGCCCGGCGCACGCTGGGCGGACAGGCCGACAGCTGATGGCCGCGGCCGACGACGGAATGAACGGTGTCCCGGCTCATCGCACAGCGGTGAGCATCGTGGCACCCGCCAAGCTGACGCTGTCGCTACGCGTCACCGGTGTGCGCCCCGACGGCTACCACCTCATCGACGCCGAGATGGTGTCGCTCGACTGGGCCGACCGACTCGACATCACCCCAGGTGGGGCCGGCCTCACCGCCGACGGCCCGTATGCCGACGGCGTGCCGCTCGACGAGCGCAACCTGGTGTCGGCGGCGCTGCGCCTCGTCGGCCGGCAGGCATCGGTGCACCTGCACAAGCAGCTCCCTCACGGCGGCGGACTCGGCGGCGGGTCAAGCGACGCTGCCGCCGTGCTGCGATGGGCCGACATGCGCGATCCGGCACAGGCCGTGGTGCTCGGTGCCGATGTGGCCTACTGCGTCGTCGGCGGACGCGCCAGGGTGCGCGGCATCGGCGAACTCGTCGAACCCCTCGCCTTCGAGGCTGTCGACGTCACGCTTGTCGTGCCACCTCTGCATGTGAGCACGCCGTCGGTGTACGCAGCGTGGGACAGACTCGGCGGTCCCACGTCATCGGGTCCGAACGATCTCGAGCCGGCTGCGCTCGCAGTGGTGCCCGACCTGGCCCGCTGGCGCGACCGGCTCGGCAGCGCCACTGGCGCCACCCCGGTGCTCGCCGGCAGTGGCGGCACATGGTTCGTTCGCGGCCATCACGACCTCGACGGCACCTTCGACGATCTTGCACGCGTCGCCGGCGGACCGGTCACCGTGCGCCGTGCGTCGACCGTGCCCGCAGCCTGATCCGACACCGCACGGGGTCATGGCGCGACAACGGCGGCCGGGCCGTGCGTGGCACAGTCGGCCGCCGAGGCGAACGGGCCGTCGGCCCGAAGGGCGTGATGATGACTAGCGGCGCTGGTGACGCGTGCGGCGAAGCATCTTCTTGTGCTTCTTCTTGCGCATGCGCTTGCGGCGCTTCTTGATGAGCGATCCCATGAGTTCGCCACGCTACCCGCTGGCACCCACCGACGCCACCTCGCTGCGCCCGCCGGCGCCCCAGCCATTTGCGGGCGACCGATAGCCTCGGCACCGTCCGCTCCGGGGTCGTTCAATGGCAGGACAGCAGATTTTGGATCTGCGTATAGAGGTTCGAATCCTCTCCCCGGAACCACCCCCGACCGGCCGCCAGCGCGACCAGGTGGCGCCGCCGCCTCAGCTCGACAGCAGGTGGCCGAGGATGCCGACGGCGAAGTCGGGCAGGCCCGGCATGCCAGCCATCCGCTCGAGCTCGGCCCGCAGCAGGCCAGAGCGGTGCTCGTCGAATCGCTTGAACTGCAGCAGGTCGCCGACGAGTCGCACGGCAAGCCCTGCGTTCTCGGCCAGCAGCGGCCCGAGCGCATCGACGAAGATCCGGTAGCCGTCTCCTGACGGATGGTGGAAGACGCTGCGGTTGCGCGTGGCGAACGGGAACCACACCGCCATCACCCGGGCACGGTCGCCTCGGTCGTACAGCGGACCCGCAGCGAGCGCCGACACGCGCTGGATCGTGTCGCTGCGCCGTGCCCCCGACTGGGCGCGCAGCCACCGGTCGACGAGCTTCGGTGCATGCCGCCAGCGCTCGAAGGTGGCTGCGATGAGATCGTCGGCAGGGGATGCGTCGTGGTGGAGGAGTTGTGCCAGCGACCTCATCGCAACGGTGTGATCCGGACATGCCGTCATCGATGCCGCCAGCGAGAACGCCTCGTCGCTCCCCGATGCCAGCAGTGGCGCAAGTGCCGGCTCGACGAGCCACCGTCGGGCGATACCGGCAGCGTCGGTGCTGCCGGGCGACGAGCGCAGGCGCTCGGCGATACCGAGTAGACGGTCGTGCAGCGCAGCACCGATCCTTGCGTTCAGGGCGGCAAGGCCCGATGCCACACCATCGACGTCGATCACCTCGTCGCGGTCGCCGAGCATGAACTCGTCGGGAGCCGCCAGCAACTGCGCCGCCAGCAGCGGATCGCCCACGACGGCGTCGTCGTCGAGCGCCTGCGCCAGACAGCCGACCAGGGCGCTCATCGCCGACTCGGCGTCGGACTGCCGGCCGGCGCGGTGGGCATCGACGAACCGGATCTTCAGTTCCTCTGCCGACCACCACCTCGTGAACGGGTCGTCATCGTGCAGCACCAGCACGGCAAGGTGATCGTTCGACGAGTCGACGGCGAGGTCGACCGGTGCCGAGAAGCGACGCAACGCCGACACGACCGCATCTCGCGCGCCAGCCCCGCGGAGCATGATCGACCGTTCGCTGCCGTGGAGCATCACGAGGTGCTCGTCGGCGGGCGGTGCATCATCGGCCGCCAGCGACAGCCGGCGACCGCCCGCATCACGTGCGGCGATGACCAGCGGCATCGACACATGGCGCGACACATCGGCTACCCCAGCGTCACGGCGCCGCACGCGCACGAGCGCCTCATCCTGGTCATCGCCGCGCTCGATGTCGACGGAGATGGCCGGCCGGCCCGGCACGGTGAACCACGTGGCAATGCCGTCGATCGCCGTCGAGATCGGCTCGCCACCGGACAGCACGCCGTCACCGGCGCGCTCACGGACGACATCGAGGAAGTCGTCGACGCCGGCGGCGGCGAGGTCGAACCGGCGCACGAACTCGTTGAACGAGTCGAGCCATCTCGTCGGACCGAGCACCGTGCGCAGCATCCCGAACACCTCGGCACCCTTGAGGTACGTGGTGCGGTTGTACAGCGCCGCAGGGTCGGCGACGTCGCCCGTGCCCGACAGGCCGCCGCGTACGGGCGGGGCGCCGATGGTGAGCTCCTCGGGAAACTGCAGGCGTCGCAGGTCGAGCACGTCGAGGATGCGCGCCGCCGGGCCGAGCATGTCGGCGCGCACGTCGTTCTGGCCCATCAGCACGGTGAGCCCTTCCTTCAGCGTCAGCTGGCCCCACGACCGCACCGTGACGCGGTTGCCGCGCACGTGGTGTCCGTACTCGTGGGCCACGTTCGCAGCGATCAGCAGCAGGTCGTCGTCGGTGACGCCGCGGGGATCGGCAATCAGCAGCGACGACTCGAAGAACATCAGTCCGTGGTACTCGGTGGCATCCGGATACGCGGGCACCGACACGAACACGAGCTCGTCGAGGTCGTGCTCGATCGCGCCATGCGCTTCGTCGAACGACATGGCCCGCTCGAGCACGTCGAGTGCAAAGTCGGCCCCGGCAATCTGGTCGGGTGGCGCAGCGACCGTCAGCGTGATCGATCGTCCCGAGCGTGTCGTGTGCGGCCGCGACGTGGTGACGAGGTCGCCTGCCACCATTGCGAACAGGTATGACGGCTTCGGCACAGGGTCGGCGAATCGCTCCCAGCGGCGGCCGTCGGGATGCACGCCGCTGCCGACACGGTCGCCGTTGCTGCGCAGGTATGGGTACAGCGAAGGGTCGCCGGCAAGGGTGACGTCGAACGTGGCACGGTTCGACGGGCGGTCGATGAAGTAGGTGATGCGCCGGAATCCCTGCGGCTCGAGTGTCGTGCTCACCATTCCCGGCCGGCAGGTAATGCCGGGGTCGGCGGGTCCTCCGAGCGGCGCCGTGGTGACGACTTCGATCGTCCAGCGGCGGCCGGCCGCGCCGGGCGATGCTGCCAGGACCGCCGCCGGAATGGTGAGCGCCCGCTCGTCGACCGAGTACTCGTCGTCGCCGAGTCGGCGGCCGTCGACCGATACCGACCGCAGTTCGAGTCCGCGGCCATCGAGGACCAGCACCTCGGGCGGACCCTCGCCGACCGGCACCGCCGTCGATGTCGCCGTGACCGCGAGTCGGCCCGCAGGCTCAGCGGCATCGCGATCGCCGACGGGATCGCTGGGAAGTCCGACATCGAGGATGACGTGCTCGATCCGCCACGGGCCGAGTGCTTCGAGCGCCCGCTCGTTCATGCGGGCCAGTCCGTGCTGCCCGTGCCGGTGATCCGTCACCGCCTACTCCTTCGTCGACGCCTTCGCCGATCGTGGCACGCAGTGCACGGGTGTCCGCACCTGCCCTCGCCCGCTTCTTGAACAGTGTGCAAGAGTAGTGCTGCCAGCGCACCGGTGCCGACGGGAGGGCCCATGACCGCAGGATCCAGCCACGATGCGGCAGCACGCCGCCAGCGCGTCGAGCACGGACTGCTGCCCATCGTGCGAATTGCCGGCCGCGACACCGAATGGACGATCGGCGAGCGACTCGCCCACTACCGCTGTCCCGGCACGTCGATCGCCGTGATGAGGGACGGGCACATCGACTGGGTGGGTGGCTACGGACACCTCGACGCCGACGTTCGGCCGAGCGACGGCGAGCACCGCTCGCTGGATCCGTGCGGGCCGGACACCATCTACATGGTTGCCTCGTGCAGCAAGCCGCTCGCCGCGCTCGTGGTGCTGCAGCAGGTGGAGCGTGGCGTGCTCGACCTCGATGTTCCCGTCAACCGCTACCTGCAGCGGTGGCAGGTGCCCGACAACGACCTCACGGCATCGCACCCCGTGACGCTGCGCCGGTGCCTCAGCCACACGGCAGGCCTCACAGTGAACGGATGGGGCGTCGTGCCGCGCGATGGCTCACCGGTGCCGACCGTGCTCGACCTGCTCGACGGCCGTCCGCCGTCGAAGATGCCCGCAGTCGTGGTCGACCGCCCCTACGACGGCACCAACCGGTACTCAGGCGGCGGCTATCTGATCGCGCAGCTCGTCGTCGAGGACGTGCTCGGCCGCGACTTCGCCGACATCGCCGACGAGACGGTGTTCGGTCCGCTCGGGATGACCCGCAGCACGTATCGCCATCCGCTGCCGACGTCGCTCCAGCACGATGTCGCGTCGGGGCACGGCGACAGCGGACGGCCAGCACCGGGCGGATGGATGCTCTCGCCCGAGAAGGCGGCAGGCGGCCTCTTCAGCACTGCGCGCGACTACGCCACCTTCCTGCTCGCCATACGCGCTGCCGTCCGCGGCGAGGCCAGCGCAGTGCTGGGCAGGTCGCTCGCCGGCGAAATGGTGACCCGTCACGACCGCAGTGCGTTCGGCCTCGGCTTCCGGGTACTCGGCGACAGCGCCACGCACCGCATCAACCACGGCGGCTCGAACGACGGCTACCAGAGCGAGACCGACCTCTACCTCGAGTCGGGCGATGGAGCGGTCGTGCTCACCAATGCCACGTCGGGACTGCTGCTGTTCCGCGAGGTGCTCAACGGCATCGCCGCCGCCTACGACTGGCCCGGCTACATGCCCGAGCCCAAGCAGCTCGCCACCCTCACCGATACCGACCTGCAGCGCTACGCAGGCGAGTACCGCATCGTCGCCGGCATCGAGATGCCGCTCATCCGCGTGTGGGCCGAGGGCGGGCGGCTGTTCAACGAGGTGCCCGGCCTGCGCTTCGGCGTCCAGGAGGTGTTCTGCGACGTGCACGGCGTGCTCTTCAGCCAGACCGGCCCGTTCGAGACGCACGTGACCTTCGGACCCGACGGGCTGGCATCGGAACTGTCGGTGCGGGAGGGCGACGTCGACGTGCTGCGCGCCGTGCGCGCCAGCTGAGCAGCCGGCCCGCCTGCCCCCCGAGTCCACCGCCACTCGGTGTGCGGGCTACTTGTACAGCGTGCAATAATCACCCCGTCCCGCACGGCGGGCGCGCACAGTTGGGGGGTCCTCACATGGGTCGCAGTCACGTTCGCAGCACGGCCGGCACGTCGTCGCCGGCGCCGCTCAGCCGCCGTCGCCTCATCGGCCTCGCCGGTCTGGCCGCACTGGCGTCGATCGCCGCGTGCGGCGGCAACGACCCGAACGCCGCCACCACTACGGTGGCCATGGCGCCGGGCACCACCGAGGCGCCGGTGTTCACGAATCCCTCCACCACCGTCGACCCGTCGCTCAACCCCGTCAGCGGAGGCTCGCTCATCGTCGGCCTCGACGCAGAGTCGCCCGGCTACCACCCGCACGTCGACCCGTGGGGCAACGGCGGCCACGTCGTCGCCAAGGCGATCTTCGACTCGCTTGCGTCGTACGACGCCGCCGGCAAGGTCGTGCCCTACCTCGCTGAGTCGATCGAGGCCAACGCCGATGCCACCGTCTGGACCATCACCCTTCGCGACGGCATCGAGTTCCACAACGGCGAGGCGCTCGACGCAGAGGCCGTCCGCCTCAACTTCGCCGCCGTGCAGGCAAGCCCCGCCTACAGCTCGCAGTTGCAGCTGCTGGCGTCGATGACGGTCGTCGACCCGCTCACCCTCGAGCTCACGATGTCCGCACCCTGGTCGACCTTCCCCAACTCGCTCACCGGCGACATCGGCACCCAGGTCGGCTACATGGCCGCCCCGGCGATGCTCGCCGACCCCCAGGGTGGACGAGCACCCATCGGCACCGGCCCGTTCAAGTTCGTGGAATGGGTGCCCGACGACCACCTCACCGTCGAGCGCTTCGACGGCTACTGGCAGGCACCGGCATGGCTCGACACCGTCGAGTTCCGCCCGATCCCCGACTCGACGAGTCGCAAGGCCGCCTTCGACGCCGGCGACATCGACGTGTACTACACCGCCGACACCTCCGATATCACCGCCTACCTCGAGCAGCAGGCGGCGGGCGACCTCACCGTCACGATCGGCGCGCCGAGCGAGCCCGACATGGTGATGCTCAACACCCGCAAGGCCCCGCTCGACGACGTGCGTGTGCGTCGCGCCCTCGCCATGTCGGTCGACATCGACCGCCTCTACGACTACCTCGATGCAACCGGCGTGAAGCAGAAGCTCACCGGCCCGTACGCGGCCTCCTCGTTCTGGTTCGCCGAGAGCAACTACCCCGAGTACGACCCGGCTGGCGCCAAGGCGCTCATCGACGAGTACGTCGCCGAGAAGGGCACGCCCGTCGAGATCGAGTTCGCAGGCGGCCAGGACCCGTTCATCACCAGCTACCAGGAGCTGTTCCAGTCGATGTGGGCCGAGATCGGCGTCACCGCCAACATCGTCTCGCGCGCCCAGGGAGAGAACATCGCCGCCGTGATCGCCGGCGAGTACCAGGTGATCCTGTGGGGCGGCGTCGGCGGCGGAGATCCCGACGCCGACTACGGCGACTTCCACTCGGGCACCGGCCTCAACCTCGCAGGCTTCAGCACGCCCGAGATGGACGCCGCACTCGACGAAGGCCGCCGCCTCACCGATCCCGAGGCCCGCAAGGAGCAGTATGCGATCGTGCAGCAGATCCTCGGCGAGAACGTGCCCTACATCTGGACCGGCACCAACCAGTTCGCCGTGATCACGCCGCCGACGGTGCTGGGCATGGGCGGCTTCCTGCTGCCTGACGGCTCGGCTGGCCAGTCGATCACCGGCGGACGGTTCTTCCTCAAGGACGTCTGGCTGCTGCAGTGAGACCGCTCGGCGTCCGGCTGCTGCGACTCGTCGCGGTGCTGCTCGCCGTGACGGCTGCGTCATTCGCCATGATCAGCCTGCTCCCGGGCGACATGGTCACCACCGTGCTCGGCGCGAACGCCACCGAGGACGACCGCGCAGCCGTCCGCGCCGAACTGCGCCTCGACGATCCGCTTCCAGTCCGGTACGCCCGCTGGGTCGGCGATGCCGTCACCGGCGATCTCGGCCAGAGCTACCGCACACGCCAGCCCATCGCCGAGGCACTGGGCGAGCGGCTCGGCGTGACACTGCAACTGGTCGTGCTCTCGCAGCTGATCGCCTTGGCGCTCGCGGTGCCGATGGCCATCTTCGGCGCACTTCGACCCGGGTCGTGGCTCGACCGCGCCATCAGCGCCGTGCAGCTCGGACTCATCGCCACGCCCGGCTACCTCGTTGCCATTGCGCTCATCGCAGTGTTCGCCGTCCAGCTCGGGTGGTTCGACACCACCGGCTACGTGCCGCTGTCGGAGAGCCCCTTCGGAAACCTGAAGTCGCTGCTCCTGCCCGCGCTCGCACTCGGCCTCGAGCCGGTGGCCCTCTATGCCCGCGTGCTGCGTACCGACCTCATCAACACCTTCGACCAGGACTTCGTGTGGTTCGCCCGCGCCAAGGGCAACCCGACGAAGCGGATCGTGCTTCGCCATGCGCTGCGGCCGTCGTCGATCGGTGTCGTCACACTCGCCGGCATCACGCTCGGGCGCATGATCGGCGGCACGGTGCTCGTCGAGTCGATCTTCGCCCTGCCCGGCCTCGGCCGATTCACGATCGACGCGATCAGCAACCGCGACTTCATGGCGCTGCAGGGCGCTGTCGTGGTGCTCACCGTGGGCTTCGTCATCGTGAACTTCGCCGTCGACCTCCTCCACGGGGTCATCGACCCGCGGATCCGCTCGGCGGCAGCACGGTGAGCGGCCACGACGCGCCCCTCGCCGACGATCGGCCGCGTCGCGGCTATGGGCCTGTTGTGTGGATCGCTGCCGGCTGGCTCGTGCTGCTCGCCGGCGGCGCGCTGCTCGCCGACGTGCTCCCGCTCTACGACCCAGCCGACACGCGCGCCGGCATCCCGCTCAGCATCCCCACGGGGCAGAACCTGCTCGGCACCGATCAGCTCGGCCGCGACCTGCTGTCGCGCACCGTGCACGGCGCACGAGTGAGCATCACGGTGGGCATCTCTGCCGTGCTGCTGTCGTCGGTGGTCGGCGGTTTCATCGGGCTGGTCGCCGGATATCGGCGGCGTTCGTTCGAGCAGGTGTCGCTGTTCTCGGCCGATGTGCTGATGGCATTTCCCACGATGCTGCTCGCAGCGTCGATCGTCGCCTTCACCGACAGCCGAGGCCTGCTCACCGTGGTGCTCGCCATCGCCCTCATCTACCTCGGACCCACGATCCGCATCGTGAGGGCACTCACTCTCTCCATCGCCAATCGCGACTTCGTGCTCGCCGCACGCTCGCTCGGCGCCAGCAACGCCCGCGTCATGCGCCGCGAGGTGCTGCCGAACGTCGTGCCGACGCTGCTGTCGATGATGATCGTCGCCGTGGCCGGTGCCGTGGTCGCAGAGGGCGGCCTCGCCTACCTCAACCTGTCCGTGGCCCCGCCCACCAGCACGTGGGGGTCGATGATCGCTGCGGGCAAGCCGAAGATCACCGACAGCCTGTATCCCGTGCTCATCCCCGGCGGTGCGCTGTT